>DATHOA010000134.1:0-46999 GCA_035485475.1 Steroidobacteraceae bacterium | reverse complement strand
ATCACGGCATCGCCCTGCAGATAGCGATAGCCGACCGTGGCGCGCCACGCACCACGCTCGAGTACCTCCGGATACCCGAAGCTGACTTCCGTCTGGGCACCGATATTGCGGTGCACGCTTGCGGGCGTCACACCGGTGCGGGTGATGATGTCCTGGTAGTGGAACCCAAAGTTCTTGACGCCATCCACCGTCCAGCTGAGGCGGTATCGGCCAACATCGACGCCGTAGACGGCATTGACGTTACCGAGTCGGAACTTCGAGGCGTACGCGAACAGGTTGGCATTCGGGTCGGCGCCATTGGCGATGTCGAACACGGTGTTGCCGTAACGCATGAACTGCGGCGCCGTGTAGTTGTAGAGGCCCGGAGAGCCGATCGGATTGAACCGCCCGGTCACGTTGAAGAAGTCGAAGAAGGCACCGGTCAGCCGCAGATGCTGGATATTGTCCCAGCGCAGATTGGTACCGAGCTGCGCCGCAACCAGCCACTTGTCCTGCGCGGAGAACTCGATTTCCTGAAGCTGCTGCGCCCCCGCCGTGAAGAACACGTCCGACTGCTCCGGACTGCCATCGCCGAGGCCCTGCCGGTAGGTCACCGCGGTCCCGGTGAAAGTCAGGTCCTTGTGGAAGATAACGTCGGTCGGTGTCTGATAGGGGTTGAGGAAACGGCCGACGACGGCGCTCAGATACGGGAACTGCTGTGCGTTGCGCTGGTCCATGCGGATGAACAGCTCATCCAGACCGAACTGATAGGGCGCGGTGCCGTCCACGGTCTGAGTCTCGGACACCAGATCCGTCGTGTTGCCGGTCACCAGCCGCATCCCGGCAGTGAACGAGTCGGAAAGGTCACCCTCGATGCCGAGCCGGGCGCGGCCGCGAAAGCGCTCGCGCGTCTCATTGTCGTCGAGGAAGGCGTTTTGGCCGGCCGCGGCGATGGATCCTGCGGTATTGATGGCGTAGTAGTTGTAGAACTGGTTTTTCGCATTGTCGCCGTTATAGAGCAACGACTCATCGCGCAAAGTCACCTCACCCGAGAGACGCACCCGGCTCAGCCAGTCCGGCAACGCGCCTGGCACGCCCCACTTGTCAGTCTTGGCCTGCGCAATCACATCCTTCGTCACCGCCGGTTTGACCTCCTCGGCCACCTGCTTGGCGATCTCGTCCTTGACGATCTGCGGCACGTAGGGCACGCGCACCGCCCCTTCGTCGGCCTTGGCCTGCGCGGCTGTGTCGGCGGCCGCCTTGTCCTGAGCGGCCTTTACCATCTGCGTTGCCTTTTCGCGGCTGATGACACCCTGGTCCACCAGCGCCTGCAGCAAATTGAGCACGGTGTTGTGCAATTCTTCGAGCGACTGGCGCTCATCGTCGGCGGCGTGCGCCAACGGCAGGAGGCCGAGCGCCATCAATGCCGTGGCGGCGAGCCCTTTGCGGATACCCATAGAAATTCGTCTCCCTCGCAAACTTATCGTCGATTCTTGGATTTTCTAGAACACGACTCGCAAATTGACCGCCTCGGGCATGCCCGGCGGCGGATCGGCACCCACCCGCGTGATCGAGGTCAGCGCGCCATCAAGGCATTGGTCCAGACGGGTGTTGCCCGTCGTGGTGGTGAGCTCGATGTGCTTTACCCGCCCGTCAGCGCCCACCAGGATTCGCGTCGAGATCGACCCCTTGGCCGACTTGACGCAGGCCGTGTTCGACAACTTGTCCTTGATGACATCGCGCATCCGATCCGTGTACCAGGCATATGGCGCCGTCCCCGTGCCACCGATGAAGCCACCGGATCCCTGATGCATGCCGAAGGCATCGCCACCGGCGCTGGCCGGACCATCGTTCGCGAGCACATCCGGGGCCTGTTGCTGGGGCTGGTCGGGTGTCGGGTCCGGTTTGTCCGGCGGCAGCTGCTGCTCGACTTTCTCCGGGGGTGGCGGCGGGGGCGGCTTATCCGGCGGCGGCGGTGGTGGTGGGCGGATAATTTGAATGGTCTGCACCTGCCGCTCGGGTTTGCTTATCTTCAAGGACATCATGGTCCGCACCAGATCGACGAAGCCGCCCAGCAGTACCAGCGCCACCAGAAGACCTCCGACGTATTTGATGACGGCGCTACGCCGCCGCTGTTCGCCTGCCATGGCGCTTCTATTATTTGGGTCGCTGGGTAACCAGCCCCAGCTGTGTGATGTCCAGCCGGCCCAGCACGTCCAGAACCTGAACTACGCGGTCATAGGCGATCGAGGAGTCCGCCTTCACGATCACCGGCAGGTTCGGATTGACCGCCTTGGCATTGCGCAGCTGGGTCTCGAGCTCCGGCAGGCTGACCGGATAGGTGTCCAGATACATCGTGCCGTCGGCCGTGATCGTGATCGCCTTGGTCTGCGGTTTGGCGAGCGAGGGCGTATCGCTCGCCTTCGGCAGGTTTACCTTGATGCCCTGGACCGATGCCGTCGTCATGATGATGAAGATGAGCATCAGGACGTAGGCCAGATCCAACATCGGCGTGATGTTGATGTCGTCGTAGACGTCCTTGTCACCACTGTCGATCGAGCCGCTCATCTGGATGGCCTCAGCTGTACTCTTCGGCGATGCGGGTGACGAACTCGTCGACGAACACGCGATTGTCGGCGGAGATCGACTTGATGCGCGTATTCAGCCAGTTGTAGCCGAACAGCGACGGAATCGCGACCGAAAGCCCCGCGACGGTCGCGGCCAGCGCTGCCGCCGTGCCGGGAGCAATCGCGTTGACGTTGACGTCGCCAGCGGCAGCGATGGCCGCGAAGGTGATCATCACGCCGATCACGGTGCCGAGCAGACCCAGGAACGGGCCGCCCGAGATCGCGATGGTGAGCAGTACCATCTGGCTCGAGAGGGTCTGCTGCAGGCGGGTTGACGAGGAGTCCATGGCGGCGCGGATCGCGTTGATCGACTGATTCGAGAGAATCGAGACGGCGCTCGCACTCAGGGTCTGGTTGCCGACGCGCTTGTTCAGCTCGAAGACGCCATGGTGGTACAGGCGGTACAGCGTCGAGGCGCCGTACTTGTTCTTGTCGCCGACGAGCTGCGCCATCGACTGTGCGGCGGTGAGCAGCTCGTCCTCCTCATCGGTGGCCGTCTTGGTATCGAGCGCCGTAGGATCCCCGCTCAGCCGCCGGAACTCGCGCAGGAATCTCTGGTTGCCGCGCTCAACGCGCGTCAGGAAGATGGCCTTGATGAACATGATGATGAGCGCGATCACGAGCATCGCCATGCAGATGCCGATCACCACCCAGCCATCGATGGTCAGGCTCTTCAGGATCGTACCGATATAGGAGGTCTGCGAGCCCTCCTTCTGTCCATCCGCGCCGTACAGGACCAGGTTGCCCTCGGCCGCCTGGCTGCGCTCCGAGGCCTTGATCCAGTCCGCCGAACGCACGGTCTTGGCGACCTCCACCTCATCGATCTCGCCGGTGAGGAAGGCGGCCGTGCCGTCGGAGCCGATGGTGAAGGGACCGTGCAGTTCAGTGAGGGTTACCGCCGCATCCCCGGCGGCGACACCGTCGACGTACAAAGTGAGCTTGCCGGCGCCGGCACTTACCGCAACGTGGTGCCACTTGCCCAGGGCAAGATCGGTCGGCTGCGTGACCGACACCGCTGGTCCGCCAAGGGTGGCGCGCGCCACCAGCTTCGAGCCATCCACCGCAAGCTGCAGCGAACGTCCCTGATCGGTGAGCGCGAACACCACGGCCTGCTGCGCCTGATCGATGCGCAACCATGCGGAGGCCGTGAAGCCCTGCTCGGGCAGCAGGCGCAGGGAAGCAGAATCCGGTACGCGGATGAGTTCCTTGCCCGAGAATTTGACGCCGCCGCCGATCAGCGAGGCGGGGTTCAGCTGGGCCGTCGACAGATCCGGATTGTTCTTGTAGGCCGTCCCATCCAGCGGCTTGCCCGAGGTCTCGGCGAAGGACAGCACCAGCACCTGCGGGGTGTCATAGCTGCCAGGCACATCGGAGGCGGCCGGCGCATCGGGATTGCCATAATAGGCGTAGAACTTGTCGGACTTCGCACCCGCCGTGAGCTGCGGCAAGCGTACCCAGAGGAGCGCCATCTGATTCGTCGCGTCGAATTTCTCGAGATGGAATTTGAGCGGCGTCTTGTCATCGCCCGCGATCACACGGAAGTCCGAGCCGTCCGCCTTGGCATCGCTGAAGTAGTTGAAGTTGCCGAGCGAGAGGCGGATGAGGACCGGCACGTCGGCGGCGGCGCCCGTGACGTTGGCGCCGGCTGGCGTGGCGTCCACGCCGAATTCCTTGCGGAACTTCCAGTCGGCGTTCCACCACGAGCCGGCGCTGGCAATGGCGGGGACGCAGGCGGCAATGAGCGCGAGCGCTATGATGTGAAGCTTCATCCTGAAGGGACCTTTCGCGAGAACGACAGTATCTCGATTTTGATTGTCCGGGCTTCCGGTGATGCTTTCATGACAACCGTGCAAGTACGCTGCGCCGCGGCAGTCGGTTCCACCCTGCTCTAAGGTGCGGCCGACTTCTGCCGCTTCAGGCACTCCACGTCATCAGGCTTGCAGTTCTCCTCACCCAGGCCGGTGACGAACACGTCCAGCCAGTTCAAGGCGGCCTCGGCGATCGGCGCGGTCTGCTTGGCGGCGGCTGCGCTCTCCTGCGCGGCGCCCGTGCTGCTGCTCGTGGTGCCCGCCGCGGCGCTCGACGCGCCGGCCAGGCTCGCCCCCAGGCTCGAGACATCCGAGGGCACGCCGGTAGCGGTGCCACCGAAGTTGATGTTGTCGACCCCCACCACGTGCGCCGCCGCAATATTGATGTTGCCGGAGGCACCGATTCCGGCATCGCCCGCATTCACCGTGCCCACCGGCGCATCAAGATCGACGTTACCGGGCGGCGCGTTGGGATCAGTCTGAATGGTGCGGATGCCAGACCCGGCGGCCAGTGACGAGCCGAAATTGAGGCTGACCTGTCCGGATTTGTTGATGGAGATCGTAGGCGGCGGCACCGAGAGCGAGGACTTCGAACCATTGCCCGCATCGATGCTGCCGAGCGTCGACCAGATGAGGATGTTGCCGCCGCCCAGCGTGAAAATGCGCGAAGTGTTCACGTTGACATCGTTGAGGGCATAGATGTCGATGTTGCCGCTGCCCTCCGCGACGATACCGAGCTGTGAGGCGGGCTTGGTCGGCAGGCCTGGCGGCGAGTTGGCAAGGCCAACGTCGATGCCGCCGCCAGGCACCAGGATCGAAATGTTGCCCCCCGCATCGGTGTAGATCTGACTCGAAGAGAGTGTCAGGCCGCCGGCGTAAGGCGAAGCGGCGCCCGAAGTCGAGGGACGGCTGTCCGGAAACAGTGCGTCGATCGCAGCATAGCCTTCCGCAAAGCCCACGCCGCTGCCGGAGTTCGCCGCCCTGCCGGAGAGCAATAACTCATTGAAGAACACCGCATCGGTGAGCGCGGATTGCTGCTCGGGGGTGAAGGTCGCAAAATCGGCGCGTGCCTGAGCGAAGCTCAATCCGGAGGCTCCGTTCAGCGATTCGACGTAGGCGATGAGCTGCCCCTGGTAGGCGGGCGACGGGACGATGATGGTATCGACGAACCCTGACAGATCGGCCCCCTGACTTCCGTAGCCCACCATCAGATTGATGTCCGCGCCGGTTGCCGTCGGCAGGTTGGCGTTTATGAGGCTACCTACCGTCACCACTCCTGGATTGAATCCGAAATCAAGGTTGCGTCCGGCAAGGAGGTCCACGCTTCCGGGCCCACCGACGACCACGCCCGAACCGTTGGCGCTCGAATCTCGGTAGTCACGGCCGGCGGCGATCAGCGTCACATCGTCGCTCGAGATGTTCTGGCCCTGGAATTGGAGATTCACGATGTCGCGCCCCGCCACGATCTGCGTCGCCTTCGGCACCACTAAACTCAGGCCCACGATGTCCCGACCGGCTGTGATCAGCGCCGGATCGGGGTCCTGCGCATGGATCACGCCAGAGAACGGCACCAGGGCCAGCGAAAGCCCTGGATTTGTGATGGTGGGCAGCGTGGTGAGGAGGTTGTCGGCCATCTCGATGGTGGTATTCCCCGCGAAGCTAATGTCCTGACCAGCGAATAGAGTGAGCTGTCCCTGTGCAGCCGGTGCGAGTACCGCATTAGTGGTGCCCGTGACATCGATGTCCCCCTGCAGGGCCTGCAGATTCAGAGTGGGTGCCATGTCCGAGAAGTTGGAGGTGCTGGCATAGCTGCCAACCAGCGCGCTAAGCGGAGTATTCTGCGGGCGGGCTGACAGCTCCAGAAGCGCAGTGCCGGCCGTCGTCGACAGCGTCACGCTCGAGTCGGACCCGTAGGTGAGGAAACCATTGCTCTGCAGATCGCTGTCGCTCACGAGTTGCGGGACCAGCGTCGGATCGTAGATCGCCTCGACCTGCAGGCCGTTGCGCACCCACACCGAGACCTGCGAATCGCCGAGCGCGATCGTAGCACCCACCGGGATCGGCTTCGATCCAATGGGCTGGTACGTGCGGGTCGCGGACAAAGCCCCGTCAGCGGTCAGCACCCCGGTGCCGTCCGCCACGTAAATCTGCGGGCTGCCGATGTTGCCCCCCGCGTGCATGTCCAGTCCGCCGCCGGCGCCGTAGAGCGTGGCCTGGTTGTTCAAGGTGTTTTCCGCGGCGACGTAGCTGTCAGACACGGCGGCGGAGAGATTGGTGATACCGCCGGCCGCGCTGACTCGAACATCGCCGCCGCCCAATGACCCGACGTTCCAGTCGAAAGCCCCGTAATCCACGCCGAACTGCGCCGGCTTATTCGCATTGCCCTGGCGAAACAGCCAGCCGGTGACGCCATAGTTTCCGCCGTCGACCTTGGGGTCGGAGACGCCTACGGGGGCGCCCAGGATATTGTTGCCCGCGGCCAACTGCACATTGCCGCCCCCGGCACCGAAGTTCATGAGGATATTGGTGTTGTAATAGGGATACGGCCCCTGCACCTGCAGGCCATTCTCGAGCGGCGCCACGTTCGGCGGCGCATCGCCGCCGGTGTACACCGAGGCGGTGTACGCCGTGGCATTAGGGGCATTCGCGGGGACCGTCTCGAAGATGATATTACCCGCCGCCGCGAGGTTGATGTCACCCGTGCCAGTGCGTATTACCGCGGGGCCGGTATTGTCGGGCATATCGTCGTTGGGCGTCGGCGAGGACAGCAGCGTGAGATTCGCCGTCGAACCGCGCAGCGTGGCGAGCGGGTTCGCGCTGTTCACATCGGCACCAGCGACGACATTGAACGAGGCGGATGGGGTGTAACTCAGGGCCGTCAACGAGGTGTTCCCGCTCGGATCGTAAATGAACCCGTCCGAGATCGTACCGCTGACGTTCACCGCGCCCGCCGTCCGCACGCCGACATTGATGACCTGGTCCGTCCCGGTGTTGACACCCGTGCTGTAGCCGCTCAGATCAAGGTTGCCCAGAGTGAGCGTATCCGCGGCGTAAGGATCGTCGATCTGCAAGCCCGCTTCGACCAGTGGCGCCGTCGGCCCGAGTTGCGCGGAAGGTGTCACGAGCCGCTGCGTAATGACGCCGGAGGGCCCGGCGGCGGCACTCAGGAATGTCGAGGCCGTCCCAACCTCGTTCGACAGATTGTCGACGAGACTCTGGCCGGTGACTCCCGCCGTTGGGTCGGCCATGCTGGTGGTGGCCGTGTAGGTCGTCACCGCATTGATGATCAACTGGCCAGCGTGGGTGAGATCGGCACCCAGACCCGTGCTGCCCTCATTGATCGCGACATCGTTCCCCGGCAACGCCGCGGCGCTCAGCACCACCTGCCCCATGCCGCCGGCACCGGAAGTCGTCATCGCGCTGCCCTGCTTGAGCGTAATGAAGCAATCAGCGCAGGTGGCATTCATCTCGATCTCGCCGCCCAGCGGGTTGGCCGCCGTGCCATTGGCATTCAGTACAGCGCCGGAATCCAGTAACACGGAGTGGCCCGACAGGTCGATCAAGCCCCGCAGCGCCGCCGACGGTGCGCTCAGGGTACCGGCGATATCGACAGCCCCCGTATCCGCGGTCAGAGTGATCGAATTGGCCGTGAGCGTGCTGCCGCTGAGCAGCGCCAGATCGCCCTGTTGTACGTGCACGTCCACCGCATTGCTGAAGCCGCCGCTGGTCAGTGATGACGCCAGCGTCGTGAAGCCACCGCTGAGCTGCCCGGCATTCAGGCTGAAGTCGCCGCCGGTGCCCCCGCTGCCCGCCTGTCCGATCACGGCACCGGACAGCGTCGCCGTATTACCGGCAACTATGTCCACACGCCCCGCAGGCGCGACCTGTTCGCCGGAGACATTGAGCGTTGAGCCTGCATCCAGCGTGACATTGCCGCTTGCACTGAGCGCAATCGTCCCGCCGGGCGCCGGCGCGCTCTGATCGGCGGCCTGTAACAGGATGCCCGCGACATCGATCGTGCTGCCGGCCCCCAGATGCAGGTCCCCCGAGGTTGCCGTGAGCGTCACTACTCCCGCAGGCGCAGCAATCACTCCCTCGTCATCGATGCTGCTCGCCCGCAACGCGAGTGCGCCGCCGACCAGTGGCGCTGCCGCGGCACCCGCCGCGCTCGTCGGTGTGACGAGGTGCAACGTACCGCCTGCTGTCAACGAGGTCTGCGCGGCGATGCCCGGCGTCACCTCGGCCGCGTAGACGGTGAGATCGCCCGCGGTGTCAATCCCGCCCAGGCTGCCGGCGCTGCTGGTCAGCGGCCCGGCGATCTGCAGCACGGTGTTCGCGAAGCCGCTGATCGCAACGGTATTCGGCTCGAGATTCAGGGCATTGCCCACCAATGTCAGCGTGCCGCTGCCCACGAGCGGGGTTCTGGCGGTCGCACTTGCCCCGCCGAGAGACAGGCTCGCACCGCCGAATGATGCGGATACCCCGCTTTGGGTGTCGATCGAATTACCGAGCAGCGTGAGTGCGCCCAGGGTCGGGCTCCCCGTCGAAGATACGCCGAGCGTGACCGGCACGAGCAGATCGATGCTGCTCTGACTCGCCAGGCGCAGCGATCCGGCCGCCTGCAGCGACTGGAGCAAACTCGCGTCAATGTCCAGCGTGTCGGGGTGTGCGCCGGTGCTGCCGACGAACGCGATGCTGGCCGAGCCCAGCGCCCAGGCTGCGCCGGTGCCGCGGATCGTCCCGGCGGCGAGCACGCTGCCGGGCGCGTCGAGGACGATCGCGCCGCCTGAGCTGATAGTCGATCCCGCATCGAGGGCCAGAGTGCCAGCGCCCGCAGCGCCGGTCCGCGACACCAGCGGCAGGGCGAGATCCGACACGGCGAGGAACGCTGCGTTAGGATCGCTCAATGTAAGCGTTTGCGAACTCGGTGCGCTCGCGAGCAACTTCGCGCTGGATCCTGAGGTCGACGCGAGCGAGGCCCCGGCTTGCACGTCTATATCGTCGTGCGCCATGAGGTAGATCTGATCGGCCGACAGGCTCACACCCCTGTCGACGAGGACGTCGTCGGCCGCCACCGTGGCGGTATTGCCGTCCGTCAAGGTAGTGCCGCCCAAGGTGATTGCACTCGCGTTCCAGCTCTGCAGCACCGTCGAGGACACCCCCAGGGCTCCCGGCGCCGTTGCCGTGCCATCCGCCGAGAGCTCGAGGTCCGGCGCACTCACATTGATTTGTGCCCCACGGCCCCCAGAGGCTGCAGCCGTCTCGACTTTGCCCTGCAGGTCGAGCGACGTGGCGATCGCCGCGGTGGTCGAGGCGGCGACCGTGAGGTTCAGTGTGCCGGCATCGGCCGGCAGCGGCACCGGACCGGTGCCGCTTTGTGCTGCCGCGGCTGAGAAGTACGTGGAGGCATGACTGATCGAATAGGCGGCCAGCTGTTGAGCGTAGCCGCTCGGGTAGATCGCAAATCCTTCGAAGAGCGTCGAGCCGGCGGACGCGGTCGATCCGTAGGAGCCCAGGAAGCCGGCGACCACCGGGGTGCCGTTCCCAAGAGCCCCGATCAAACCGCCGACCGGGCTCGTGTAAGAAGGCTGGGTCTGGATGAGTTGGGCGCCGGGCAACAGACCATAACGGGGTGGCAGCAACGCGTAGAAACCCGCCGTGATGCCGGCCCCGCCTGACAGGTATACCGTCTGCGCACTGCTGAAACTGCCGCTCTCCTGCGGGTCGTGGGGAGCGGGGACGCCGGGCTGCGAGGGCAGGATGGCGTACAGTCCGGGAATGTTGCCGGAATTTCCGGAACCCGCCAGGCGGTCCGCGCTGCCGCCCGTCCCCGGCACCCACTCGTAGGCGTACAGGTCACCACCGCCGGCAAGGTCGACCGTCGCGTTCGACTGCACGCTCAGGTTGGGCGCCGTGAGGCTCACCAACTTGGTCGGCGTGCCAGCGACCGTCGTGGCGGTGCCGCCGCCCGCGACCGTGGATACTGCGCCCGAAAGGCCGCTGCTACTGGGCGTGGGATCGCTATAGACCCACTGCGCCCCACCCTCCTGGGTCTGCCCATAGGGCACGTTGAGTCCGGCGGCGCTGACCGACACCAGGCTGCCGCCTGAGAGCTGCAGTGACTGATTTGCGGTCAGGGTGATCTGGCCGAAGGGGGCAAAGAGACTGCCGCCCACTTCGATCTGATCGGCGGTCACGCTCAGTGATCCTCCTGCCGAGAGCGGCGCGGTAGTGGCGGCACTGTTGAGCCCGGCAATGCCTGCAGGATCAATGCGAACGCTGCTCGGGCCAAATCCCCCGGCCGCTTCGATCGAAAAGTCGGTGAAAGTGTCCGGATACACTCGCTGCGCGAGCAGAGTCACATTGCCCGCGATGGTCAGCGAACCCTGCTCGGGACCGCTTGCCGAAATCGGTGCGGTTCCTTGCAGCTGGATATCCCCCGCACTTGAGAGCGTGAGCTGCTGGGTCCCCTCCACGGTGATGTTGCCCACCAGCGTCAACAGCTGGGAATCTACGGACAAGGTGCCGGTGCCTGACACCGCCGGCGGCTGCGAAGCACCGGGCGTGGATTGAAGGATCGGGCTGCCGATGGAGACATCCGGCGCGCTGACATTCGCGGTCACGCCGCTGGCGACCGTGATGTTCTGTGCCTCGAGGTTGAGCGAGCGCCCCAAGTTGAGCGGCTGGCCGGTCGAGAACAGGATCTCACCGGGCGCATTGCCACCCACATTGAGCGTGAGCGCGTCGATCCCGGTACCGTTGAGAATCTGCGCCAGACCGATGGTCGCCTGCTCACTAGCCGGCGGCGGCGCACCGGCGGCATTCGCCACGATATCGAGGACCCGCGGGTCGCTGGCCGGAACCGGCTGACCCGCGACCGAACCTCCCTCCGGTACCACCAGGTCCAGCTCGAGTGCGCCGCCGGCCGCAACGCCATCGCTGCCGGTGCCCCCCGCGCCCCGGAGGGTGCCAAGGAGTTCCAGAGAATCGGCCGCACCGATGGTGAGCGAGCCACCGGCGGTTCCGACAGTTTCGCGCGTGTAGGCACCGCTGTTCGGATTGCGTTCATCGACCAACGCGCTCGTGCCTGCAAACGAGATCTGCGCGCCAGCATTGACGGTGACGCTGCCGCGATCAGCATTGATGGCCACCGTGCCACCACTGCCGACACGGCCCAGCAGCAAGCCCTGATTGTTGGGTGTGTACAGTGGGCCCGTTGCGCTCACGTCGATATTCGACTGCGGCCCGAGCGTGATTCCGAGTCCCGCGATATAACCGGGATCCAGAATCAGGTCACCTGTGAAACCGAAGTCGGCCGGCGCCAGCACCTTCAGGGCTACCGTCCCCGAGGGGGCGACTATGCTGCCGCCGAAGTCGATATCGCCGGCCCCCGTGATGCTGATTGAAGCGCCAGGGTCGGCGACGATGGCCGCGCCCGGCTTCACATTGACGCTGCCGTAGTTCACGGCGTTCAATCCCTGATCGTCCGCGAGCCGCAACGCGTTCAGGGCAAGTGTAGTGACCGAGCGCTCGTACGCGGGCAGCAGGATCGGTTGCGACAAATCGAGAACACTGCCACCGGTCGCCTGCAAAACGGCAGAGCCATCCAGTTGCAATGACCGAGTCTGCAATAGATAGGGGCCGGTCGCCGCGGTCGAGGCCTCCACCGTCAAGGTGTTCGTGATGATGTTCGAGTATGCCGGACCTGTGGCAGTGAGCGTGATGTTCGAGAAGCCATCGTCCGAAAGGAGCGGCGCGTACAACTGCAGCACGCCACCCGGGCTCGTCAGATCATCTACGCTCTGCGCCTCAGTCCATGCCGTGCCCACGCCGGGTGAGAGGTCGATGCGTGGGGCGTCGACGGTCAGGCTCCCGCCGCTGGCCGTGCCAACTCCGAACGCGGTGATCGACGTGTTCGCACCGATCTGGATGGCGCCCCCGGGTTCGGGGCTGGCATCGAGCGTGATAGATCCGCCCTGACCGTAGGTCAAAGTGCCCCTGTTCTGCTGCCACGCGCCGCCATTGGCACGCAGCGTCACCCCGTTGCCGAGGACGAGCTCGCCCGGAAATGTCGTGAGTGCCAGATCAATGGTGCCGCCATTTTGCAGGGTCGGGGCGGAACCAATTCCCCCCGCGGCGAAGCTGTCGTTGGTCCACTGGCCGCTCACATCGAGCGTCACCCCGTCGCCGATGTCGACGCCGAGGCGCGGGGCCCCCGGTGAGGCAAGTGTCGCGTAGTTCGCCTCATCGACGGTAGGCTCGCTCTGTAAGATCAGGCTGCCGCCCAGCGAGGTGATGCTGGAATCGATGTCGATGCGCGCGGCCTGCACCATCAGCGTCGTACCCGGCGGCAGCAGCAACGGCTCTCCCTGCGGCAACAGGAACGAGGTGTTCGATTCGAGCTGGATGTGACTGAAGCCGTCGCCCGTCAGATAGGTTGCGGGCAACTGCAGCGGCAGCTCCGGCAAAGTCGCACTGTTGCTGACGATGACCGGCGAGGCCGCGGCAACGACCTCGATCGACGGCGCGAGGTAGTCGAACTGCGAGCCGTTGGCGCTATTGCCGGGAGCGCCGATGATGAGGGTGCCACCCAACATTCCGGATCCCGAGGCAGTGCGCTGGTAGGGGCCCGTCACCGCTGTGGCCGCGAGGTTGCCCTGCAGGACGAGGCTCGGTGCGACGAATTGCACTGAGCCTGCGGCCGCACCTTGCACGTAGCCAGGTTGGTAGCTGCTCAGGCCCGGCGTCGGCACGACCTGCTTGATGCCCCAGTTATTGTAAGACTGAGTCAAGGTGGGATTGATCACCCCAGTGTAGGTCATCAGCGGACTGGCGCTGCCGATATCGTAGATCTTGCCATTGGCACCGATCAGCTTGGTCGTCTGAATGTCGCCGGCCTGGTAGGTGGTCGCGCCGCCGGACACATTTATCGTGGCGCCCGGTGCGAACACGATGTCACCACCTGACCTCAGGTTCGCCTTGCCACCCGCCTCGGTCCGCTGAGCGATGTTCTCGCCCACGGCAGCGATCGCCGAGGCAAGGTCCGCGATCGGGCTGCCCTGGCCACCGTCGGCCCGGATATCGATGGTAACGGTGTCGCCCTCCAGTGCCCCGTTGCGCTGGGTTGGGTCATCGGCAAATTCATTGGATCGCAGCTGCACCTGGATCAGGTTCGCATCCATCGGCAGCGTCGCATTGCTGCCCGCCAGATTGATGTTGGTGCCGGAGGCGATGCGCAGGCTGGCCGACGGGTCATCACCCGACGCCACGCCGGAGGCCGGATCGCTGCTGGCCGTGACGTTGAGCGTGCCATTCGGCGCGTTGATCGTCCCGCCTTCCATGTAGATCTTCTGGCCCGAAATCGTCACCGTTGAGGGCAGCTGCGTCTGCAGTGCGACTGCCGTGGCCGTATCGGTGAGTTCCGGCAGGATCTCGATGTCGCTATCCGGGCCGATCGTGATCTGCCCGCCTTGACCCGCCGCAATCGGTGCGCCGCCGCCGTTCACGACGGGGGCGGTGCCTGCAGTGAGCGTGACGGAGCCGTTGGCTGCCACACTGGTGGTCGCCGAAATCCGTCCGTCCTGGTTGACCATGAGACCGGCCAGCGTGACATTGCCGCGGGGCGTCGAGATGACGCCGGTGGACTCGTTGACGACGCTGGACAATAAGTTCGCGGTGGGGCTGCCCGCATCGACCTCGACGATCAGGCCCCGAAGGGAATTGTCCTGGCTTGCCTGCAGGAACACCTTCTGACCGGCTGCAAGGATCACCTGACCATCCGGAGCCGCGAGCGTACCGGCGTTGTCCACGCGGCCGGCGGCCAGCAGCAGTCTGCCGCCGTCGGCGGCGGTAAGCTGCGCACCGGGCGCGATGGTGATGGTACCCGTGTTCGCAAGCGTTTTGGCGCCGGTCGGTCCGCTATCCGAAAAGTGCGTGTAACTGCCGGTGAAGGGTTCGAGGGCAGGCAGGTCGTTTGCGACCGGGGACAGGATTCCGTTAACGAAAGTGTTGTCGGTGAGGTTCAGCGAGGACGCGATGAGGCCAGCTACGTTGATATTGGCGGTCGCGCCGAACAGGAACCCGTTGGCGTTGATCAGATAGATCTGACCATTCGCCGTGAGACTGCCGAAGATCTGGCTTGGATTGGCATCGTAGATGCGATTCAGGGCCACCGCGCTGCTTGTGGGCTGCACGAACGTGACTTTGCCGTCGGCCGCGATGTTGAAGCTCGACCAATTGAGCGTGGCACTGTTGGTCGTTTGATTTACCGTCAGGTTCTTGCCGGCGACCACGGCAGATGCAGTGCCCGAGGTGACGAATCCCGCATTCGCGCCGCAAGTTCCAGGCAGACAGGGTACTGGCAGCTGGCCGGAGGGCGGTCCCGCATGCACGCTCCAGGCGTAGGGAGCCAGCGCTCCCAGGAGAATGTTGCGGATCGTGCGCCGGAGGTGGTGCATCGCACTACTCACGAAATCGGGCAGTCATCGTAAGGAAACAATGTGACTAAGGCATGATGCCTAGAAGCTGCCGCGCACCAGGAACAGAACACGCCAATCGCCGGCATGCGTCACGCTTGCCGTATCGATAGCGTATGCCCCGGACAGCGTACCCGTGAGCTTCTGCCCCGGCAGGACGTCGAGTCCCGCGCCGACACTGCGCAGCTCGATGACCGAAAGCTGCCCAGGCAGCGGGTCGTACACCCTTCCCCAGCCCAGATCGTAGAAGACAAATGCGTCCCCGAGTGCGCGATCACCGCGCTTCCAGGGCGGGGAGATCAGCTGTGCCGTGCCCTTGATGCCGGTGTCGACGAGTTCCTCGGCCTCGAGGTAGCCGCGTGCGCCATCGATGCCCGCGAGCGAGAAATCCTCGTTCGCGATCAGCGGCTCGGTCGCGCCCTGGGTGGCCATGCGCAGGCGCAGTGCGAAATGCTCCGGCAGGCGCCAGGTCGTCGTGAGGTCGGTGCGGAGGTCAAAATAGTTGGCCTGGCCCTGGTAGCGGTCGTTCGCGAAGTCGGTCGTAGTGCCGACCAGATGCCGTGCGCCGGCATTGGCGGTCAGCGTGAATACCGTGGCCACCCAGTCCGTGTGAGCGCTCAAGGCGTAGCCCGCGGACAGATTCAGGTAGGTGATCGGCGTCGCGAACGCCGTAGTGTCATTCTGGTTGATGGTGTTGCGGAAGTGCTTGTAGTCCGCGCCAAAACTGACCGACTGCAAGGTATCCCCGGTATCCGGAATCGCATAGGCGAGCTTGAAGCTCGCGATCTCGCCGATGCCGAGTACGCCCAGCGTGCCGGCGATGGGGACGTTGCTGTTCGAGTTGATGTAGCTGAAAGAAGGTTGCAGGCCGTCCGCGAACGGGTGCATCGCATAGTTCAGCGCGAACACGCGCACCTGCGAGAAATCCTGCGGCGAGAACTGGTACTGGAACGCGAGGCTGTCGAGGCGGCCGAACATATCGTCATAGCTCAGGCTCGCGATCCCGCGCAGCTCTTCGGTATCGAGCGTTGCCTGGTTGTTGAACTCGAGGCTGCCGTGCAGCGGCAGCGTGTCGTTGACGTTGAGAGCAAGATCGACCGTCCCCGGTGCGGAGCCGGCTTTCAACACGGGTACAACCTGCCGATCCGGAGTCTCGCGATTCACGGTGTTGAGCTCGTCCTGCAGTTTCGAAAGCTGCAGGACCTGCCCCGGCGCGGACGCGGGCAGTTGCGCCGCGACGTCGCGCTCGGCGAAATATTTGGCACCACCGATGGTGCGCTTCTCCAGGGTGCCCTCGGTCACGTGCAGACGCACCACACCCCCATGTACGGTCTGTGGAGGAATATCGACGAAGGCCGTGCCGAAGCCCTTCTGGTGATACAGATCCTCCAATGCCTTGCGCGCTCCCTCCACGTCCTTGAGGGTCTTGCCGGTCCCCAGCAGCGGATACAGCGCGCCCTCGATATCGCGTGCCGGCAGCACGCTGTTTCCGAGCACGCGGTATTCCAGGACGTCGAACGCCTGCTCGGAGGTGTGTTCGCCCTGAGCCGGTGATGCGTCCGCTGCTGCAGGGTTTGCGCTGTGCGCGGCCAACAGCAGGATCGCCGTCATGGCAGCCCAGAGGCTGCGGGAGTTCGCGCGTTGTGTCATCCCGCCATCGCAATCAAACAAGAAAATGGAATCCGAAGCTTAAAGCAAAACTGGCCCCCAGATGGGGGCCAGTGAACGATGGCGTTCGAATTGCAGCTTTCAGCTGTTAGGGTATTGAAGTGGCCGAGAACGCCGGGTTGTGGCAGGTGGTCCCACTGCGAGTGTAAGGATTGATGTAGACCGTCGCGGTGCCACCGCCGGAGGGGACGATCCCGTTGCCGTTGGGATTCAGATGCACCGTCGTGTTCAGGGTCGCCGGTGTACCGGTCGCACTCGGCACGTTCGGGATGGCGTCCACGTCCGCAATCGCGGCAGTTGTCGCCTCGGTCTGCAGAGCCTGGATGATGTTGTTCACCGCTGCGCTGTCATGACCGGTCGCGGCAGTGTTGTTGACGAACTGCGCCTCCACCCAGAACGGGTAGGTGCCTTCTGCAGCCGCGAGGTTGCTCGGGGTAACGCCATTTATCGCCACCCACTCCAGGTTCGACTGACTGCCTGCGCCCGGAGCATTGTCGATCGTCGCGTAGGTGATGGCACCCGCGACGCTGTTGGCTGCCGCCAGCACATCGCCCGTCGAGAAGTAGCGGCTCGCCGTTGACTTGTTGAAGAGCGTCGTCGGCTGGCCCGCAGATCCGCAGCTATCGCCCGCCAGCAGAACGTCGGTGGCCGTGCGACTGCCCGATCCGAACTCGCGGTTCACCAGGGTGATCGCGAGCGAGCCGGTGGCGACCGCATGCATGCTGGTGTCCAGCACCTGACTCCAGTTCGTTACCTGGTGGGTCAGGATCGACGCGATGGTCTCCTGGCTCAGGCTAACCGGATTTTCGGTGACGATGCCCCCGCCATTGACGTAGAGGGCATAGACCTCATCGATGATCCCGGTTGACTTCAGACCGACCAGTCCGGCCGCATTTCCCGGACCGAACACCGACGTCGAGTAGTCGCTGGGGTAGTTGTTGCCGATGATGGCGCCGGGCTCCACGTCGCCGATGCCGAGGTCCGGGGCAACCCTGACCAGCGCGCCGCCGGCGGACACCGTGAAGGAGTCATTCGCGCCGTTGGTCTCGCTGTTGCCGTTGACCGTGATCGGATTCGCGGTCAGTGCAGACCCGCTGATCTCGTTGATCGGGTTACTCGGGTTGACGATGGGCAGGTAGCCCGACACCGAACCGCCTTCGTAACGGATCCAGACATTGTAGTTACCCGAATTGGTCACCTGTCCTGACACCGGCGTGCACGCGATGCCGAGGAAGTTGCTGTTACTGCCGTTGCTGGTGACAACGGTCGCGTTCGCGGCGCCGCCACAGAAGTTGGCGAGGATGCTGTTCGTGAGCGCCGCCTTGATCGCGGACGAGCCCATGATGTTGACGGTGTTGGAGGCCGGGGTCGAATTGATCGTTGAGATCGACGGGCCGGCGGCGAAGGACGCCGTGCTCGCGAGCGCAGCGGCGACGGCCGCTGCGATGCTGAAATTGCGATTCATACAAAACTCCTAAGAAAGGACAAATAGAACCTACGGTTGATCAGACAGCGCCCAGCCGTCCGCCCACCGTGTCATCGCCCAACTTGCGGCGGGCCACGCCGGCGAGTCCCAGCAGGCCGCTACCCAGCAGCCACAGGGCCGCCGGAATCGGTACCGCACCGCCGGAGGCGAGCGCACCGAAGACCAATCCCGCGCTGGTCAGAGTCGCTGTGAAGATTTCGGTTTGGCTGGCGAGGTTGCCAGTCCCTGTGCCGGCGGCGCTCAACAGATAAACGCCCGCTGTTGAACCCAGGCCGACGGTCGTAATGTTATTGGCGACACCATAGAGGTTATGCGCATCGAGGGCGGTGCTGGTGCTGGAAGCGTTGAAGCCGGTGCCGCCCGACGCCGAGGCGCCGTCGTTGGTGCTCAGTCCCGAGGTTCCCCCACTCGCGATCGGAGTGAACTGACTGTTGAGGTTATTGGCCTCGCCGGTCAGACCCGTGCCGATGTTGACCAGGGTATTGCCGCTTTGGTTACCGAAAATCGGCTTCACGGTGTTGCTGTTCGACGCGACGATGTACGGATTGGTCGTGCCCGCCGTACCACCACCGCCCTCGATCGCCCAGACCAGCGTGTTGCCGCTGGCCTGGCCGAGCAGCGTGGTGAGGTTGCCATCCGTGAACGGGCCCGGCTTCGTGCCGCCTGTGCCGGTGGGCGCGGTGCCACCGATGCTGGCCACCGAGATACCGGTGTCGCCGACATAGGCATCCACCAGAGTCCCGCTGCTGTTGAATACATCGGCGAAAAGCAGGACATTGCCCGGATTACTGCTCGACGGCACCACGACTGCTGCGTGTGCCGCCATGGTGCCGCTGAGGGCGAGCGCGCCCGCGACACCGAGTTTGATCAGATTCTTCATTGAGAACTCCCATCCATATGGCTGATTGGTCAAATGTAAAAATAAGCACTGCGCGCGTCACCGGTTGAAAGGCCGGGCACGCGCCTGATTTGGTTCAGGCTGCCGGATCGAGGCCGACCCCCGATTCGAACAGGTGTCATGGTGCTCAGACCATATGGCATACCCGTGACGGATCTGTGAAGCGTTTCACAGTGCTCGGGCCGCTGAAGATCGTCTCGTGTGCGGTGTTTCGCAGCCACGACGTGTTGTCGGTGCTATGGCGTCAAAACGTATGACAGACGAGTGACGAACATCCGTTAAGCAACACCGTAAGATCTGACGAATGGACCCTCTCCAGATCGCCCTCCAGTTCTATCGCGAAGGTCGTCTCGAGGACGCCGAGGCGGCCTGCGAGCGTCTGCGGACCTCGGCGCGAGATCGACAAGGGGCATTGGCACTGCTCGCCGAGCTGCGCCTGGGTACAGGGCGCACCGAGGCGGCGATTGCGGACCTCACGGAACTCGCGCGTCTCGCGCCGCGCGATGCCGCCAACCTGCGTCGCCTCGGCGGCGCGCTGCTGGCCATCGGTCGACGGGAGGCTGCGACCGATGTGTTGCTGCGCGCGGTAGATGCCGAGCCCGCGAATGTGCGCGGCCACAACAATCTCGGCCAGGCGCAGCTGCAGCTGCGGCATCTGCCGCAGGCGCTGGCCCGCTTCACGCGCGCCCTCGAGCTCGATGCGGGCTATGCCATTGCACGCTTCAACCTCGCACTGACACTCGAGGCGCTCAATCGGCATGCTGATGCCCTGGCGCAATACGACACCCTCGTCGCGATGCAGCCGGCGCACCAGGGCGCGTGGGCGCGGCGCGGTGTCCTCCAGTGGCGACTCGGACGCTTCGCGGACGCGCTGATAAGCCTCGATACTGCGCTTGCGCTGCGAGCGGACGACACGATTTCGCTGACACTGCGCGCCGCCACACTGGTCGCGCTCGAGCGTGGCCCGGAGGCGCTCGCGGCGGCGGATGAAGCGCTGGCGCACGATCCGGATGCGACTGAAGCGCTCCAGTACCGTGCGGCGGCGCTCACCCAGCTGCAACGGCTGGATGAGGCGGTAAGCTGCCTCAAACGGGCGCTGCAGCTCGCCCCCGACAGCATCGAGGTCTGGTGCAATCTGGCCGTGGTTCACCAGCGACTCGGTGACTCGCAGGACGCACAAAGGTGTTACACGCAGGCCCTGCGCCTTGCGCCTGCGAATCTCACTGCGCGCGCCGGTCTGCTCGCAGCCAGCGTGCCAGCGGTGCCAGCGACGGCCGAGGAGTCCGTCGCGGGCCGTGCGGCATTCATGGCGGCGTTGTCGGCCTTCGAGCGCTGGCTCGAGGAACGACCGCTGCGCGAGGCCGAGGTGTGGCACCTGGCGCAGCAGCCCTTCTTCTACCTGAGCTACCAGGAGGAATCCAACAAGTGCGTGCTGCAGCGCTATCGCGCTCGCGCCGCGGGGGCACTTGCCGCATGCAGCATTGCAGGGCCTCCCCGTGCCTCCCATTCACCGCCCAGGCGGCGATTCCGCCTGGGCATCGTCTCGGCTCATGTGTGCGAGCATTCGGTGTTCCGCGCCCTGACCCGCGGTTGGCTCGAGCGTCTCGACCGCAGCGCCATCGAGACGACCGTGTTCCACCTCGGTGTAACACGCGATGCCGCCACCGCGCTGGCCCGTCGCTGCGCCGAGCGCTTCGAGGGCGAGCCGCGCAGTGTGCCGGACTGGGCCCGCACCATCCGCGACGCACAGCTTGATGCGTTGATCTACCCTGAGATCGGCATGCACCGCGGCACGCTTGCACTGGCGAGCCTGCGCCTGGCGCCCCGCCAGTTCGCCGCCTGGGGACATCCGGAGACCAGCGGCTTGCCCACCATTGACGCCTTTGTGTCGGCGGCGGCTTTCGAACCCGCCGACGCCGACGCGCACTACAGCGAGCGGCTGATCCGACTGCCGCATCTCGGGGTGTACCTGGAGCCATCGCTACCGGAACCCGCGACGCTGGATCTCGACGCTCTCGGGATTGGCTACGAGGCGCCCTGGTTCGTCTGCCCCGGCACACCGTACAAGTACGACCCGGTGCACGATGCGGTGTGGGTGGAAATTGCGCGCCGCGTGCCGGACTCGACGTTGGTCTTCTTCGAGTACGAACGGCGCGCCCTGAGCGAGCGACTGCGCCGGCGACTTGAGGGCCGCTTCGCCGCCGCCGGACTTGATGCTTCGCGGCAACTGCGATGGATCCCGTGGCAGCCGCGGGCTGCATTCTGCGAGCTGCTTCGCCATGCCACCGGCTATCTCGACACCATCGGATTCTCCGGCTTCAACACGCTGATGGTTGCGGTGGAGGCCGGCCTGCCCTGCGTCACGGCCGAGGGCCGATTCCTGCGCGGCCGCCTGGGCAGCGGGATACTGCGCCACCTGGGTCGTGACGAACTGGTCGCAGTCGACGCCGCCGCTTACGTCGAGATCGCTGTGCGCCTCGGCACCGAGCCGCACTACCGGGCCGAGGTGGCGGCGCGGCTGCAGGCATCCGCGCCTCGCGCCTACGCGGACCTGTCCGCCGTCCGCGCCCTGGAGCGAACCCTCATCGAGTGAGGTTCAAGGCACGGTGGTGGTCATTTCCTGGTAGCCGCGACTACGCAGTGTCACAGCGGCTCCCGGCTCGAGCTTCAAGCCCGACTCGGTGCCGATATGCGCCTGCCCATTCGAGCGCATTAGAACCTGGGCCTGCGTCGTTTTCTGCGTCTGCGCATCCGCGGCGAGGACCGTGATGCTCAGCAGATCGCTCGAGGTGTTATAGATATCCACCTGGCGCGCAATGGGGTGCGGGTCGGCCTCCCGGCTGGCGTCATCGTCATCGATCACGATCTGCCCAGGATGGCTGGTAACCGCCAGCATCACGGGCAGAGGCGGCCCGTTGTCATCGGATGCGGGCACGTCGGGTGCGGAGGGTGAGCCGAGTGCCGGTGAGGGTGCAAGTACCCGGGAGGCCGGCGAGGCGGTGGCCACTGGACCCGGTGACCGGGTCGGCGCGCGCGACAGGAGGCGCCACGCGCTCGGAACGACCATCGTGCCGGAGGGCACCGGCATCAGTGGCCCACGGCTGGGTCGCAGGATGGCGAAAGTAACCGTGAAGCCCAGCACGGCCAACGCGATGGGCACGTATAGCTGCTGGCGATTCATCCGAGACGCGCCGCGGAATATCAAACATCCGCTACGGGAAGCGACTTCGCCATGGCCTGTGGCAGCAGCTTACCCAGGGCGAATAGCGCGAAGAGGGCGAACAGGGTCGAGGCATCCAGTGCTCCGCCGCCACCGTGCGATGCCGACGCCGACGCGATGGAGATACTGACGGTGCCCGCCTGCGTGCCACCCGGGCCGGTGCAGGTCAGGGTGAACATGGTCGCGGCCACTACGGCCGGACTGGTTACCGTGTCACTGGTCGCCTGGCTGCCCGTAAACGTGCCGGACCACCCGCCGCCCGAGGCCACACAACTCGTGGCACCGGTCGTCGTCCAGATGAGGTGCACTGTGCCGCCGGATGTGACGCTGGTGGCGTCCGCCGTCAGGTTCACCGTTGGCGCCGCCGGTGCCTGGCTGACATTGAGCACATAGGTTCCGGCGTCGTCGGTATTGGTGGTGCCGGTCGCCGGTGCGGCCAGGATGTTTATGAAGTAGTTGCCCGCGCTGAGCTTGGTCGCGTTGAGTGTGCCGCCGCCATAGATCTGTCCGACCAAGGTTCCTCCCTGGGTGACGATGCCGGCAACGGTTCCGAAGGGCGCGGGCCACTGCAGGTCGTTGAGCGTAATATCGTAGGTGCCGGCAGTCGTGATGGAGACTTTGGTTGCCGCGAACGTCACGCCTGCCGCTTCGGGCTGGTCGATCACCAGGTTCTTGTTCGCGTCGGTGAGACTCAGCTCGAAAGTGCTGCCGGCCGTGCCGCCTTGCGCGATCGCCAGCAGCGTCACGGGCGCGGCTGACAGGCTCACATTCAACGTGCCCGGAACAGTCAGCGGCGTACCCACCAGGGTTCCGTTCTGAACCACCGCCAGATCCGCGACCGCAAGTGCGTTCGGAACCTGAAAGTCGGTGAGACCGGCGGTGAAGCTGCCCGCGGTGGTAATCGCGTCGGTCACGACAAACCCAACAACCGAGCCGCCGGGTGTGCTCGCCACCTGTGCGGCGCTGAACGCCGGTGCTCCCGTGGCGCCCTGCGCGGTGATCTCCGTGACAAAGCTACCCGCACCGGGCGCTGCAGTGGCCGGGGTCGCGGATGCGTAGACCTGATAATTACCGCCGGTGCTCACTGAGAAGGCCCCGGCCTGTCCGGCCGAGAGCGTCGTGGCGGACGCACCGCTCACGGTCAGCGGCACGGGCAGCCCGTTGTTGACCAGCATCGCGCCAAGCTTCGCGAGCGCGGCGGGGAACAGCAGATCGCTGGCGGTGAACGAGTACGCGCCTGCCGCCAGCACCGGATTGCCGAGCGCCGCGGTGGTACCGACCGGCTCGGTCTTGGCGTAGCTGCCCGACACACCACTCGGCGGGGCAATGGTGACACTGAACAGCCCTCCCGTTGCCCCCGTGCCGACCTGGCCGATGGCATAGATCTGGTAGGTTGCTGGGGGCAGCGTCAGGATTTTCTGGGAGGGATTGGGAATGATGTACGCGGTACTCGTTCCCGTCTGGATCAGGATCATCGTGACCGTGCCGAGTGCCTGTGGCAAGGCCAGGTCGGTGAGTGTGACGGTGTAATTGCCGGCCGTTGTCACCGTATAGGTATCCTGGAGCAGCGCTTCGGTCGACGGCACGGCCTGGGGCGGTAACCCAATCAGGTCGTTCCACGAATCAAGTACGCTGCTGCTGCCCTGGCTCGCGATCTGAGTGCTGATCGGCCCGGGGCTCTTGCCGCTGGCGGGCGCGCCGATCACGTGGATCCGATAGGAGGCGGGATAGGTGCCGGATGCCGGTGCCACAAACGTGAAGGTGCCGATGCCCGTGGCTGGGGTCGGCGCGCCGGTGCCCTCCACTACGATCGGTGTGCCAATGATCACGTCATTGGCCGTCACGGCCAGCTTCAGTGACGCGAGCGGCTGCGGATTCGTCGGCGCCAGGGCACCCAGGTCGGTCAGCGTGATGACGTAGGTACCCGCCTGCGTCACCTGATAATCATGCTCGATCGGTACCCCGGTCTGCACCGTCGCCACAGTGTGGACGTCATCGAGCAGTACGGTCTGCGCCCTTGCCTGCGTACAGACCACCACTGCAAGTGAGCACAGCACTGTACGGCAAATCATCCTGGCAACCCGCAAACGCATACGACGCATCCCCACATTCGCACCCTTACCGGGCGGTTGATCAATTTTGGGTTGGCCGGAACCCGACAGGAGCGCAGAGCGCTGTGTCAGCGCCCCCATGCCAACAAGGGAGGTCGACTGTAGGCAGGGTGCATGACGTGCGCATGACAACGCGTCTTCAGCTACCCAGTCGCGCGAGGGTCGCGCGCGCATCGTCCCAGCCATCGAAATGGTTGCGTGCGGCCACTGCCGATTCCAGGCTGGCCCGCGCGGCGGCCCGCTGGCCCGCCTGCAACTGGGCCATGCCCAGGTGATACTGAACGATGGCCGACAGCGGTGCGCGATGCGCCGCATCCTCCAGCACGGGCAGCGCGGTGGTGACGTCGCCGAGTTTCAACCGTACCCATCCGGCCGTATCCAGCAGATCCGGGCTGGTCGCATTCATGAACCGGGCGGTCAGGTCCCGGGCACGCTCCAGGCTGGCATGGTCCTGGCCATAGGTGACCAGCAGCATCGCAAGATTGTTTGCGCCAAAGGCGCTGCCGGGGAAGTCCTTGCAGAATTTGTCGTATAGGCTCAAAGCCGCCTGTGGCTGATTCTGACGTTCGTAGAGGTTTGCCAGATCCCCGACCAACGGTGCTTCCAGCCGCGTCGCATCGACTCCCTGTTGCAAGGTCTTGATGGCCCCCGCGGTATCCCCCGTCGCCATCTGCGTGGATGCCAGGTAGTGGTAGGGCACCCACCAGCCGGGCTGCAGATCGACGGCGCGACGCAGCTCAGTGATCGCCGCCGCAACATCCCGGCCTGACAGCACCTCTCCGAGGAGTTCATGCACGGGAGCATCGTCCGGCCGGCTCGCAATCACCGCGCGCAGGCGGGTGACGGCCCGTTCGGTCTGCTCACCCGTGACCAGCAGCCGCGAGATCTCCTGCAAGGCCCCCAGCGCATCCGGCTGCAGCGCCAGAGCGCGCTCGAGCGCGGCGACAGCCTGCTGTGGCCGTCGCTGCGATTCTGCCACGAGTGCTTCAAGGTACGGGCCCCGCCAATCATCCGCAAACGCCTTGGTCACCCCAACGGCGGCGCTCTGCGCGGCCTGCAGATCCGCCTTTGCAAGGTAGGCATGCACCAGCGCCTCGCGCGGTGCGAGCTCCTTGGGGAAACGCTGTGCCGTCTCGATCAATAGCGTAACGGCGCCATCCGGCCGCTGCGTGCTCGCGAGCAGTTGCGCCAACTCCATCCGTGTCGCCAGATCTTCGGGTGTGCTCTGCATTGCATTGCGCAGACTCTCCTCCGCCAGCGAGGTCTGGCCATCGGCCAGATAGGCGCGCGCCAGGGAGCGCAGGATCAGCACCGCCCCTGGCTGGTCGCGCAGCACGGCGCGCAGGTCGGCCACGGCTGCGGCTGTCTCCCCCCGCTCCAGCGCAATATTGGCGCGTAGCTCCAGCGCACTGGCGTCGCGGCTGTTCTTCTGCAGCACCTGCTGCAGTAGCACCGCGGCCTCCTCAAAGTGTCGCTGCGTGATCAGCATTGCCGCGAGCCGATTGCGGGCGAGCAGTCCCGCCGGCTGCTCACCTGCTTGCCTGAGTGTCGCTCGATACGCTTCAGCAGCGGCATCGGACCTGTTTTCCTGCAGCAGCACGGCAGCATGCGCAAGCTGCAGCTCGTAGTCCTTGGGATAACGCGCCAGCAGCCCGGTGAGCGCGTGCTCGCGCTCCTGCCGCGAGCGCCACTTGGACAGAAACTCGATGTACGCCAACCGCGGACCGTCTTGGTTCGCCAGCGCCACCATCGCCCCCTGCAGCGTGCGCTCGGCATCATCCAGCCGCGACGCGCGGATGTAAAAGTCGACGAGCGCGGCTCGAGGCGCGAATTCCTGCGGCCTGAAGGCCACGACCTGCAGCAATTGACGCTCGGCGGGTACCGGCTGCCCCAGCTTCTCGTAGAGATCTGCGAGAATACGGCGCAGGTCGACCGAGTCGGGCCGCGCCTGAAGGGTAGCGAGCAATACATCCACCGCGCGCCGCGTGTCGCCGGAGCGCTGATAAAGCGCGACGAGGAGCGCCACCGCATCCTCATCGTGAGGCGCAATCTGAACAGCGTGCTCCGCATCGGCGAGGGCCGCGGGTATGTCCTTGAGCGCCGCGCGCGCGGCACCGTGGACCGTGAGCAGCGCCGGGTCGTCCGGGTGCTGAGCCAGGGCCATGGCGATGACCTCGAGCCCGTGTTTCGGATCGCCTGTCAGCACGTATAGCCGTCCCAGGCGCGCTTGGGCGTCGACATTCATCGGATCGACGTCAATCGCGGATCGATAGAGTCCGGCCGCAGTGCGCAGATCGCCGAGCTGTTCGGCGACCCGTCCCGCCAGGACGTGCGCTTCCGCGCGTCCGGGCAGCACCTGCATCGCGTTGCGGAATTCGACCTGCGCCTTCTGCAGATTGCCTTGCGCCAGGTAGGTCTGGCCGCGCTGCACGTGTGCTGAGTACGAGGCCTGAGGACTACTGCAGGCCAGAAGTAGCAAAGAACACGTCAGGGCGACCGCAAGCCCGGCGCAGCGCGGCACGATCCGCATAAGGAATTCCGCCCGGCGATTTTCGGGGATGAGTCGGTGATCTAGCAGGCTAGCCGCGGTCCGTGACGGGTGGGTGACAGGGCGCGGGAAGTATCGATGCCGGTGCGCGCTTTGCGCCGTGCCGACCACAGCAAGACCATGAGACCACCGAGCAGCAGCGAGATGCTGGCCGGCAACGGTACTGGCGTCGACCCCAACGCTTGGAAGTCAGCGGTCAAACCGTACGAACCCCCTTCAAGGTGGCCGGTGGCCGCTACGGCGTTGACAAAGGCGTAGTAGGTACCCGGCGCAGTCAAGGACAATGTCTCAAGGCCAGCGCCCGTCATCTGCCCCACGACGGCGGTGGGAGAGAGGATATCCAACGTGAGAGCCGCGAGCGGGCTCGGCCAGCCGTAGTCGATCAGGTTCATGGTGAGCGTCCCGGGGCTCGTGATGTTCATCGAGTACTCCGCCGCCTCGGACGGACCAACGAACGCGCCCGTCTGGGTAAGTATCTGACCGGCATGGGCCTGATCTTCGAAGGCGATTGCTCCGAACAACAGCAGCGTCAGGGCGAGTGCGACGAGCCTGGCCGCCGTGCGCAGCGCGCGCCTGACGCCAGTCTGACCGAATCCGCTGCCACCATCACCGGACCGGGTGCGGCTATCCGAGGTCAAGGGAAATACCAGGGGTGCGCCACTCGGTAGCGACACTGGCGACACGGGGTTCTCCAGGTACTTGGACCGAAGGAAACTCTCAAGTCTCTTGGAGAGCTGGTACCGCCGTTGCTTGCGGGCGGGTTCACGGGCCGTGGGGGCCGCGCGCCGCGGGATGATCGCCTCGCGGCGCAAGGCAAACACTGTCGCTGTCTCAGTCATGACGTACTCCCGGGAATGGCTACCTGTAGGGCTTCAAAGGGTGGCCGCGTCGGTTCGTCGCTCGTCAGAGCGGCGTTGGCGCCGATGCGGAACATGTACTTGGCGTAGAGGTACTGACGGACCGAGTCGCTGATCTCGCCGGGACGCGAGCGCTGACGGTCGTCCCGGTTGAGTTCACTCAGCATCAAGGCGGCGTAGGGCTCGGATGCCCCCGTCATGGCAAGCAGCGCGATGTCCTCGCGCTCCACGCGCCGCAGGGGATCCGCGCCCTCGTTGATGATGGCGTCCAGCCTGGCGGCATCGAGTTCAAAGAAGCGCAGCAGATCTGCGCCGGACTCCACGAACACCGGGACCAGGTTGCGCCCCCGCACTTCGGGGTCGTTCAGCGGCCCCAACCGCGACAGCGCGCACTTCACCGCGAAACGGATGACGTCCGAATCCCGGACTCCCAGTCGTTGCGCGAGTTTTTTCACCTTACGAATGTCGGCCGCATGCATGCGGATCGAAACTGCCTGTTTGCGACTTTCAACCACGGATTGCCTCTCTTATGTGGAGGGAACGCTTTCGAATCAGGCGCAAGAGTAGTTATGTAGTATTGCAACGCTTTGGCGCTTATGTGACGGTCGTACCAGTTTTGTATGTTGCATCGCGACGGCTCCGCATGACGTGTGCGGATCGTGTTGGCTGACATTGCGGGATGCGCGGCGATATGCGTGTCGGCGCCGATGCCGGCCACCGGTCGGTGGCCGCGACACGCAGCAATCGAGCATGGGGAGGCAGCGCGACCACCGGGAGCCGGTGGTCGACGTTCAAATTACCGGGGAGTTGGGCAGCGGCGCTGCCGCGACGTCAGGTGGCGCCGCGAACAACCATGATGGTCAGCGACGCCAGTGTCGACAGGTGCAGCACGTTCCAGCGCCGTACCGTCAGGTTGATCAGGACTTCACAGCTGTAGAGCAGCACGACGGCGTAGACGACGATTTCGACCAGGGCGCGCGCCCCGATGTCGAGGTTGCCGAAGATCAGCAGGGCAAGCATCACGAACAGGATCAGGAAGTCGGTGGGCGTAGTGCCGAATTTCTGGTCCGATGCGAACTTCAGGTAGCCGCCGATCGCAATTGCCAGCGCGGCGATGAGCGTCAGCACCAGCGGCTGCAGTGGCCGTGACAGCGCCGCCGGATAGTTGATGAACAGATAGACTGAGGCAATCGCCGCGACGTAGACGGCCAGACGCACCAGCGTCGACCCGTTGGCGCGCGAGCGCCCGATTTGCATGGCCACGATGGCGGCCAGCCCCGCAGCGATCCAGGCCACATCGTGCGGCACGCGCGCAACGCCAAGCGGCCCCAGCAGCAGCATCGCCGGCACCGAAACCGTGATCAGAATGCGCGGCGCTTCACGCACCGCGCGACTATGTGCAAGCCACCCCAGCAGCCTCGAGACGGAATGAAAGATGCCCGAGGACCGCTGCGGGTCACGCCGCCAGCCACGACTTTCGCCAAAGGTCAGGGTGGTGAACAGGGATACGATCACCAGCAGGTAGACGCCCGTCACGATGGCATCCGACTGATAGCGCAGCAGCACGGCTGATACCACCAGCAGTGCCTGGACCGAATAGATGATGATCACCGCTTCGAAATGCCTGAATCCAAGATCAAGCAGGCGGTGATGGATATGGTTGCGGCTGGCCTTGAACCAGTTGTTGCCGGCGGCAATGCGCTGGTACAGCACCGCCAGAATGTCCGATATCGGAACGCCCAGCAGCAGCAGCGGCAGTGCCGAACTGAGCGCGGAGTCCCCGACCTGGGTCAGGTAGATGATCAGGAAGGCGACGGTGAAACCCAACACCTGGCTGCCACAATCACCCATGAAGACGCGGGCCGGGTGGCTGTTGTACCTCAGGAACCCGATGATCCCGCCGATGGCGGCGAGTGCCATAGCCATCACCAAAGAACTGTCGGCGAGGTAGCCCAGACTTGCGAGAGCAATCAGGCTGAGCAGGCATTCGCCCGATGCGAGGCCATCGAGTCCATCCGAATGATTGACCGCGTTGATGGCGCCGACCAGCGCAAACACCGTGAAAAGGCGGCCGAACAGGGGACTGAGCGCGCCATCGCCGACAAATGGCAGTGAGGTGATGTAGAGATCGCCGTAGTAGACCACCAGGACTGCCGCCGCGATCTGGCCGATGAACTTCGGCCAGTGGCCGATCTCGCGGGCGTCATCCCAGACGCCGAAGCCGAACAGGATCAGCGCGCCGATGACGAATGACTGCATCAACGGATTGTCGGGTAGGAGGAACAGCAGCGGAAAGAGCATCCCCAGCGTGATGCCCCAGCCGCCGACACGCGGAATTGGTGTCGTGTGTACCTTTCTCGGATCGGGGAGATCGACCAGACCAAGGCGTGGCGCCACCCGACACAGCGGCGGAATCAGGAACATGCTCGCCGCGGCGGCGAGGACGAGCATGTTGAAGGGCACAAGCGCCGGCATGTTCAATCTGGCAGGTAGCCGCGTAATTCAGGGACGGCGGCAACGGTGAAACGCTGCAGCCGCGCATCACCCGCGGCGAGATCCTCGCCCTCCCGCACGGGTGTGATGAGTCGAACCAGCGCCCCGTCCGTGCGCTGCTGGGTCAGTGAGTCAACCAGCAGGTACCACTTCACCAAGTACTCGCTGGTGATGTTGCGGCCACGTTCCTGGAACCAGTAGTACACCAGCATGCGCTGCAGGCCCTGCCCGATGACGGCGCGATTCACCCGCAAGGTTCCGGAGCGCAGCTGCACGCCGGGCACCTCGCGCTGCTCGAACTGTTCGATCCGCCAGCCGCCGCCCGGCAGGCATGAGCTCGGGGAGTGCACCGCCGTGCCACTTCGCTGGGAAGCGTAATAGGCCACATACAGGTTCACCGGGGCGTCCATCCCCTGTGCCGCCGCAAGCTTCCCCCGTGGCGTGAAATCGGCGAGCACGTAGTCGTCCAGCTGCAGCTCATCGAGGTATTCACTTTCGATTTTCTGGTGGCTGCCACTTACCCAATCGCCGATCTGTGGGGTGAAGAAACTGAAATCGCGGCGGTCGGGGCGGATCTCGCTCCGCTGCGGCAGGGCCTGCGCCGGGTAGACGGCAACCATGAGCGCGATCGCCGACGCAAATGTCGGCAGGCTGCGGCGCCCACCGCGACCACCCGATGCCGGCGTTGGCACCGCGGCCACCGAGGGCCGCGCCTCCACGCCGATGACCTGCCGCAGGGAACGCTTATCGCCGCTCGCCCACAACAACACCCGGCCCTCGAGAAGCAGCGTGAAGAAGCAAACCATGAAGACCGCCCAGCCTTCAAAATCGTGCAGAAACCCCTCGGCCTGCGCGATCCCAAACCGGTCCACCAGAATGCCGATAGCGCCGATCCGGACGCTGTTCATGAGCACGGTGATCGGCGCTGTGGACACGAACAGCACCCAGCGGATCCAGGTCCTGGTGTCGAACAGGCAGGCAATCACGGCGCCCAGGGTCATGAGCGGAAACAGATACCGCAGCCCGCTGCAGGCTTCTGCGACCTGCAACTTGTAGTCTCCGAGGTCAATCACATTCCCCTGCAGGAACACGCTGATCCCGAACAGCTGCATGATCGCCACACCGAGCTTGGATGAGATCAGCTGCAGCTCGGAGGACAGGTTGTAGTACCAGAACGAGGGGAGCGGTGTCATGAGGAACAGCAGCGCGATCGGCACCAGCGCCACCTTGAACCCCTGCCACCCGAGCGTGGCCATCGCGAGGCCCGCGACCACGATCACCAGCGCGTAGGCATCAGCGCCCACGATGGTGAGAAAGAACGTCAGGAAGAACAGCAGCAACCCGAGGACCACGAGCGCGAAGCCCATCCAGGCCCCGTCGCGGGGCAGACCCACGAGCAACGCCCGACGTCGCCACAGCAAATAGGCACTGATGGGGGGAATGAGCCAGCCGTGGCTGTATTCCTCGCGGTGCCAGTTGGCCATCAGGTACACGAACGTACGATGGAACAAGAGCCCAAACACCAAGGCGACCAGGGCCGCTACCGCGAGCTGCGGCCAGCGGTCAAGCAGCGGCTTGGTGCCCGGCATTGCGGAGAACCGTTGCGACCACCGGTACGGGAGTGACGTTGGAGTCATTTGCTTCTGCTTGTTTAGCGTCAATCGGTCGGACAGTACCCTGGGACGTGCTGCCTACGAGCACCGGCAACAGGGCGAACGCGCGCCGCAGCACCGTCTCACGCTCCCAGTGTTCGACTGCGTACGCCCGCCCGGCAGCCCCGAGGGAGTTGCACAATCTATCATCGGCGAGCAGCGCGCGAATCGCACCGGAGAGGGCACCGAGGTCCCCGGGCGGAACCACGATCCCACCATGGGTGGCGGCGCGCGCCACGTCGGAGCCGCCGCGCGCGGTCGCGATGACCGGGCGGCCGCTCGCCATGATGGCCGTCAGCTTCGATGGCAACACCAGGTCTTCGGCAGCCTCGCGTTGCGGCAGCAGGTGCAGGTCGGCCAGATTCAACAGCTCGTTGAGTCTTGCAAGCGATTGCAGCGGGATCAGCCGGACGTTGGCGAGTCCCGCGGCGGCGCGCGCGATCCGGGGGCGGACGGCGCCGTCGCCACACATGAGAAACAGTACATCCGGATCGGCGCAAAAATGCTGGGAGACCTCGAGTACGATCTCCAACCCCTGTTTTTCGCCCATGTTCCCGGAATACAGCACGACGCGGGTATGAGGTGAGATTCCAAGCTCGGCGCGCAGCGCGTTGGGTGCCTTGATCGGCCGGATGAGTCCGGTATCCACCCAGTTGGGGAAGGATACGATGCGTTCGCCGGCCACGCCCTTGCCCTTGAGCTTCGCGCGCATGGCGTCGGATATGGTCGATACATAGTCAAAACGCCGCATCAGCCAGCGCTCGGCCCCGAGAATGGCGCGCTTGAGACGCGGCGCGCGCAGCAGACCCAGACCGAAGGCGGCGTCGACCTCGAAATCCTGCACGTGCATCCACGAGCGCGCGCCGCACAGCGCCGCGGCGAGGCGCGCGACCGGCGCCGCACCCAGCGGCGGTTCAACCACGAACACCACGTCGGGCCGCCACATCAGCGCCTGCCACAGCACCACCGGCAGGCTGGAAACGGCGAATGACAGCAGGTGCAGGATGCGCTTGATCGCGCGTGGGTAGCGCGGCACATAGATCGGGCAGCGATACACCTCCACTCCGGCGAGTGTCTCCTTTGAATAGCGTCGACCGGAGTAACCCGAGCTCACAGACCACGCCGGATAATAAGGGGGCGCCGTCACGACCCGGATGGCGACGTCACGAGTCGCGAGCCACTCAGTCATCTCGCCCACGTACTTGCCTATTCCGGTCTGCTCCGGGGCATAATTGAGTGAGACGACGAGCAGCTTTCTTCGGGAATCCTTCACCATGACCTGCGCCTCCTGATCTTCTTGTAACTCGAGGGTCGTGCTGCCATCGGGAGTCTAGGAGGACTTTGTGTCAGCCCCTTGTCACTCTTGCTTCAATTCACGGAACCGCGATGACGATCCGCTATCTACATGTCATACATTCGCTCGACCCGCGTGCCGGCGGACCGCGGGAGGGCATCAAACAGCTCACGGCTGTTGCCATGCACCTCAATCACACGGCCGAAGTGCTGGTCACCGAGCAGCCCGAACCCGCGTGGGTCGCTGAATATTCCTGTGCCGTCCACTACGCCGGACCGTCATATCTGAAATACGGCTACGCGCCGCGCTTGATGGGCTGGCTCAAGGCCAACGCGCGGCACTATGACGCGGTCGTTGTCAATGGACTGTGGCAATACCACGGCCTGTGCACATGGCAGGCGTTGCACGGGACCGCGACGCCGTACTTTGTGTTCACACATGGCATGCTCGACCCCTGGTTCAACAAGGAATACCCTCTCAAGCACTTGAAGAAGCTCATGTATTGGCCGTGGGCGGAGTATCGGGTGCTGCGCGATGCGCGCGCGGTGCTCTTTACATCCGAAGAAGAGAGGCGGCTCGCACGCCAGAGTTTCGGGCGCTATCGGGCCAATGAGTGGGTGGTCAATTACGGCGTCCCGGAGCCCACCGGTGATCCGGTGGAGCAGCGCGAAGCGTTCCTCCAGGCGTTCCCGCAGTTGCGCGGCAAGCGCTTCCTGCTGTTTCTCGGCCGCATCCATCCCAAGAAGGGCTGCGATCTGCTGATCGAGGCGCTGGCGGCGGTGCGCCCGATGGATCCGTCACTGCTGCTCGTCATGGCCGGGCCGGACCAGCTCGGGATGCAGGCGAGTCTCACCCAGCTCGCCGAGCGCCTCGGCATCGCCACTGCCGTGATCTGGACCGGCATGCTGCGCGGGGACGTGAAGACCGGGGCGCTGCGCGCGGCCGAGGCCTTCGTGCTGCCGTCGCATCAGGAGAATTTCGGACTCGCCGTGGCGGAGTCGATGGCGTGCGCAACGCCCGTCCTCATTTCAAACAAGGTCAACATCTGGCGCGAGGTGGTCCAGGATGGCGCCGGCCTTGCGGCCGATGACACCCTGCAGGGGACGATCGAGCTGTTGCAGACCTGGATCGGTCTGAGCCCCGAAGAGCGTCACCGGATGGCGCGCAAGGCCTTTGACTCCTTTGCCACCCGCTTCAACGCGGAGGCCGCTGCCGAGAGCCTCATTGAGGCCATCGCCTACCACGCAGTTTCGCCGGCACGGTCCGCCTAGAACGAAGTTGAGAGTCGACGCGGCGTCCAGGCTACGGAAACCGACGCCCGCCACTCGTTCACCGCGGCATTCGATACGACGGGTATCTGCGCATGGGTCCCGCCCACTTCCGTCGTCAGACTCAAGGTCTCCGTGCAGGCCCAACGAAGGGATAGCGTCACCGAGTCCGAATTCAGTACCTGGGGAAGCAGTTGCCCGCCCAGTTGAGGCGGCGCGGCGAGCTGGCCGTTCTGCACCCGCATGACCGAGCCGTTCAATTGCAGCTGGTCGGTCAGGTTGCGGGTGCCTGTGAGCGAAAGCTGCTGGCGCTGGGCGACTTCGCCGGTGCCATAAGGTGACAGGCTGCGCGAGTAGTCGAGCGTCAGCGACCCCGCTTCAAAGCTCTTGCCCAGGACCAGAGAACCCGTCGTGGCATTCCGGCCAGATTCGCCGGAATCGACCCGGTTGTCGCCGATGGATACATCGAAGGAGAGGCTTTCGGACAACGGTCGGTGATACGCAATCTGACCCCCGGTCTCCGTGGTGTTGTTGCCGGGTAGTCGCGTGAGCACTTCGACACGGCTCGCGGTCGCCGTCAGGCTGGAGAGTTCCGTGAGCTGGAACTGCTCCGAGACGCTGCTGGTCCAGTTGCGATAACCTTCGAGCAGATTCAGCAGGAAGCTATCGGCCGTGCCGTAGTAACTGCTGTCGGTGTAGCCGGTGTTGAAAATGAACGAGGTGCGCTCCGTCTGGCTATAGCTCACATTGAAGTTCGCCTGCTCCATACGCTGATGGATGGAACTATTCAGAATGCCAGTCTGGGTAGCCTCGGTCGTGAGTGTGCTCTGGTCACCGTCCTGCGCCGTGACGTCCAGCTTCGTCCGGTCCCCGGTCCATGTGCCGACCGCATTCACATTGTCTTCAAAAACGTTGGCGTACTCTCTCCTGTCATACACGTGCCAGTCCACCTGCGAGTTCAACGTCAGCTTGGTCGCCTCCGTTTCCCGCTCCAGGGCAAGCACGCCGCTCACTACCGTGCCCTGACTGTTTACCGGATTGGGCGCAAGATCGCGGTTGCTGTCGGTGTCGGCCGTCCAGTTGAGCGTCGGGGCCACGGACCATTCCGCCGCAGCCGCTGTTCCGGTCACGAGGCATCCGCTGCACAAAACCGCAGGCCACCCCGCCCGGGCGGCCAATCTCACTCGCGCTGTCCGTTCATGGCACTACGACCGTGTCACCGGATTGCAGCACGATGTTCTCCGACAGGTCGTGACCGTGTGCGACCTCGTCGTAGTGAAACCGAATCGCCCGTTGCTGGCCGTTTTCCCGGCGCAGGATAAGAATGCGATTCATCGAGGCATACGGCGTGCCGCCGCCGGCCAGACTGAGCACTTCCATCACATCCAGCGGCTTGACGAAGGGAAATCCGCCGGGGTGCTGCACCCTGCCGATCACGTAAATCTGATTGCCGCCCAGGGCTTTCGCGGAAATCGTCACCACCGGGTCGGGGATGAAGTTCTTCAATCGCTTCGCGAATTCGTCGCGCAGGGCCTCGACGGTCTTACCCGCCGCCTGGATCTCGCCGACGAGAGGATACGAAAGCGCCCCGTCGGAGCGGACGATCACCTCCAGGCTCAAATCCTGCTCTTTCCACACCGTCACCTGCAAGGTGTCGCCCGGCTGAATCAGGTAGCTCTTGTCGGCAGCGGCCGGGACCGGATCGCCCCAGGCCACCTGGAAGGCCATACAACCGATTACAGCGACGGCTGCAAAAAACCTAGTGAGACGTATCATGGGGTCTGCTGAATCCTCGGCAATACTACCGCAGCGTGCGCGCGCTTAATTTGCCGGTGCGACGGCTACGGCCGCTGGGGCCGACGAGAGTGCCGGCGGCGAGGCCGATGCAGTCTGTGCGTCGGGCGACTTGCAGGTGACCAGCATGTTGCGTTCGTATTCCTCGGCCCGGATCGTGTCGTAACCACGCCCCTGGCAGATTCTGCCGGCTTTCTCCAGACAGGAAGCCCAACTGTTGAAATAGCCGCCGCAAGATATCCAGTAGCCGTGGGCGCCGCTCTCCAAGTACATCGGCTTCTCGGTGGCGCAGGACACGCACAGCAGCATCGCCAGCAGCCCAGGAAACAGCATTCCATTCGGCCATTGCCGTTTCACTCGCATGCCAAGCCCGCCCACTATTGATAGTCAGGCGGCCGATTGTCACAAAACCAAATGACAAACGCATTGCAATTGTCGCCGCGCGCGCCTTTGCCGCTACAAATAAACCGCGGCATCGGGAGATAGGCGCCAATACCATAGCGTGCCGCGGCCAGGGCGACCGCAACTGATGGAATGACCTTCGACATGAAAACGAGATGCGCAGCAGCAACGTGGTACGCCGGGCTTCGCATGGCCGGATTCTTGATGGCGTTCGCCGCAGTGCCGCAGGCGCGGGCTGCGGACGATAGCGGCTTCTATCTCGATGCCAGTGCCGTGCGAGCGCTGCACACCCTGGACCGTTCGGATCTCGATGGAGCTTTGATCAGTGCCGTGTCGTCGCAGGCCGGCGGCAGCCTGGCGCTGGATGGCTCTTCCGTGGAACGGGACGCGGCCACATGGACGGCGGGAGTGGGCTACAGGGCTTCGGCGTTTTTTGCCGTCGAGGCGTCGTATCTGGACCTGGGTCAATTGTGGTACAGCGGCTCGGGAACCGAGACCTTTTCATCCGGACCGGTTTCGCTCTCGACGGTGCTGGACGTGACCTCGAAGGGCCCCGCGCTCGACGCGGTTGGCATCCTGCCGCTGCTCGAGGGCTTGGAAGTGAGCGTGCGGGCCGGCGCTTTCGAAGGCAAGACCACCACCAACTTCTCGAATACGACGAGCAATGGCGCGGATGCCGGCTCCATGTCCAAGACGACGACGAGCCTGCTCGTGGGTGTGGGCGCCTCCTACGCGTTCTCCGGCCATTGGGCCGCGCAAGTCCAGTTTGTGCATCTCAATGGCCTGCAGGAAAGTTTCCTGGATCATAAATTCAATGTCGACATCGCGACGGCCGGTCTGACGTACATGTTCTGACGCCGGTTCGGCGTCACCAGCCTGTCACCCGGCTGCAATTACCCACTGTTTGAATCGCCTCGCATCCACGGTGCGTACGACGCTCGTGGCAAGCTAGCTGCATTCCCGGGCCACGTCCCCACGAGTCTCATCATGGCTGACTCCCGACACGAGCGCTTCGAGGGCATTGAGCTGCTGCGCTTCGTGCTGGCGTTGGGAGTCGTCTTCTTTCACTTCTATTTCTGGGGCCCGCACACCGGTCTCATCCACAACCCTGCGGCGGGTGACACGCTGGTGTACCTGATGTTCGGCGTCGAAGCATTCTTTGCGCTCAGCGGCTTCGTCATCATCCTCAGTGCCGCGGGTCGTCGTCCCGTGGATTTTCTCATCTCCCGTGCGGCCCGCCTCGGCCCCACCCTGCTGGTCGCGTCATCGCTGACGCTGGCGGTGTATATACTCCTCGATGGTGAGCCACGCATTCCACAGGCGGGACTCGAGTACTTCCGCTCCATCCTTTTTTTCCCGCTTGCCCGACTCGGCTCGGGTTTGGACCCCTCGTTGTGGTCGCTGTCCTTCGAAATCCGCTTCTATCTGCTGATCTTCGTGTGCATGTGCGTGTTCGACCTGAGGCGCCAGGCCCTCGCGATCGGAATCGTGCTGCTGGTGTACGACTTCCTGAGAACCGCGTTGCCGTTGGCGGGTCATGCCTTTCCGGCCCGCTTCGACTATTTCAAGGACTACGCTTCGTTCTTCGTGATCGGCATGCTGCTGTATCACCGTCACGTCACCGGCCGCACCGGGCCGGTGTGGATCGCCGCGCTGGTGGCCGCCGTCGTGTTGGGCGCGCTACGCGCCACTGCTCTCCTCTCGAATATGTATGACGCTTCGCTGCACCTCGGTCACGTTCAACTCTGGCAGGGCGCGCTCGTCACCGGCGCGATTCTGCTGCTGATGGCATTGGCGATGCGGAAGGTCGGGCAGCCGGCGCTGTGCAAGGTCTTTCGCGTCGTCGGTCGCGCCAGTTACCCGCTGTACGTGATTCACCAGTTGTGTGGTTACTGGATTCTCAACTTCTGTGCACAGCGTCTGCACATCCGTATGGACTTGCGACTGCCGGTCGTGCTGGGGCTGGTCGCACTGTCGTTGATGTACGGCAATTGGGCCGAGCGCGCGCTGATCCGGCTTTACAGGAACGTTTTGACGGACGCCACGCGCGTTGTCGCTTCGATGCTTTCGCCGCGGTCGTGGTCAGCACCGGGTTCGGTCCGCGGTAACAAATCCGCCATATAAGGCCCCTACATTGTGGCGTTCATAATGATATGAACGGAAATTCCCTGCGAAGCGCGTACCTGCGACCCCAGACCAGCCTGCGAAGCCGGCTGAGCCGCGCACTTTGGGGCATCGTTTACGCGCTGCTGTTCCGTCCTTCGCCGCGACCATTTCATGCCTGGCGCAGCATGCTGCTGCGCTGTTTCGGAGCGCGGCTGGGCCGCAACTGCCACATCTATCCCAAGTGCCGGATCTGGGCCCCCTGGAACCTGCGTTGCGGGGACGGCGCGGCAATTGCGGACGAGGTCGTCGTCTACAACCCTGCCGATGTGTCCCTGGGCGTGCATGCGATCGTTTCGCAGCAGGCCTACCTGTGCACGGCGACCCACGACTACGACAACAGCGACTTCCCGATGATCAGCGCCCCCATATCCCTGGAGGACTTTGCCTGGGTTTGCGCACGTGCCAGCGTCTTGCCCGGCGTCACGCTTCGCGAAGGAGCGGTTTTGGGGCTGGCCGCGGTCGCCACCCGGGATCTGGACGCCTGGTACGTCTATGCCGGCAATCCCGCAAAGCGCGTCAAGGAGCGGCGGCGACCGCTGCGGGCACTGGCGACCGCAGAGGCGGGCTAGATCGAATCAGCGGGGGGCCCGCGTCACAGGATCGCCACGATGATCCCCTAGAGTGGTTGATTCAAATGAACGAAACAATCATGGTGGCCCCCCTTCGAGTAGCGGGAGTTCGCCCGATGGCCGACGACGTTGTGGTGATTATCCTCACCTTCAATTCGGTGGGGGTGATCGAGCGAACCATTGCCGCGGCGCGCCAGGTATCCGGGGCGATCCTCTGTGTGGATTCCGATTCCACCGATGGCACGATCGAGGCCCTGCAGCGACTCAATTGCGAAGTGCGAACGCGGCCGTTCAAGCACTATGCCGATCAGCGCAACTGGGCCATCGAGGCGCTCGGCAACCGCTACGCCTGGCAGCTGCATCTCGATGCTGATGAAGTCCTGGATGCCGAAGCGATCACGGCCATCAATGGGGCGCTGCGCGAGCCGCGGGAGTTCCGCGGGTTTCTGTTGCGGCGCCGGACCTACTTCCTGGGCCGGGCACTGCGTTATGGGGGCACCAGTTCGTGGCACATGAGGCTGTTCAAATCCGGCTCCGGTGCCTGCGAGGACCGCCTCTACGATCAGCATTTCATCTGCAGCGGGGCGACTGCAAAGCTCGGAGGATGGATGCACGACCTGAATGCCTCCAGCCTCGGAGAATGGACTACGCGCCACACCCGCTGGAGCGAGCTCGAGGTCCGCGAGCTGCTGCGCCCCGCCCACAGCGTGGGTCGGCTCGAGGGCCGGCTAGGGGGCGATCCGCGCGAGCGGCGGCGCGCCTACAAGGGCGCCTACTACAAGGTGCCACGCTATCTGCGCGCATGGCTATTGTTTGGTTTTCGCTACGTCGCGCAGCTTGGCTTTCTGGACGGGCGCGCAGGCTTTCTGTACGCATTCTTCCAGGTACTCTGGTTTCGTATGCTGGTAGACGCGAAGCTCGCGGAGGCCCTCGCCGCAGAGGAGGCGGACGCAAGGGCCGGCGCAACCCCGGAGCGTCCATTCGCCGTCGCCAACGGTTCACACAACGCTCCGGCAGACGAGGTCGAGCTGTAGGAGCGCCGATGAACCGATCACTGCTGCGAGCGCTCGCAGATCCGGCCGCAAACCATCGCGCCCTCGATTGGGCCCGATCCGTCTTCATTACGGGTGCCGCGCAGGTGGCCGTACAGCTGCTCGGCTTCGTGTCCGGCGTCGTGGTCATCCGGACGCTTTCACCTCATCAATACGCCTACTACACGATCGTCACGGCAGCCCTGGGAACGATGACCGTACTGACCGATGGTGGCGTTGGCAATGGCGTGCTCGCCGCGGGCGGGGCCGTTTGGCAAGACCGGGGGCGCCTGGGTGCGGTGCTGGCGACCGGAATGCAGCTGCGCAGACGGCTGGCGGTATTCGCCGTCCTGGCGGCACTTCCCGTCAGCGCCTACCTGTTGTGGCGTCAGGGCGCCAGCTGGCGCGAAACAGCACTGATCAGCCTGTCCATCCTGCCGGCATATCTGGCGACCGTGACCGGACAACTCCTGGAAGCCGTCCCGCGACTGCACCAACGGGTGTTGCCCCTGCAGCGCATCCAGATCCTGAACAACCTGGGGCGGGCCATCATTCTGGTCGCCCTGGTGCCGCGCTGGCCCTTCGCGGCCGTTGCCGCGGTGGCCGCGGCGGCGCCGCAATGGTGGGCCAACTGGCGCCTGCGCCGCCTGGCCGGGGTGCACGCGGACTGGCGTGCGCCCGCGGACCCGGAGGTCCACCAGCGCCTCGTTGCCCAGGTCAGCCGAACGCTGCCAGCCGCGATCTACTATTCGCTTTCCGGCCAGCTCGCGATCTGGGTGATCTCGATATTCGGCCATGCGACCGCGGTGGCTGCGGTCGGTGCGCTGTCCCGTCTGACCATGATTCTCAGTCTCGCCGGGACCGTATTCGCAACACTGGTCATCCCGCGGTTCGCGCGCCTCAGCGCCCTTCAGCCCCAACTCATAGCCCGGCGCTACTGGCAGTCACAGACTTTGCTGGCGGCGACATTCGTGGTACCGGTGGCGCTCCTGGCCTGGTTTCCGCATCCGGTGCTCGCCCTGTTGGGCCCGCATTACAGTGGTTTTGCCCGCGAAGCGCTGCTCATGGCCGTCAGCAGCGTATTCGGGGTTCTCAGCGGCGCGGCCTTCAGCCTGGGTGCGGCCCGCGGTGTCGTGGCACGCCCGCAGCTGCTGCTCCCGTACTGCATCATCGGCCAGATCTGCCTGCTGCTGCTCCTGCCGGTCAATTCAGTGGCCGGGGTGGTCGCGGTGGGATTGCTGAGCAATGTGAGCCAATGGATCCTGCATGTTGTCTACTTCCGCTGGGCCTCACGGCGCGCGAGGCAGCTTTCTGCCGGGCAGCGCACCTGAGCCCCCATGGTCAATGGTCATCTTTCCGACACAGAAACCTCGGTGCCATCCGCTACCATGGGCGCAGCCTCAATGCGCTCGAGCCGCTGGAGAGTGATGGATTCGGTCTGTGTGTCGGTCGTGATTCCAACCTGCAATCGCCCCGACCTGCTGGAGCGGTGCCTGCGGGCGCTCGCCGTCGCCATCGAAGCCCTCGGCAGCGCCGGCCGTATCGAGGTTGTGATCACGGACGACAGTGCCGATGATGCAACCGAGCGGATGCTGGCGAGCCGGCATCCCTGGGCGCGGTGGGTGCGCGGGCCGCGCCGCGGCCCCGCCGCGAATCGCAACTCCGGCGTCGCCGCCTCACGCGGCGAGTGGGTGTTCTTTCTGGACGATGATTGCATTCCGGATCCGCTGTGGCTGAATGCGTACTTCGAAGCCTTTGAGAAGCACCCGGACTGCAATGTATTCGAGGGCAAGACGATCGCCGATCGGGACATCAGACGCCTCGACGAGGACTCACCCGTCAACGCCCAGGGCGGCTATCTGTGGTCGTGCAATATGGTCATCCGCCGGACCCTGTTCGATCAGCTCGGCGGCTTCTGCGAAGGCTTCCCCTATGCGGCCATGGAAGACGTCGACATGCGGCTGCGTCTGGAAGCGAAGGCAGAGCGCTATCCGTTTGTGCCGGCCGCGACGGTCTGCCATCCCTACCGCACCAGCAAGGGTGTGTCGTTCGTCATCAAGTCGGGCAAGTCGTATCTGCGGTTGATCGAACGCCACCCGAAGCTGCTCGGAAAGACGCCTTGGTTCAGCTTGCTGCTGAACGTGAGCCGGCGCGGTCGGCTGCTGCTTCGGGACGCCGTGCAATGCCGGTTCCGTGGCTTCGGTTTTGCGCTCACCTCGTTCGTGATCAGCGCCGGATTCGAAGCCCTGGCGCGCTTCCGCCACATGGCCACACGAGGCGCCGCCACTGCGGCTGAGCGACCCGGGGTGTGACGCGGCGACAGTGAAGATCACTTTTCTCTGCGGCACCTTCGAACCAGGCAGGGACGGGGTTGGTGACTACGTCGCCATGTTCGCCCGTTCCCTGGCACGCCAGGGACACCTGTGTCAGGTCATCGCCCTCGCCGATCGTTTTGCGGCGGTGGCCACCAACGGACGGGATGCCGCTGCTGACTGCGAAGTGGTGCGGCTTCCGGCCTGCGGATGGCCGCACGGAAACACTCGCGCGGCCGAGACGGCCCTGGGCCGTTTCGCTCCGGATTGTGTGAGCCTGCAGATGGTGTGCTACGCGTATGAGCCGCGCGGCCTGCTACTGCACTCCGCACGATCCTTGCTGCGCTTGCGCGGCGGCGGTAAATGCCACCTGATGTTCCATGAGTTGTGGATCGGCGAGGCTGCCGGGAGCGGACTCAAGGAGCGGATCGTGGGCGCGCTGCAGAAACGCCTGCTGCTGCGGACCACACGCCTGTGGGCCCCTGCGGTCATCAACACCAGCAATCCCGTCTATCGGGAACTGCTGCGGCGAAATGGCGTCGCCGCTCAGGAACTGCCGCTTCCGGGTACCATCCCGATCGTTCCCGAATCGCACTCGAACGCTCGACAATGGCTGCTCGCCCGTCTCGGCACGGCGGGCGTTGGCAACAATGCAATGCTCGCCGGGGTATTCGGCGCCATACATCCGGGCTGGCAGGCCGCGAATTGGCTCGAGCTGCTGCGGCGCGGCTGCGTTCACGGCGGTCGAGGGCTTGTCTTGATCCAGTTGGGACGCGCCGGAGAGCGGGGACTTCAGATCTGGCGTGAACTGCAGAGCCAATTTGGCACCGGTATCGCCTTCGTCGAGCTCGGGCCGCTCCCCGCGGAGGATATCTCGCGTGCACTGCAGGGCCTGGACCTTGGAATCGCGACAAGCCCGGGACAGTTGGCCGGCAAGAGCAGCACCATCGCTGCGATGCTGGAGCATGGGACTCCAGTGGCGGTGACATCCCGTGACTATCGCTTGCGCGCGGGAGCGACGCCCGAGCCCACACCACACGCGCTGCTGCACCCCCTGGATGACGGTTTCGTGACCCGGCTGCTCGCCGGTCAGATTCCCCGCGCCGCGCCGCAGCCAAGGTCCGACATCTATCTGACATTTCTGAAGTCGCTTCAAGAGGCTGAAGATGCAGAGAATTCGACCAGGAGTGCCGCGCCACCCGGCGCCGCCGGAGCGAAAGTCACAATCCTGTAGCGTCCAATTGCAATGATTTGCGTCCGGCTCTCGCCGCGAAACCCCAAAGGTAAGCATCATGCCCGCAGATCGCCGTGATTTTCTCCGCCTCGCAGGCGCCTCGGCCGGCTCGCTACTGCTCGCCGGCTGCGGGGAGAGCATCAGTTCCACGGGCAGCTCCGTTGATAGCATTGCAAAGGTAACGACGGGCGCGACCGCCGCAGCCCCGCCTCCGGCCGTGGCGCCGACCAGCGCCAGCAGCGCGACTCTGGCGGACCTGCAGTCCTTCCTGCAGATCCACGCATCGCCGACGTTTGACCTGCCGACGGCGTCGGCCACCCCGCCGATCATTTCCTGGGCCGGTCCGCTGGGGAACTCGGTGCCGACGACTTTGCCGAACGGCGCGGTTTATGCGTTGTCCAGCTCGACTTTCAACGGACCCATTCTCAATGACCTGGCCGCCAGCCTGCCGGGCAGTCCCGGCGTTGGCGGCGATCCGTGCCTGCAGCTCAGCGCGCCCTATACCTGCAAGGGCCAGCCCAGACTCAGGACTTCCCCGACCGTCCTGCGCTTCAAGACCGATGCGCCAGTCTTCGAACTGGCGGGTGTCGGCGCCGACAATTCGCCGAACGGGCTGGTCCAGACGCTCATCGTCGACGGCGCGCTGGTGCCGCCGAAGGTCCTGTCGTGTTCACGCGGACAGGGTGGCTGGGAAGGCGCTGCCGTCCGAGTCGACTTTGGTTCCCGGATGGTGCGGGACATCTGGATGCAGACCGACCTGTATGCCGCTTATCTGAAGGTCGGTCAGTACGACACGGTGTTCCCGGTCGATGACCAGGCCGAGCCGCAGATCACCGCCATCGGGGACTCGTATCTGCAACGCCAGTCCAACAACTTCGGCGGCGGAGCGATCGCCATGGAACTCGGCGCAAGGCTGGGAATCCGCAACGTCGCGATCGACTCCATTGGTGGCACCGGCTACTACGACTCCGGTGGCGATCTCGGCAATTTCAACGATCGGCTGCCTGCCGACACGCCGGACAACTCTGCCATTTACCTCGTCATGGGCGGACTCAATGACTATAACGACATCACGGCATCCGGGACCGTGACGCCACCGCTCGCGACCTACCAGGCCGCGGTCCTCACGTTCTTCCAGAACCTGCGGGCCGCGCAGCCGAACGCGGTGATTGTGGTAACTGCGCCCTTCTGTCCGAACCCCACGCTGTCGGATTCCTATTATCCACAGTCCAGCCCGACCGCGCTTGGCGGGTTCCAGTACAAGGCGCAGGTGCAAAAAAGCTCGCTGCAGCAGATTGCCGGCCCTTGGGTCTACATCGACGTGCTGATGGGCGGCGGATGGGTAAACTCGTCCGGCGCAACTGGCGACATTACCAACCTGCAGTGGTTCACCGGCGGCACACCGGCGCCGGGCACGACCGCAACCAACAAACCCGGCAACACCAGCGGCGGTGGCGGTGCCGGGTTCGGCGGAATTGCCAGCATCCAGGTGCTCTCAGGCGGAAAGTACTCCCAGGCGCCGGAGATCACGGCAGCCGGCGGCTCGGGGTCGGGTCTGCTGCTGGCAGCCACCATGAACGGCAATGGTGTATTGCAGAACATCGGGATCGTGTCCCCGGGCGAGGGCTATACCAGCGGCAGCGGCCTGCCGACGATCACGATCGATCCCACTTTCCAGTTGAGCCCGGCGAGCTTGGCTGCCCCGACGCTCATGGTCGGAATCAACCCGAACGGCGGCTACCCATTGCCCGCGTTTGCGCCGCCCGGTACATCCGGAGACCTCAACAACATCTATGTCATGTTGATGCCCGATGAGACGCACCCGTCCCCGGTCGGTGTTTCGTACCTGTCTGCGCGTCTCGCACAGAACATTTTCGACGGGATCATGGCACTCTGATCCGCGAATGCACAGCGGGATGCGGATCCGTGCCGTAGCGTGGCTGAGCCTGGCGGCAGGTCCCGCGGCGCACGCGATGACCGCCCTGCAGTTCTCCTTGAACGGCCCCTACGTCACTAGCGCGGGAGTCTACGACGATACGGGCAGGCTGCTGCGAACCCTGTGGAGCGGCAGGAATCTGGCCGCGGGCGCACATACCTTCATCTGGGATGATCGCGATGACACCGGCCAGCTTGTTGCGAGGCCGACAGTCAGCATCCGCTTGCTCTATCACCGCATCCGGTATCACTGGGACGGGGTCATCGGAAACACGTCGGCGTCTTTCACCGGTCCCGGAGTTCACCATTCAATGTTTCCGCCAAGCAGTATTGCCCTGGCGGGGAGCCGGGCGGTCTACGCCGTCGGCTACAACGAAGGTGGGGTGGGAACGCACGGGTTCTCACTCAATGATCCGCAGCGTGATCTGCCGCCGGTGCTGCGCGCGGACGCGTTCACGGCCTGGTCGCTGGTGGCGACGGATGGGCGCGAACTGTATTGGGCGAACATCGGTGGTCTGTCCGCCAAGACCTTCGTGGCCGCCTCGAGCCTCGATGCGGCAGATTTCACGCCCTTCTCCGCGGGAACGATTCTGTGCCTGAACTATCTCGGACCGATTTGCTACCCGGGTCAGGAGTACAAGGGGATCATCGACATCGGCACGGATCACGGCACGGCACCCACGGGTCTTGCGGTGCAGACGCGCGGGCACATTCTGGCGGTGGCACACGCCCGCCAGGGCACCGTCGAGTTGTTTGACAAGGCGACCGGGGCCCGGCTGCGGACCTTCACGATCCCCGTGTCCGCCGATGCCTCGAATCAGCTGGCGGCGGCCCCCAATGGGGACCTGTGGGTCATCACCGGTACGTCCTTGCTGCGTTACACGGCGCTGGATTCGAAACCCGCTCTGGCGGCAACGATTTCGGGGCTGAGTCATCCGCTCGCCGTCGCCGTGCATCCATCGGACGACGATGTTGTGTTGGTGGCGGATGGGGGCGCGAGCCAGCAGGTCAAGGCCTACGATCACAACGGTCGGCTGCTGTGGACCTATGGGCAGGCGGGTGGCTACGGCAACGATCCCAGCGTCGATGCCGGCAAGCTGTGGTTCCGCTTCGATGCGACCCTCGAGCGCACCGCGCTTGCCGTTCAAGCCAACGGGTCCTTCTGGGTCGTC
>DATHOA010000133.1:0-2247 GCA_035485475.1 Steroidobacteraceae bacterium | reverse complement strand
CGCAGCTGGTAGAACACCAGCGCCGGGTACGCCGTTTCGGTGAGGCCCAGTCGCGTCTCCAGCGAGCCGAGCATTTCCTGGACGCGCGCCGTGGCGCCCTCCTGCTGCTTGATCCGATCCTTCAGGCGATAGACTTCTTCTTGCAGTTCGCCATAGGCTTTCTTCAGTTCCGCGCGATTGCGGAACAGGGTGAGAACGCGATGATCATCCTCGGGATCATCGACCCCTTTGGGGTAGACGCGAATCAGGCGACTGAATTGTTCGATTGCTTTCATGTTTGGCCGCGGCCGGCGCAAAGCGGTGCCCCCGCTCCACGCAGTACTCCAGCCACTTGTTTAGCATGATGTTGCGGGCCCAACGCTGATCCAGTTCACAGGCCACGGTATTGCGCAGCGCCCGCAGCCCCGCATGCTCGTGGCGGTGCGCCCATTCCTGGGCCTCCACCAACCGGGCATCGTGATAGACCCGCACTCCCATGTCCGGGCAGCGGCGCGTGGCCTGCTGCTCCGGGATCAGGTAGGTGAGATTCAAAGTCGTGGTGTACGGCGAGCGCTCGACCACCGACAGCTGCAGATCACAGTCGCCGGCGACCGGGGACAGATACTCGCCTTTCAGGGCCGCGACATTGCCCGCCAGCCAGCCGAGCCGGATGAAGTTGCTTTCGTACAGACTCATCAGGGCCACGAAACTTCCGGGTCTCGCGCGCCAGGAGACTGCGGTCTGGGCGTCATTGAGCATGACCCGACTATATCGCACGTCGGTCTACGTGCAACCCGTGCAATACGTCAGGTTTGTGAAGAAATTGCGCTTGCGTTCTCGCCCCTGAAGGCGGGCGCCAGCAGCCGCGCACGATAGTGCTGCAGCTCGCGGATGGACTCGCGGATATCTGCTAGCGCAAGATGGGCCCCCTGCTTCATGAAATCCGCGGCGACGCCGGGCGCCCAACGCCGCGCGAGTTCCTTGAGAGTGCTGACATCAAGATTACGGTAGTGGAAGAATTTCTCAAGCCGTGGCATATGACGTGCCAGGAAGCGGCGGTCTTGACAGATGCTGTTGCCGCACATCGGCGAAGCGCCCGGGGGCACCCAGCCGGCCAGGAAATCCAGCGTGCGCTGTTCGGCATCCGCGGCACTGATCTGGCTGGCGCGCACCCGTGCGACCAGGCCCGATGAACCGTGCTGACGCTGATTCCAGTCATCCATGCGGGCCAGCGCCTCTTCAGACTGATGTACCGCCAGCGCCGGGCCTTCGGCCAGGATGTTGAGATCCTTGTCGGTGACAATGGTCGCGATCTCAATGATCTCATCGGTCTGCGGAACCAGACCGGTCATTTCCAAATCGATCCAGATGAGGTTTTCAGCGTTTGACATGGCGAACCGGCATTCTATCTGACGCATGAGCTTTACCGCACGCATCATCGCCGGCTACGGGCGCCACCTCATCGTCCGGGACGCGCAGGGCAACGAACGGGCCGCCCGACCCTTCGGCCGCAAGCTGCAGGTGGTGTGCGGCGACCAGGTGACCTGCGAAATCGACGCGCATCATGATGAGGCCCATGTCACTGCGGTGCTGCCGCGCGACAGCTGCCTGTACCGCACCAATCTGCGCGCGGAGGAGGAAGCGGTGGTCGCCAACCTGACCTTGATGCTGGTGACACTGGCCCCGCTGCCGGTGCCGGATCTGTTTGTCATCGACCGCTACCTCGCCGCCGCCGCCTCGGCCGGCATTCGTGCCACCCTCGTGCTCAATAAAAGCGAACTGCCCTGGCCGCAGGAGCTGGCGCGCGAGCTGTCCGCATACGCGGCCGTGGGCTATGCGAGTGTGGCCGTGTCCGCCAAAACCGATGCGGGCATGGAGGCGCTGCGTGCGGCCTGTGCCGGGGACATCGCCGCCTTCGTCGGGCAATCCGGGGTCGGCAAGTCCTCGCTGATCAGTCGCCTGGTGCCCGAGGCGGATATCCGCACCGGTGAGCTGATGCTGCGCACCCAGGAGGGCACGCACACGACGACGGCCTCGCACCTGTACGACCTGGCGGGCGGCGGACACCTGATCGACTCACCGGGCGTGCGCGACTTCGCACCCGCACTGTCACGGCTTGAGCCCACTTCATTGGGATTTCTCGAAGTTGCGCAGCGTGCACCGCAGTGCCGCTTTGATGACTGCCGGCACCTGAAGGAACCGGCCTGTGCGGTGCGCGCGGCCAGTGAATCCGGGCAGATCAGTCCACGCCGCTACGAGAGTTACCGA
>DATHOA010000132.1:0-20531 GCA_035485475.1 Steroidobacteraceae bacterium | reverse complement strand
CAGCAAGGCGTGCGGCGCGCCCTGGGCGATGATCCGGCCGTGGTCGACGATCACGATTTCATCGCACAGCAGTTCGGCTTCCTCCATGTAGTGCGTGGTGAGGATGATGGTCTTGCGCTGCGCCTTGATCGATTGCACGAGCTCCCAGAAGCGCCGCCGGGCCTGCGGATCAAGGCCGGTGGTGGGTTCATCCAGGAACAGGATCGAGGGGTCATTGACCAGTGCCACGCCCAGCAACAGGCGCTGCAGCTGTCCGCCGGAGAGTTTGCGATTGTCGCGCTGGAGCAGCTTCTCCAGTGCGCACAGGCGGATCACTTCCTCCACCGGCAGGCCATGATCGTACAGGCCACGAAACAGGTTCAGGGTCTGGCGCACCGTGAGGAAATCCTGCAGGGCGGTTTTCTGGAACAGGATGCCGGCCTCGGCGCGGAAGCGCTCGCCGAGTGGCTCACCGCGGTAGCGAATGGTGCCGGCGGTGGGCGCCAGGATCCCCTCCATGATCTCGATGGTGGTGGTTTTACCGGCACCATTGGGCCCCAGCAGGCCAAAGCAGCAGCCTTCGGGCACGCTGAAGGACACCCCATCGACGGCGGTATTGTCGGCATAGCGCTTGACGAGGTTATCCACCCGCAGCAGCGCAGGGTTCGGTGAGTCGATTATCATGGAGTGAATTGAACCAGCTTTTCCTTTGGTCCGACACTGACACGCAACCCTGGGTGGTGCGCGAGAGCCGGCGCGCACGGCGCCTGGCGGTCCGCGTGCATCGGACCGGGCGGGTCGAGGTCGTCGTGCCGCCGCGCACCTCGCGGGCGACGGTCAGCGCCTTCGTGAGCCAACATCGCGACTGGATCGAAGCGCGCCGACAGGCGGCGCTGCGGCAAAAGCCGCCCGACACCCCGTTTCCGCCTGCGTGCATTGCGCTGCCGGGGGTGTTCGAATCCTGGCGGGTGCATCTGGCCGGTGGCACCGGACGGATCCGGATCCGTGAGTCACAGGCGCCGGTGGCGGCGGACGGCTCGCCGGGTACCTGCACCGATGAACTGCTGATTGTTGCGGGGGATATCGGCTCAGCGCCGCAGCTGGCGGAGGCCTTGCGCCGCTGGCTGATGTGCCGGGCGCAGATCGTCCTGGCCGAGCATCTGGCCGACTGCGCGCGCGACTTCGGCTTCAGCTACCGGACTTTGAGTATCCGCCGGCAAAAGACCCGCTGGGGCAGCTGTTCGGCCCGCGGCACCATCAGTTTGAACTGCTGCATTCTGTTCCAGCCCCCCGAGGTGCTGCGTTATCTGCTGATCCACGAACTGTCCCATACCCGCCATATGAATCATTCCCGGGCGTTCTGGGCCACCGTGGCGGCATGCTGCCCGGAGTACCGCAAACTCGATCGGCAATTGCTCGACGGCTGGCGGCGTGTACCATCCTGGATATCATGACCAATCGCCCCTACGACAAATCCGAGCGGGTGGACCTTTCCAATGAGCCGGTTCATTGGGATCTGGGTTCCTCGCTCAGTTACGGCGAGTACCTGCGCCTGGACCAGATCCTTGGCGCGCAGCGGCCGCTGTCCTACCAGCACGATGAGATGATGTTCATCATCGTTCACCAGACGTCCGAGCTGTGGATGCGGCTGTTCCTGCATGAGCTGAGCGGCGTGCTGGATTGTGTGCGCCGGGACAACCTCGGGCCGTCGTTTCGCATGCTCGAACGCATGGCGCGCGTACAGACCCAGCTCACGGCAGTCTGGGACGTGCTGGCGACCATGACGCCGGCGGACTATTCGGCCTTCCGCAATGTGCTGGGACGTTCTTCGGGTTTCCAGTCGGTGCAGTACCGGATCCTGGAATTCACCATCGGCAACAAGAACGCCGATGTGATCAACGTTCACCGCAATGATCCGGCGAGCTTCGAGAAGCTGCAGGAAGTGCTGGCGGCGCCCTCGCTGTATGACGAGGTGCTGCGCCTGCTCAGCCGCCGCGGCTATGGCATTCCGGAGGACTACCTGTCACGGGATTTCAGCGAACCCTACCAGTCGAGCAAGCAGGTGGCGGGGGCGTGGTTGGGCGTGTATCACAACGCCGAAAAGGAATGGGACCTGTACGAACTTGCCGAACGCCTCATCAATCTGGACCATCAGTTCCAGATCTGGCGCTTCCATCACCTGAAGGCGGTGGAGCGGATCATCGGCCACAAGCGCGGCACCGGCGGCACCAGTGGCGTGCCGTACCTCGCCAAGGCACTGGAGCTCAGGTTTTTTCCGGAGCTGTGGCAGGTGCGGACGTCGATGTGACGGCGGTGGTCGGCGCCGCCGCACGCGCCCGATTCAGCGCGCGGACCACGAGACGGAACCCAAGGAGCACCGCCAGCATTCCCACGTACAGCAAGGGCTGGCGGATGTCCTTCTTCACCTGCCACCAGTAGTGCCAGACGCCGAGAATGGCGATCACGTAGATCAAGCGGTGCAACTTCTGCCAGCGCCGGCCCAAGCGCCGCATCATGCGGTTGGTGGACGTCACCGCCAGCGGTATCAGCATCAGTAAAGCGGCAAAGCCGATGGTGATGTAGGGCCGCTTGACGATGTCCTGGAGCACGTTCTGGTAGTCCAGTTGCCGGTCCAGGACCAGGTAGACCGTGAAATGCGCAACCAGGTAGAAGAAAGCGAACAGCCCCAGCATCCGCCGCAGGCGTACCAGATGCGTCCAGCCCGTCAACCGTCGCACCGGCGTGACCAGCAAGGTCAGGAGCAGGAAGTTGAGGCCGGTCTTGCCACAGGTGTGCAGCAGTCTGGCCACCGGGTCGGCTCCCAGATCCTGGCCAAACCAGCCCAAGGCGCCCGCCACCAGCAGTGCAGCCGGCACCAGACTGGTGATGAAGACGCCGGGCTTGTACAGGTACCGGTAGCGCTGTTCGACGCTCATCAGAAGTTACGGCGCAGGTCCATCCCCTTGTACAGGTAGGCCACTTCGTTCTCGTAGCCGTTGAACATCAACGTCTGCTGACGGGGCGCGAACAGTCCCTTGCCAATGGGCCGCTCGGTGGCCTGGCTCCAACGTGGGTGATCCACGTGGGGATTCACATTGGCGTAAAATCCATACTCGCTGGGCGCGGAGAGCGCCCAGGTAGTGCGCGGCTGGGTGGCGAGGAAATTGATCTTGACGATCGATTTCACGCCTTTGAAGCCGTACTTCCAGGGCGTGACCAGGCGCAACGGCGCGCCATTCTGGTTGGGTAGGACCTGTCCGTAGACGCCAATGGCAATCAGCGCCAGGGGATTCAGGGCCTCGTCCATGCGCAGCCCTTCGACATACGGCCACTGCAGTACATCGTCTTTCTCTCCCGGCATTTGCTTCGGGTCCATGAGAGTGACGAACTGCACGTACTTGGCGTTCGAATTGGGTTTGAGCTTCTGGATCAGCCCCGACAGCTGAAAGCCCAGCCAGGGGACCACCATGGACCACGCTTCGACACAGCGGAAGCGGTACACGCGCTCCTCGAGGGGCAGGCCCTTGATCAGGTCATCAAAACCGAAGGTTCCCCGCACCGCGCATTCACCGTCCACGGCGATGCTCCAGGGCCGGGGCCGCAGGGTGTGCGCGTTTTGTGCCGGGTCTTCCTTGCCGGTGCCGAACTCGTAAAAGTTGTTGTAGTGAGTGATGTCCTGGAAGCTGTTCGGTGGCTGCGCCACTGAATACTTGGCATTACGCGTGAACGTGAAGCGCGGATCGGGTTTTGGCGCGACCTCCGCGGCCTGCGACAGGGGTGCGGCACTGAGTGCGCCGCTGGCCAGGGCGCCCGCCAGCAGTTCGCGGCGGTTGAGGAATGCGGCCAGGGGAGTTATTTCCGAAGGCAGGATGCGTCCGGACGGTTTTGCGTTCATCGCGAATCTCCGTTGATCTGGCTAAAGGACCGCTGCGGGCCGCAAAAGATTGCGCCCGGGGAGTGAAATTCTAAGCCGGCGCGCTCCAGTTGGCGAAGGGTACGATACCCATCATTGCCGCCCGACGAATCGTACCGCGCGAGCCGTTCACCAGGCGTGGGAAGTCGGCCAACCTCAGGTGCGCAAGATCACTGCCGGCATTACCGTAGGCGATGCTCTGCAGGCCCGCATGCCGTTGCTTGAGCACTTCGAAGCAGCGCACCTTCTCCGGGCCGCGGCGATTGGGGGTGCTGAGCGCGCCAGTCAAACGCCCGGACTCATCGAAGACCGTGCCGGTGCAGATGACTTCATTGAAGCCCAGCGCTTGGGCGATCTGCGGCACGTACAGGTCGGTGCTGGCGCTCATGAGTACCAGCAGGTCGCCCGCCGCATGATGGGCCTTGACCGTGGCCAGCGCGCCGGGGCTGCTGCCGGCGGCAATTACCTGCGGCACGAACACGTCGGTCCACGCGGCGAGTTGTTCACGGGTGGCCCCGCCCAGGGTGCCGCGGATGAAAGCGGATTTCACGGCCGCATGATCGGCCGCGCCGACCGCGAAGGCGGCAAGCGTCGGCAGCAGCCGCGCCATGCGCAGCCGGCTGCGGCCCGCGCGCGCCAGGTAGCCGGTCACGTAGGGCAGCAGGGTGTCACGATACGTGATCGTGCCATCGAGATCGAAGACGACGAGCCGCATCGGATTGCGGTGCGGCCCGGCTAAGGTCTAAGCCGCGCGCGGTGCGGCGAGTTGCCGCAGTACGTACTGCAGGATGCCGCCGTGCCGGAAGTACTCGTGCTCTTTGGGGGTATCGATTCGCAGCCGTACCTCGAAGCGCAGCGGCGCGCCGCCCCCCGGTGGGGTCGCCGTGACCTTCACCGTCTTGGCACCCGTAGCCGTCAGACCGGTGAGATCGAAAGTCTCCTTCCCCGTCAGCCCCAGGCTTTGCGCATTCTGGTCGGGCAGGAACTGTAGGGGCAGCACGCCCATGCCAATGAGATTCGAGCGGTGGATGCGCTCGAAACTCTCGGCAATTACGGCCTTCGCGCCCAGCAGCATGGTGCCCTTGGCGGCCCAGTCACGCGATGAGCCCGTGCCGTACTCGCGACCGGCGAGGATCACCAGCGGCGTGCCCTCGGCCTTGTAGCGCATCGCCGCGTCATAGATCGACATCTGTTCGCCACTGGGAACGTGCACGGTGACCCCACCCTCGGTACCCGGCGCCAGCAGATTGCGCAGCCGGATATTGGCGAACGTGCCGCGCATCATCACCTCGTGGTTGCCACGACGTGCGCCATAGGAGTTGAAGTCCACCGGCTGCACGCCCTGCTCGATGAGGTAGCGGGCCGCAGGACTGGTCTTGGCGATGTTTCCGGCCGGGGAGATATGATCGGTCGTGACCGAATCCCCGAGTACGGCCAGCGCCCGTGCGCCATGCACATCACCGACTTTCGCCGGCGTCATGGTCATGCCCTCGAAGTAGGGCGGATTCTTGACGTAGGTCGAACCCTTGTCCCACGCATAGACGTTGCCCTGCGGGATCTTGATGCTGGACCAGTTCTCATCGCCCTTGAACACGGTTGCGTAACTGTCGCGGAACATCTGTGAGTCGATGGCGCGCAGCACCGTATCCTGGACTTCCTTCTGAGTGGGCCAGATGTCCTTGAGGAACACCGGCTGGCCATTGCTGCCCACGCCCAGCGGCTCGGTGGCCAGGTCCACATCCAAGGTGCCGGCGAGCGCGTACGCCACGACCAGGGGCGGGGAGGCGAGGAAATTCATGCGCACTTCGGCGTGCACCCGGCCCTCGAAATTACGGTTGCCCGACAACACGGCACAGGCGATGACATCGCCGGCCTTGACGGCCGCCGAGATTTCCGGCCGCAGGGGTCCGGAGTTGCCGATGCAGGTGGTGCAGCCGTAACCGACCAGGTCAAAGCCCACGGCGGCCAGCGCACCCAGCAAGTCTGCCTTGCGATAGTAATCCGTCACCACGCGCGAGCCCGGGGCCAGGGAGGTTTTCACCCATGGCTTGGCGGTCAGGCCCAGCCGGTGGGCGTTGCGCGCCAGCAGCCCGGCGCCCAGCATCACATAGGGATTGGAAGTGTTGGTGCAGCTGGTGATGGCAGCGATCAATACGGCGCCATCCTTCAGCTGCACGGACTGGCCGCCCGTGGTGAGTGCCGCCGTGCCGGTCGCGCCGGGATTGCGCTTGCTGCGCTCCTCGGCCATTGCGACCAGACTCTTGCGGTACGCGGTCTTGGCGCTTTTCAGGGGCACGCGATCCTGCGGGCGCTTGGGGCCTGCGATGCTCGGCTCGACGCTCGACAGATCGAGTTCCAGCGTATCGGTATAGCCGGCGGCCGCGGCGCCCGCGACCCGCCACAGGCCCTGGGCCTTGGCATAGGCGCGGACCAGTTCGACCTGCTGCTGGGGCCGGCCCGTCATTTCCAGGTAGTGAATCGTTTCCTCGTCAATGGGGAAAATGCCGCAGGTGCTGCCGTACTCGGGCGCCATGTTCGCAATGGTGGCGCGGTCCGCCAGCGGCAGATTCGCCAGGCCATCGCCGAAGTACTCCACGAACTTCTCGACCACGCCCTTCTTGCGCAGCATTTCGGTGAGCGTGAGCACCAGATCCGTGGCGGTGGCGCCCGCGGGCAGGCTACCCGTGAGCCGCACGCCGATCACCTGCGGAATCAGCATGGTGATGGGCTGGCCGAGCATGGCCGCCTCGGCTTCGATGCCACCGACGCCCCAGCCGAGCACGCCCAGGCCGTTGATCATGGTGGTGTGCGAGTCGGTGCCGACCAGAGTGTCCGGATAGGCCTGATTGACCTTGCCGGCGGGGTGGTCGAACACCACGCGCGCCAGGTGCTCGAGATTGACCTGGTGCACGATGCCGGTATTGGGTGGCACGACTTTGAAGTTGTCGAACGCGCTCTGGCCCCAGCGCAGGAACGAGTAGCGCTCGCCGTTGCGCTGGAATTCGATTTTGTTGTTGTCCGCCAGCGCCTGCTTGGAGCCGTACTCATCGACCTGCACGGAGTGATCGATGACCAGCTCCACCGGTGCCAGCGGGTTCACACTCTCGGCCTGGCCGCCGAGCTTCACCACGGCCTCGCGCATGGCCGCCAGATCCACCACGCAGGGGACGCCCGTGAAATCCTGCAGGATGACGCGCGCCGGTGTGAAGGCGATTTCATGCGCCGGAGTGGCCTTCGGATCCCAGTTGAGAATCGCCTCGATATCGGCGCGCGTGACATTGACGCCGTCCTCGAACCGCAGCAGGTTCTCCAGCAGGATCTTCAGCGAGAAGGGCAGGCGCGCGACCTTGTCCTGGGGCAGGGCCTTGAGGCTGAAAATCTCGTAGGAGCGCTCGCCCACCTTGAGCGCGGTGCGCGATTTGAAGGTGTCAGTCATGGATTTCTCCGGTCTTGGATGCGGTGCATTTTGCGTCATTGACGGTGAGGAGTAAAATGACTTTAACTTCCATATTGATGCATATTCTGCATGAAAATAGATACCCTCGGTGTGCAGGCCTTTGTCGCCATTGCCGAGAGCGGCTCCTTCAATCGGGCCGCCGCCGCGCTGAGCATTACGCAAAGCGCCTTGAGTCGTCGCTTGCGGGGACTTGAAACCGACCTTGGCGTGCGCCTGATTGAGCGAACCACACGCAGCGTCGCCCTATCCCGATCCGGTGAAGGGTTCCTGCCGCAGGCGCGGCGCCTGCTCGCCGAGCTTGCGGCCTCCCTGAATGAAATTCGTGAGACGGGTAATGCGATGCGGGGCGATGTCACCCTGGCGTGCGTGCCGACCATGGGGGTTCACTATCTGCCGGAAGTGCTGCGCGAATACGCAGCCCACTTTCCCAACAATCGAATCCGCTTGCTCGACCACGCTTCATCGGCGGTCGCGGAGGCGGTATTGAGCCGGGAGGCTGAATTCGGCATCAATGTCGCGCGACTGCGGCATGCGGACCTGGACAGCACGCCGCTCCTGCAGGACAGTTTTGTGCTGGTGTGCCGGCGCGATCATCCGTTGGCCCGGCATCGCCGGGTCTCATGGCAGCAGTTGCAAGGGCACCGCCTGATATTTCCCGGTGCCAGCAGCAGCAACGAGCCTCTGCTGGAACAGGCCCTGGGCGAAGAACATCGATCACTGGCCATTTTTTACGAGGTACAGCGCAGCTCTACCGCCGTCGGACTGGTCGCGCAGGGTGTGGGTATAGCGGTGGTGCCGCGACTGGCCATGCAACATGGCGCATATCCCAGCCTGCGCGTGGTGGATCTGGTTGCGCCGACGGTCTCGAGAACCTTCAATTTGCTTACCCGCAAGGGGGCCGTGCTGTCACCGGCCGCGCGCAACCTTTACGAGTTGCTGCTCGAGCGCCGCTCGCGGTTCAAGCCGCGCTCAGCGACTGGGGCACAGCCGAAGTCACCGCGCTGATCGTGCCGCCGCCCAGACACAGATCGCCATCATAAGCGACCGCGAACTGGCCCGGGGTCAGGGCGCGCTGGGGAGCGTCGAACAGCACCCGGGCCGTGCCGTTCGCTCCGGGGTGGAGCAGGGCGGGCTGGTCGGTATGGCGGTGCCGCACCCGTACCGTGCAGCGTCGCGGGGCGGCAGGTGGGTCGACCAGCCAGTGCAGGTTCTCGCAGTACAGCTCGCGAGCGCACAGCAGCGGATGGTCATGTCCCTGCACGGCAATCAGCACATTGCGGGCCATATCCTTCGCGGCCACGTACCAGGCCGCCGCGTCACTTTCGTGGCGGCCGCCGATGCCTAAACCGCCGCGCTGTCCGAGTGTGTAGAAGGCCAGCCCACAGTGCGTGCCGAGCCATTCCCCGTCGGGGCCTTCAATCGGGCCGGGAGTCTCCGGGATGTACTGACGCAGGAAGTCCCGAAACGGGCGCTCGCCGATGAAGCAGATGCCGGTGCTGTCGGGCTTGTCGAATACCGGCAGGCCGGCGCGCCGCGCGCGCTCGCGCACCTGCGCCTTGGTGTAGTCACCGACCGGCATGAGCGCCTGGCCCAGATCGGTGCTGTGCACGGCATGCAGAAAGTAGGTCTGATCCTTGAGGGTATCCGCCGCCTTCAGCAGCTGCACGGTGGCGCCCTCACGCAGGCGCGCGTAATGCCCCGTGGCGAAGCGATTGGCACCCAGGCGCTGCGCGTGGCGCAGCGCCACCCCGAATTTCACCTCGCGATTGCACAGCACATCCGGATTTGGCGTACGACCGGCGCGATGCTCGGCCAGAAAGTACTCAAACACACGGCTGCGATACTCGGCGGCGAAGTTGGCCCGATGCAGCGGAATGCCCAAAACGCGGGCCACGGCGCGCGCATCCTGGTAATCCTGTGCCTGGGTGCAATAGACATCGTCTTCGTCCCAGTTGCTCATGAACAGCCCCTGGACCTCAAGCCCCTGTTCCACCAGCAGCAGGGCCGCGACCGCCGAATCCACGCCGCCGGACAGACCTACGATCACTTTCATGCAATCTCAACCGCGGGCAGGTCCCGGGCACTGTCCATGTCCAGGTGGCCGACGCCAACCAGCGGCCGCCGCTGCCCCGCCAGGTAATCATCTATACAGCGCAGCACCAGCGGGCTGCGCAGGCGCGCGGTGCGTTCCACCAGCTGGTCACGGGTCAGCCAGTGGGTGCGCAGAATGCCATGGTCCAGGGGCTGCGATGCATCATGGTCGGCAACGCTGCCGATGAAGGCGAAGCGCAGCGATGCGCGCCCGGTGCCGGGATGGCGCCACAGGTAGGCTCCCAGGAAGGCCTCACTGGTGAAGCGCCACGCGGTTTCCTCGCGCGTTTCGCGGGCCACGGCCTGCAGCAGGGTTTCGCCCCGCTCGACATGTCCGGCCGGCTGGTTGAACACCAGGCGCCGGGCGATGCGCTCCTCAACCAGCAGGAATCGTCCCTGCCTTTCGGCGAGGGCGGCAACGGTGACATCCGGGGGACTGGGCATGGCGGCGCATTATAGCCAACCATGGCCAATCAGTTGTGGCGGGCGACCCTGAGCGCACGCTCCGGTGCGCTGGCATTCCAGACGGTATCAAATTCGGCCAGGTGCAGCCGGGCCACGGCCGGATTGTTGAAATCGGCGATGCCGTCCCAGGTGTCGGCGCGCAAGCGGTAAACGATGGCGCGTTCGTCCGCGATGAGGTAGGCGCAGGAGCGCTGCTGCGGCATGTGGTTGGCCACGTAGCGGATATCGATGTAACTGGAGAGCCGGCGTCCCATGGCGATGAAGCGATTGGTGTCGGTCATCACCCGGGTGGGGTCCACCAGCAGCACGCGCACCTTGGCGAAGCTGCGCGCCAGGACGAAACTCTTGATGATCTCGAGGAAGGGCGTCTGGTCGTAGACCTCCGGCTCGAGATCCTGCGTGTAAATGGACAGCATGCGGTTCGCGGAGGCCGCGGCGGTGTCCACCGCGACCCGCGCCTCGGCGATGCTCGTGATCACCGACATCGGCTCGGCGCTGCGCTGGGGGGTTGCCAGACTGATGGTGCCGGAGGACTTTTCGGGCGTGAAACGGGCGTGGGCCAGAGAGGCCAGCACTCCGTTATCTTCACCATCCCCGGAGAATCCCACGATGCACCGCTCGACGATTGCGCCTGCGAATGCGCAGACGCTGAGGATCTTAGGAAGCCTGCCGCGGGTTGATTGTCGATCCGATCACGCTTTGATGCTGTACGAGCGCGGTGTTGCGCCAAATTCGTGGCGCAGATCACTCAATAATGCGAGTTCAAGGCAGTTTACGCGCAAGCTCGGCAGCCAATCCGACATAATCCTGAGGCCTCAATTGCTTTAGCCGAAGCTTCTCGGAGGCGGAAATGGGCAGGGTTTCGATGAAGGCGGCAAGGCCCGCACCATCGATGACCTGCCCCCGGGTGAACTGCTTCAACAGCTCATAGCCGTCCGGTACCCCCTGCGCGCGCAGTACGGTCTGGACCGCCTCACCGAGTACCTCCCAGGCCCCGTTGATGTCGGCGCTGATGCGCGCCGGATCGGCGTCGATCTTGCCCAGGCCGCGCAGCGCCGAGCGCCACGCGACCAGGGTGTGGCCCAATGCGACACCCACATTGCGCAGCACGGTGGAGTCCGTCAGATCGCGCTGCCAGCGCGACACCGGCAGCTTGTCAGCGAAGTGCCGCAACAGCGCATTGGCGACTCCGAGATTGCCTTCGGCATTTTCGAAATCAATCGGATTGATCTTGTGCGGCATGGTGGAAGAACCCACCTCGCCCGCGACCGATCGCTGCCGCAGATAGCCAAGCGAGATGTAGCCCCAGATATCGCGGCACAGGTCCAGCGTGATGACATTGAGCGCGGCCAGCGCGTCGCAGTACTCGCCGATCCAGTCGTGCGGCTCGATCTGGGTGGTGAAGGCATTGTTGACCAGGCCCAGCGATTCGACGAAGTGCTGCGAGATCTGCGGCCACGGCAATTGCGGCAGGGCCGCCACATGCGCATTGAAATTCCCGACCGCGCCGTTCCACTTGCCGAGAATCGCGACATGGGCGAGTCGCTGCTGCGCACGCCGCAGGCGCGCTACCACATTGGCCAGTTCCTTGCCCAGGGTCGTCGGGCTCGCCGGCTGGCCATGGGTGCGCGCCAGCATGGGCAGGTCGGCATAGCGTGCCGCCAGGACGCTGAGCGCACCGATGAGTTCATCGGCCGTGCCGGCCATCACGATGCGCGCGGCGGCCAGCAACTTCGCATAGCTTAAGTTGTTGATGTCCTCGGAGGTGCAGCCGAAGTGCACCAGCTCAAGATTCGCGGCGCTGGCGCCGGCCGCCTGCAGCACTTCGCGCACGTAGTACTCGACGGCCTTCACATCGTGGTTGGTGCGCGCCTCGATGTCTTTGACGAGGACCGCCGCATCCGGCGGTGGATGCGCGGCGAGCGCCTGCGCGCAGTTGCGAACACCCGCCGGCAAAGCGGCGCCGGCCAGCGTGGGAGCGGCCTGTGCCAGGTGCAGCAGCCACTGCGCTTCGATGCGGATGCGCTCGCGGATCAGGCCGGCCTCCGACAGCAGCTCGCGCAGCGGTTCGGTGGTGCGGCGATAACGACCATCCAGGGGTGATAAGGCGGCGAGGGCGGAAGTTTCAGTCGCGGACATACATGCGCAATCCGGCAATGGGCAATGGGCAATGTTAGGATTTGCGATGATACCGTGCCGGAGTGCCTGAGATGACAGCTTCTTTCCGTACCGAACGCGACAGCATGGGCGAGTTGCAGGTGCCTGCCGATGCGCTGTGGGGCGCGCAGACACAGCGCGCCGTGCAGAATTTTCCCATCAGCGGCCGACCGCTGCCGCGCGCCTTCATCCGGGCGCTGGGTGTGATCAAGCAGGCCGCGGCCCTCGCCAACGCCAAGCTCGGACTGCTGGATGCGCAAGTGGCGCAGGCGATTGCGGCGTGCGCCGCGGAAGTGGCCGACGGAACCCACGATGCCCAGTTCCCGATCGATATTTTCCAGACCGGATCGGGCACCAGCACCAACATGAATGCCAACGAGGTGATCGCGCACCTCGCGTCCGGGCGCCTGGGTCGTGCGGTGCATCCCAACGATGATGTCAACATGGGCCAGAGCAGCAATGATGTGATTCCCACGGCCATCCATGTCGGTGCGGCACTGGCGAACCAGGCGCAGCTGCAGCCGGCTCTGGCGCATGTGTGCGAGGTGCTGCGCAGCCGCGAACGGCAGCTTGCCGAAGTTGTGAAGACCGGACGCACCCATCTCATGGATGCCATGCCCATCACCCTCGGCCAGGAACTGTCGGGTTGGCGCGCCCAGCTTGAGAACGGCCAGGCACGCCTGAAGGCCGTGGAACCGCGCCTGTTGGCGCTGGCCCAGGGCGGCACGGCAGTGGGCACCGGCATCAACGCGCATCCGCAGTTCGGCAGCCTGTTCTGCGCGGAACTTGCCGCCATCACGGGCATCGCGTTTGTACCGAGCCGCAATTATTTCGAGTCGCTGTCCACCCAGGACACGGCGGTCGAGTTGTCGGGCCAGTTGAAGGTCATTGCAGTGAGCGTGATGAAAATAGCCAATGACCTGCGCTGGATGAACAGCGGACCGCTGGCGGGACTTGGCGAGATCGCACTGCCGGCCCTGCAGCCGGGCAGCAGCATCATGCCGGGCAAGGTCAATCCGGTGATTCCGGAAGCCGCGGCCATGGTCGCGGCGGAAGTCATCGGTAATGATGCGGCCATCACCATTGGCGGCCAATCCGGCAACTTCCAGTTGAATGTGATGCTGCCGCTGATCGCCTACAAGCTGCTCGAAAGCATCCGTCTGCTGGCGAATGTTCTGCAGGCACTGGCCGATCGGACGCTCGCCGGCTTCACGGTGAATGAGCCGCGGCTGCAGGAGGCGCTGGAGCGCAACCCCATTCTCGTGACGGCACTGAATTCGATTATCGGTTATGAGCAGGGCGCGGCGATTGCGAAGAAGGCTTATGCACAAGGCCTGCCGATTCGCGAAATGGCGCAGCAGATGACCGACCTGAAGTCAGCCGAACTGGCCAAGCTGCTCGATCCTTTGGAATTGACGCGCGGCGGCATCAAGGGCGGCACCAGCGGCGGCGGCTGAGGCGTCCTTGGATCCGCAGTTCTGGCAGCGACGAATCGCCGAGCGGCTGCGCGGCAGCACGGCGCGCCATGAGCGTGCCGAGTGGGTATTGCCGGGGCTGACCGCGCAGGAGAGTCGCACCTTCGACGCCTTCGTGCCCAAGTCGCTGATACCGGCAGCGGTGCTGATGCCCATCATTCTGCATGAGCCCACGGCCACGGTGCTGTTTACCCAGCGCTCGGCCGCCCTCAAGCATCATGCCGGCCAGATCAGCTTCCCGGGCGGGCGCCTGGAGGATTCCGATGCCAACCCGGTCGCGGCGGCCTTGCGCGAGGCACAAGAGGAAGTGGGGCTGGATCCGGCGTTCGTGACCGTCGTGGGTTTCCTGCCCGATCACATCATCGGTTCGGGTTTCCGCGTGACACCGGTGGTGGCATTCGTGCGCCCGGGTTTCACGCTGGTGACCGATGCGCGCGAGGTGCAGGAGACCTTCGAGGTGCCTCTCGACTACCTGTTTGATCCAAAGAATTTCCGGCCACGGCTGCGCCAGTACGTGCCGGACCTGCCGCCCGTGCAGCTCAACGATATTCCCTTCAATGAACGCAATATCTGGGGCGCCACCGCCGGGATGCTGATGAGCCTGTACCGGTTGTGCAAGGAGTGACCATGTCGCGAAGCGCTGCGCCTGATCTGTCGGCCATGACCGACTTGCTGGCCCTGATGGTGACGCTGCGTGATCCGCTCAAGGGCTGTCCCTGGGATCGCGTCCAGACCTTCGAGAGCATCGCTCCGCACACACTCGAAGAGGCGTACGAAGTGGTGGATGCCATCCAGTCCGGCGAGCCGCCCGCCAAGCTGCGCGATGAGCTCGGCGATCTGCTCTTCCAGGTGGTGTTCTACGCGCAAATGGCCCAGGAACGCGGCTGGTTCGATTTCAATGGGATTGCGCGTGGCATCCACGACAAGCTGGTGCGACGGCATCCGCACGTCTTTGGCGCGCCGCCAGTGGCCTGGGAGGAATTGAAGGCCCGCGAGCGCGCCGCGGCCGCCGCTGACATGGATCCCCAGGCCGAAGCTTCGGTATTGGCCGATGTGCCGCGGGCGTTGCCGGCACTGACGCGTGCGCAGAAGCTGGGCAAGCGCGCAGGGAGGGTGGGCTTCGATTGGACCGATATGCGCGATGTGCGGGCCAAGATCACCGAGGAACTCGCCGAGCTGGATGAGGCGGTGCTGGAAGCCGGCGCCCACACCCAACCGGATAGTCCGCCGCCACACCTGGTGGAGGAAATGGGCGACCTGTTGTTCGCCATTGCCAACTGGGGCCGGCATGTCGGTGCCGATGCGGAAGGGGCCCTGCGCGCGGCCAACGCCAAATTCGAGCGCCGCTTTGCCAGTATGGAGGCGCTGGCGCGTGAGCGCGCCCTGGTGCTCACCGAACTGACGCTCGAGCACTGGGAGGCGCTGTGGCTGGAGGCCAAACAGGCCGAGCGCGGCCTAGCTGGGTAGCTCGAACTTGATACCCTGGGCCAGTGGCAGCGAGCGGCTCCAGTTGATGGTGTTGGTCTGACGGCGCATGTACGCCTTCCAGGCGTCCGACCCGGACTCGCGTCCGCCCCCCGTGTCTTTCTCGCCACCGAAAGCGCCACCGATCTCGGCGCCGGAAGTGCCGATGTTCACATTGGCAATACCGCAGTCGCTGCCGCCCGCCGCCAAGAACTGTTCAGCATGCTGCAGCCGATCGGTGAACAATGCGGACGACAGGCCGTGCGCGCAGTCATTCTGCTGGGCAATTGCCTCGCTGAGGGATGCCACCGGAATGAGGTACAGAATCGGGGCAAAGGTTTCGGTTTGCACGATGGGCCATTCGTTGCGCGCGCGAATTATGGCCGGTGTGACGAAATGGCCCGCGCCCGGCTGCACCTGTCCGCCGCACAGCAGCACACCGCCCTGCGCGATGGCCTCGGCAATGGCCGCGGTGTAACGCGCGACGGCGGCAGCGTCGATGAGCGGGCCCATGAGGGTGTCGGCCTGCAGGGGATCCCCGATGCGCACCTGCCGATAGGCATGAACCAGTCGCTGTTCCAGTTCCGCGCGCCGCGATTCATGGACCAGGACCCGGCGCGTCGTCGTGCAGCGCTGGCCTGCGGTGCCGACGGCACCAAAGGCAATGGCGGGGACGGCCAGATCCAGGTCCGCGCTCTCATCCACGATCACCGCGTTGTTGCCACCCAACTCGAGCAGGCTCCGGCCCAGGCGACGCGCGACCTGCTCGGCTATCTTGCGACCGACCTCGGTGGAACCGGTAAAGGACACCAAGGCAACGCGCCGATCCTCCACCAGCCGGGTGGCCAGGTGCGTGCCGGCATCGACAAAGATCTGAAAAACCGGTGGCGCCTGCTGCGCCTGCAGCACCCGATTGCACAGGCGCTGCACGGCCAGCGCCGCCAAGGGAGTGCGCGGGGAAGGTTTCCACACCGTCGCATTGCCGCACACGGCGGCAAGAAATGCATTCCAGGCCCACACGGCCACCGGGAAATTGAAGGCGGAGATCACGCCGACCACCCCCAGGGGATGCCACTGCTCATACATGCGATGCTGGGGCCGCTCCGAATGCATCGTGTTGCCGTACAGCATGCGTGATTGACCGACCGCGAAATCCGCGATGTCAATCATCTCCTGCACTTCGCCCAGACCTTCGGCGAGGATCTTGCCGTTCTCGAGCGAGACCAGCGTGCCGAGGTCCTGCTTCACCTCGCGCAGCTCCTGCGCCATGACCCGGATCAGCTCGCCGCGGCGCGGTGCCGGAACTTCGCGCCACGACGCGGCCGCGGCGACGGCACAGTCCAGGATCTGGTCCAGGTCCACCGCGCTGGCCGCGCGCACCTGGGCCAGCTCATCGCCGCTGGCGGGACTGCGCACGGTAATCAGCTCGCTCGTGGGTCCCGTGGTCCAACCCTGGCTGCCGGACCAGGCGCCGGCATTCTGCGGGCCCAGCTGCAGCCGCTGCAGCAGCCCGGCAATCTCAGTCGCGTTCATCGGCGGCCCGCCGTGGCCAGCTGGCGCTGCCGGCCGACTTTGCCGGAGACCACCATGTCGCCGGAAATATGCTTGGTATCGCCCTGGGAGTAGTAACGGCCGAAGCGATTCTGCAGGATCTCCGGCAGTCGGAATCGTTCCTGCGCCACGAAGCCCGCGAAGCGCTCCGGCTGGGTGAGCACGATGTCCGCCACGGCACAGATTCCGGCGGCGGTGGTGACCTGGATCGCAGACCACAGGCGCCCGGCGATCAGCTGCGGATAGATTTTGTTGACGTAATTCTCCTCGCGCAGTTCGCCATCCTGGCGGCCGGTCACGGCGGCGTAGACGATCACCACATCCTGCAGCGTCTGCGGGACGGCGTTTTCGAGGATGCGTTTGAGGGTGCTGCGATCCTGGTTGAGCTTCAGGTCATTCATCAGCAGCTGCATCTGCGCGCAATGTCCGGGATAGCGAATCGTTTTGTAGTTCATCGAGGCGATGCCGAGACCGTCGATCTCGCCCAGTGAGCCGAGCCCACCGGAAGTGTTGAACGCCTCGTACAAGGTGCCATCGATCTCGATCTCCTCCAGCCCCTGCAGGGGCGCGACCTCGATCAGTTGCCCATCGACGATGGCCTGGCACGCATTGCCGTATTCATTGATGAGACCCTCGGTGGACCAGGTGAGGGAATACTTGAGGACATTGTTGGGATGTTGGGGCAGCGCGCCCACGCGCAGCTTGACCGAGCGCACTTCATCGAAGTGAGTCATGAGCTCGTGGGCTGCGATGCTGATGAACCCCGGTGCGAGGCCGCACTGGGGTACGAAGGCACGGCTGGCGCCCTCGGCCATACGCCGCACGCTGCGCGTGACCTGGACATCTTCGGTCAGATCGAAGTAATGGGCGCTGGCGCGCCGGGCCGCGCTGGCCACGGTCGGGTTGCAGTGGTAGGGCAAACTTGAGATCACCGCATCCACCGGGTGGGCAGCAAGCTGGGCATGCAGGGCGGCCGCGTCCGTGGCATCGAGCGTGAGGCCCAGCAGATTCGGGCCGCTATGGGCCGCGACCACCCCCCGGGCTGCCGCGGGGTCCTGGTCGGCCAGTTGAACTTCCCAGGAGCCGGACTCAGATAGGAGACCAGAGATCAGGGCGCCGATCTTGCCAGCGCCGAGGACGAGTGCCCTGTGCATGGATTTACCTCCGAAAGGCCGCGGCCCGCGATTGCCCAAGCATGGACCCGAATGGGTTTCGTGTTAGGATTTATACTGGTTTTTCATGTCCCCGGGGCATCGCCCGGGGTGTGTATCGGAACTGCCTTATGCGCTCTCCTGCTATGACTTCCTGGCATCCCGCAAGCTGGCACACCAAGGCGGCACAACAGCAGCCGCGTTACGACGATCCAGCCGCGCTGGAAAAGGTCGTGGCGCAGCTGTCGCGGCTGCCGCCCATCGTCGTCTCGTGGGAGGTGGAGGCCGCGCGCGAGCGCCTGGCGGCCGCCCAGCGTGGCGAGGCCTTCCTGCTCCAGGGCGGGGACTGCGCCGAGACCTTCGAGGACTGCGAGTCGGACCAGATCGCCCGCAAGCTGAAAATCCTGCTGCAGATGAGCCTGGTGCTGCTGCACGGGCTGAAGAAGCCGGTGATCCAGGTCGGTCGCATGGCCGGGCAGTATGCCAAGCCGCGCTCCGCCGACATGGAAACCAAGAACGGCGTGACGCTGCCCAGCTACCGCGGCGACCTGGTCAATCGTCCGGAATTCACCCTGGAGGCGCGCGCGCCGGATCCGCAGCTGCTGCTGCGTGGCTATGAGCGGGCGGCGCTGACGCTGAATTTTGTCCGGGCACTCATCGATGGCGGTTTTGCCGATCTGCATCATCCTGAATATTGGGATCTGGGCTTCCTCAACCACAGCCCGTTGAAGGATGCCTACCAGCGTATTGCCAATTCGATTGCCGACTCGCTCGATTTCTTCGAGGGCATCAGTGGTCGCCCCATCCACGAGGCGGCGCAGACGAACTTCTATTGCAGCCATGAGGGCCTGCATCTGCTGTACGAGCAGGCGCAGACGCGCTTCATTCCGCGCCAGCAGCGCTGGTACAACCTCTCGACCCATTATCCGTGGATCGGCATGCGCACGGCGCAGCTTGATGGCGCGCACGTGGAGTACTTTCGCGGCATTTCGAACCCGGTGGCCGTCAAGATCAGCAGCGGCATGGATGATGCGTGGGCGCAGGGCCTGGTGGCGACTTTGAATCCGCAGAACCAGCCCGGCCGCCTGACCTTCATTCATCGCTTTGGCGCCAAGGACATCGAGAAGTCTCTGCCCCGGCTGATCAAGGCCGTGCGCGAGACCGGTCAGAGCGTGCTGTGGGTGTGTGATCCCATGCACGGCAACACCGAGACCAGCAGCGGCGGCCTGAAGACCCGTCGTTTCGAGAACATCCTCAAGGAAATCGACCTGGCATTCCGCATCCACGGGGAAATGGGGTCATACCTGGGCGGCGTGCATATCGAGCTGACCGGCGAGGATGTGACCGAGTGCACCGGGGGTGCGCGCGGCTTGACGGATGCGGACCTGCAGCGGGCCTATCGTTCCACGGTCGATCCGCGCTTGAACCAGGAGCAGGCCCTGGAGCTGGCCCTGCTGATCGCGGAGCGCAGCCACAACCACCGTAACCGCTGAGTTTCGCATGCGCTACGAACACATACTCGTTCCGGCCGCGGGTGCGAAAATCCGCATCAACACGGACGGTTCGATCAGCGTGCCGGATGAACCCATCATTCCGTTCATCGAGGGTGACGGCATCGGCATCGATGTCACCCCGGCGATGCGCAAGGTGGTGGATGCGGCCGTCGCGCGGGCCTATGGCGCCAAGCGCGCGATTCATTGGATGGAAATCTATGCCGGTGCCAAGGCCAACGGGATCTATGGCAGCTGGTTGCCCGATGAGACGCTGCAGGTGCTGCGCGACTTCGTGGTCTCGATCAAAGGACCGCTTGAAACCCCGGTAGGCGACGGCATCCGCTCTTTGAACGTCGCGGTACGCCAGACCCTGGATCTATACGCCTGTGTGCGTCCGATCCGCTACTTTCCCGGGGTCGTGAGCCCGATGCTCGATGCGAGTCTCACCGACATGGTGATATTCCGCGAGAACACCGAGGACATCTATGCCGGTATCGAGTGGGCGGCCGGCACACCGGAAGTCCACCAGCTCATTGACTACCTGCAGCGCCAACTGCACGTGCGGGAGATCCGCTTTCCGGCAAGTTCAGGCATCGGCATCAAGCCTGTGTCCAAGGAAGGCAGTCAGCGCCTGGTGCGCAAGGCCATCCAGTACACCATCGACTCTGACCGGACCTCGGTCACGCTGGTGCACAAGGGCAATATCATGAAGTACACCGAAGGGGCCTTCCGCAACTGGGGGTACCAGCTGGCGAAGGAGGAATTCGGTGCGCAGGAGATCGGTACCGGTCCGTGGCTGTCATTCCGCAATCCGCGCAGCGGATCGGAAATCGTGGTCAAGGATGTGATCGCCGACAATTTCCTGCAGCAGGCGTTGATGCGTCCGGAAGAGTATGACGTGATCGCGACGCTGAACCTCAACGGTGACTACATCTCCGATGCGCTGGCGGCGCAGGTGGGTGGTATCGGCATCGCACCGGGCGGCAATATCGGTGATGGACCGGCGGTGTTTGAGGCCACGCATGGCACGGCACCGGGCTTCGCCGGCAAGGATCGCGTGAACCCGGGCTCGCTGATCCTCTCGGCCGAAATGATGCTGCGCTACATGAAGTGGACCGAGGCCGCCGATTTCATCGTCAAGGGTGTCGCGCATACCATCGCGCACAAGGAACTCACCTACGATCTCGCGCGGCTGCGCGAGGCGATGAAGGTCACCAAGCGTGAGATGGCCGCGCGCCGCAATGTCGAAGAGGACCTGCAGCGCCTGGTGCCCGGCGCCACGCTGATGAGTTGCTCGGGATTCGCCCAGGCCATCATCCGGCATATGGATGACTA
>DATHOA010000131.1:0-9157 GCA_035485475.1 Steroidobacteraceae bacterium | reverse complement strand
TACCGATCCGCAAATGGGTTTGCCCACGGAGAGCGGCGCCAGACCCACGACCGCAGGCGGCAGGCCGAGTGAATCGAGTGCGTCGGAGATGGCGCAACTGTCGAGTAGGGCCAGACGCGCGCGCAAATCGTCGCCCAGAGTTGAAGTCTTCATCTATTTGGATTGAAGTTTATGGTACTGCAGTTTCTCGCGCGCTTCGCGCAGGCTGAGGCCCGACTCCACGAGATGTCGAATCTGCTGCTCGGACGCCTCGATGTGCTCGGCTATCTCGAGGATTTCCTGCTCGCGTGAGCGTGGGATCACGACGACGCCATCGGCATCGCCGCGCAGCAGGTCGCCCGGCAGTACCCGCGCATCACCAATGTTGACCGGCACCTGCACGGCGTCCACCTGCACGCGGTCCTTACCAGTGCGCATTGAATAGCTTCTGCTGTAGATCGGATAGCCGAGCGATAGACATAGGTGGACATCACGGTTCGCCCCATCGATTACCGTACCTGCCAGTCCCCGATGGTGTGCGACGGCCGTGAGGATGTCTCCCCAGACGGTGGCATCTTCGCGGCCGCCATTGTCGAGCACAACGACGGTGTCAGGTGGCAGATCGTCGATGTAGTCCCCGACCGTTCCGGGCTTTTCGGCATCGAGCGGTCCGTAGAGAATCGTGTACGCACGCCCGGTCATTCGAAACGAGTGGTCGCGCGGCTTGATGCCACGGCACTGCCCGGCGATGCCAAGCTTGTCCAGCGCGTCGCTGAGCGTCGCGGTATCAAGGTGCGCTGCGCGTTGGAGATTGGGATCGTTCATGCATCTCTCATCATAGTGTAGACGCTGGGGTGGCACGCGCGTTAGGCGGTCGGCGGCACCGCGGTGGATGCGACGACCTGCGCGAGTGCCTCCTGTCCGCGGCGCTTCGCGGGTGGCACCCAGAAACGCGGTGCCACACGCGCAATCGACAGAACCGCCACCGCCGCGACCGCACCATAGATCCACATGCCGTTCACAAATGAGCCGTGGTTTATGTCAGCCAGCCAGCCCAGCACGGGCGGGCCTGCCGCGAAACCAAGATTGACGGCGACCGACATGATGCCGATCGTGAGGCCCAGGCGTTCAGGGCCGAAGTAATGGCGCGTCAGAATAGGCACGTCGACTATCATGCCGCCATGGGCCATGCCGCGAGTAACGATGAATAGCGTCAGCGTCAAGGGCCCCGCAATCGGCACGATCAGCCAGGTCGACACGGCCAGCAGCACATAAAAAACGCGGATGCCGCGGATCGAGGTCTGATCATAGATCCATCCGGAGGCAATCTTGGCGGCTACGCCGAGGACCGCGGTGAGGCTCGCCGCCCACGCGATCTTGTCGATGTTCATGCCTTTGTTGTGCATCAGAAACTGCACCGTATTCTGCTGTACCGCCTGATCGACCGCGGAAACCAGGAAAATACCGACCACAATCAGCCAGAAGTTCCGGTCCTGACTGATCAGCTTGAAATGCTCCCAGGTCGAGAGCTTGTTCTGGATGACCGTTGGCGCAACGATGGTGGGGCCGTTCTTGCTCACGGCGACGAAGATCAGCCACAGCGGCACCGCTATCAGGAACGGGCCGATGCTCATCATGGCGATGATCGTGCGCCAGTTCCAACCCGCATCCAGCAGCGGCGCCCAAATCCACGGCATCACCACACCGCCGGTGCTGGTCGCGGTGAGGACGATGCCCATGGCCGCGCCCTGATGGATCGTATAAAGGCGCGAGATGATGACCTTCATCGCGGCCACGATCGAGGAGGCCGAAAAGCCGAGCATCGCGCCAGCGAGGTAGTACATGGGGAGATTGGTGGCGAACAGGAACATCGCCATGGCGACGCCGCCCGTGGCCGCGCCGATCAACACCGCGAGTCGACCACCGATTCGATCGACGAGGATGCCCATGCCGAGCGCCGCGACCGCGCCGATGACGAACTTCGCGGTCGACAGCAGGTTGACTTGCGCGTTCGACCAGCCGAACTCCTTCATCGCCGGGCCGTACATGAACGGGAGGGAGTAGGTGGGTATGCCGAAGGCGAGGAAGACGAGGACGAAGGCGACGACGAGAATCGGCCAGTTGCGAATCAGCTCATGCCCGGACGATGGCGTGTTCGTGGCCATGTACCCCCCTTCTTTCCAAGCTCTTTTGAATTTCTGCCTGTCTGCAGAACCTTATACGCGCAGCATACGCCTGGCGCCTATTTCTCGGCAGCAATGCTATGTGTCAGTCGCGTGAGTTTAGCGAGCGGCTGGTGGGGTCAGCGTGCACGTTTGGAACTGCGGTATGGGGAAAACGCCATTGTGATGACCCGGCATCGCATGGATCATGGCCTGCTGCATCAGGTGCGCACGGTTTTCACTGGAGAAATTATTGTGGATGGGAAAGTGGCCTTCGAAGAGCATTTTGCAATCGAGGATACCCTCGAGCAGTCGCGCAGTTTTGCCGGTGATTCCGGTGTCTGGGATGACTTCACGCGACAATTGCTCGATCTGGATTCCGAACGTCTTGGCCACATGGATGCAGCGGGCATCGAGTTCGCGCTGCTCTCGCTGAATGCGCCGGGTGTACAAAGAATTCCGGACCCGAAGGAAGGACTGCGGGTCGCGCAGAAGGCCAACGAGGCGATGGCGAATGCCGTTGCGAAGCACCCGAAGCGCTATGCGGCGTTGGCCGCGTTGCCGATGCATGATCCCGATGTCGCTGCCCGCGAACTCGAGCGCTGCGTCAACGAGCTGGGTTTCAAGGGCGCGCTGGTGAACGGATTCCAGCAAGTGGGGAGCGACGACAATGCCAAATACTACGACTTGCCGGAGTATCGGGCATTCTGGGCAACCGTGTCGAAGCTCGACGTTCCATTTTACCTGCATCCGCGCATGCAGATCCCATCGCAGGCAATGAGCTACGCGGGCCACCCGTGGCTGATGAGCGCGCCGTGGGGTTTTGCGGTGGAGACATCGATTCATTCCTTGCGGCTGTGCGGCTCGGGACTCTTCGATGACTTCCCGAATCTGCGCATCTGCATCGGCCACCTCGGCGAGAATATTCCATTCGGCCTGTGGCGCATCGATGCGCGCATGCGCTTCTCGCGCCGCGAGTATCGTGGCAAGCGACCACTCGGGGACTACTTCCGCGAGCACTTCCACATCACCACCAGCGGGAATTTCAACGATCCGGCATTCCGCTGCACGTTGGATGTGCTCGATGAAAACAAGGTCTACTTTTCGGCAGATTATCCCTTCGAGAAGATGGAAGATGCCGCGTCCTGGTACGACTCGAGCGGAGTCGTCGGGGAGGCACAGCGACGCAGGATCGGCCGTGCCAACGCGATAAAGCTCTTCAATCTCGACCTGGAATAGCCCATACGCGTCTCCAGGAGCCTGCACCGGCCCGGCCGTGCCGAGGCCGGCCGGGAGGAGCCGCGGAAAATCCATTGTGGGGGAAACACCACGACGGATATTCCATGTTCCATACCCGTGTATCGGTGGTTTTTGGCACGCTCGGGCCGCTGAATAATTCTTATATAGACGTTATGGAAAATCACTGGACCCGGTTACTGCTGGGTCGATGAGGGGGGGGGATGACCGATTCTCACTGCAGCCGGACGGTGGCAGCCGCCGTAGCCTGTGCCTTGGCAGCTAGCGCCATGGCACCGAGGAGTGTTTTTGCTCAGGAAGCCACGCCGCACGCGGACGATAATGCCCCGGTAGAGGAGGTCGTTGTCACCGGCTCGTACATCAAGCGTCCCGCGGACCGGCCGCAGCCGCTGACCGTCCTCAGCAGCGAACAGCTGGAAGATACGCAGCGCAATTCCATCGCGGAGAGTCTCAAGGACTTGCCGCAGAACGTGGGCTCGATGGCTGTCGTCAATAGCCAAGGTGGTGGTGTCGATGGCGGCAACTCGCCGACGACCACGGTCAATCTTCGCGGCCTCGGGGCAGGCGCTACACTGGTGCTGCTGAACGGCGGCCGCCAGATTGCCGACGGCGGCTACGGCTACGTCGACGTCAACAACCTCGCACCAATGATCATGATCGATCGCGTCGAGACGCTCACCGACGGCGCATCAGCGCTGTACGGTTCCGATGCGGTCGCCGGCGTCGTGAATTTCATCACCAAGAAGAACTTTGACGGCTTCGACGTCCAAGCGGATTTCCAGCGCATCCAGGATACGACGTCCGACCGGCCCGATACGAATCTGGGCTTACTCTGGGGCGCGCACAACGACTCGACCAGCATCGTTGCCGGTTTTGAATACAGTTCCACCCAGCACCTGCTTGCCGATGAGCGCTTCGATGCGAGCCGTCTGAAATACGCTCTGACGTCTGGTTTTGGCAACCCGGCGACATTCCAGTACCAGGTCGCCGGCCCGACTCAGCCATCCGCGGTAGCCGCTTCGATTGCCGATCCGCTCTGCGGCAGCCCGCTGCTCGGCAGTGGTGGTCCCAGTGGCCTGGCGAATGGCGTGAGGAGCACGACGGGTACGCCTTCCTGCCTGCTCTACAACGCACTCGGCCGTGCGCTGCAACCTGACTCACAGCGCATGAACGGCTTGACGACCATAGACCATAATTTCACTGACACGATCACCGGCGAGTTCGAAGTCGGATTCGCGCGTACCCGTTATCAGATCCCGTTTGGCTACATCACCCCGGCAACCGCGACGACGTCATTGTTGCCGTTCGTTCCTGCGGATAATCCCGGCGCGATCGCGACCGCGCAGATGTTCCCGAGTTTCCCGAATCCCATCAACGGACAGACCAATGTCACCGGCTATCTCTACAAGGGACGCCTTCTGTCTCCTTGGGTTGACAATGGGGACGATGGGGCTGTCCAGCAATCCGGTCAGGACGCCTATCGGGTTTCCGGCAAATTGCTCGGCAAGTTCGGCAATACGGGCTTTGACTGGAACGTCGGGTTCAGCCAGTCGTGGAATAGCACGACCTTCGGGGCCAATGACACGGTGATCAATCGTTTGTCCCTCGCGGTGAATGGGTATGGCGGCCCGGCGTGCGCGTACACGCCGACCACCGATCCGACCAAAGTGCATCGCGGCGTCGGCAACTGCGAATTCTTTGATCCCTTCGCCATTTCCGCGCTGGTTCCGGCCGGCAGTCCCGCCGCCAACGCTCCGGGTCTCCTCAATTGGTTGTACGGATTGCGCACCACGGATGACGTGGGTCAGTTGAGGACCTACGACGCCGTTACCACCGGCAAGCTGTGGGATATGGCGGGCGGCACCACCGGCATCGCCATCGGTGTGGAGCGGCGCGAATTGAGCTTCTCCCAGACCTGGGATTCCGCTTCGACGGGGATCGGTTACTGGGGATTCAATAACGCAGTCTTCGCCAACAGCAATTTCGCTGGCTCGGATGCCACCAACGCCGCATTTGCCGAAATGGTGGTGTACCCGCTCAAGTCGATTGAGGTTGACCTCGCCGGTCGCTACGAGAGGACCGGGTATGAGAATGGCGGTACTTTCGGCAAATTCAATCCGAAGCTCGGAGTGCTGTGGACGCCGGTCAAAAGCCTGTTCGTACGCGCCTCGGCCGGCACCTCGTTCCAGGCCCCGGGACCGGCCAACCTGTACGCGCAGGCCACCGGCAGTACATCCGCACAGACCCTCGGCGGCGATGTCATCAATGCGCGTGGTTTGCTGTCGGGTAATCCCAATCTGAAGCCCGAAACGTCACAGAACTGGAACTTCGGGGTGACCTGGGACATCACCAGCGACCTCTCGGTGGATCTGAATTACTTCAACATCAAATTCAAGGATCTGATTGCGGCAGAGAACGCGCAGGCGATTCTGACTGCTGATGAAGCGGACGGGTACATCAACGATCCGCGGATCGTCCTGGCCCCCGGCTCCCCGAACGAGGTCTGCGAGATTACGGGCGCGTGGAAGGTGGGCCAGGGCCCGCGACCCGCGTATTGCATTTCTGGAAACGACATCCTGCAGTTCAACACGACCTACGTGAACAATGGATTTCTGCACACCAACGGCCTCGACTATGAGGTCAAGTACCGCCTGAGGGCGGACCCCATTGGTATGCAGTTTCCGATTCGACTGTACGGCACCTTCACACATGAGTACCTGCTGCAGCAGGCCGGTATCAACTACAACGGCGTCGGCAGTTACAACGACAGCACGTTTGGCGTTCCCATGCCGCATTACACCGCGAACCTCGAGGCGAGTGCCATCCTTGGCAACCACTCGCTGATGGCAACGGTGCGTTTCATACCGGCGATGGATCTGCAGGTGCCGAATCCCGCGACCAATGGGGGTACGCAGTCCTTTGCGTTCACCACTCTTGATCTGCTGTACCGCTACCAGTTGCCCTGGAGCAAGGCCAGCAGTGTCACGGCGGCAGTCTTGAACGTCACCAACGAGGACAGTCCAATTGCGGGAGGTTCGCAGCTAACCGTGTTCAATAACACGTACAATTTTCTGGGTCGGGTGTTCCGAGTTGGAGCGGAGTATAAGTTCTAGTTTGCTGCTCTGGTGCTGGGTTGGGAATATCCCCAACTCGGTGCTCTTGCCAGGGCGGGTGGGCGACACCGCAGCACATGCTTCGGTGTGCGTGTCGCGGTAAGGATTAGCGGAGACGGGCATGAAGACGAGCACGAAGCGATTGATGACCCTTGCGGTGTGCGGCGCGGGGCTGGGGTTGGCGAACGCCGCGGCGGCCCAGCAGCAAGCACCGGCGGCTTCAGGGCCGGCGACGTTCGCATCGTTGTCTCCTGAGCAGCAGCAGGCGCAGCAAGCCATCGACAACAAGATCGTGCGCCCGCCCGTCATCGATTTGGGTCGCCGCAACCTGGGAAAAACCCCGCAGCAGATCGCGGCGGAGCTGGCGGCCATGCGCAAGGGCTGGGAGCCCACGCCGCCACCGGCAGACCTGCGAGACTTCACTGGTGCGTGGGCCATGATCAACGGGCGCCTCGACCTGGTACAGGATGACGGCAACCAGGCGCCCTTCACGGCCGCGGAGGCCAAATCGACCCAGGCATTGATCAAGGCGGAAGCGGACGGCAAGGTGGTCACGGATGCCTCGACCCAGTGTTTCCCGCACGGTACGCCGCGGCTGATCATCACCCCCGGCTACCCGATCCGTTTTGTGTATTTGCCGGGGGAGATTGTGATGCTGCACGAGGTGGCTCACAACGTACGCATCATCCATATGGATCAGAAGGAGGCTCCCAAGGGTACACCGCGGACCTTCCTCGGTTACTCCGTAGGACATTGGGAGGGCAACACGCTGGTCGTTGAAACGTCGCATATGAACGAGAAGACACGGCTCGACTCGGTCACCTCGCATGGACCCAATCTCAAGGTCATCGAGCGCTTCACCCGGGAGAAGACCTCTGATGGTCACACCGACCTGGTAGTTCGGATCACCATCGACGACCCCGATCACTTCTACAAGGTGTTCTCGATATCGCGCAAATTGGGCTTCCGCTCCGATCTGGCCAGCACGGAAGGGTCCGAAGGCATCACGGAGTATTCCTGCGAAGAAAATAACCGCAATGAGCCGAATGCCAAAGGCATCGTGAAGGTCAAGTGAGAACCCAAAGCCTCGGCTGCCGCAAGGGAGACGTGATATGAGACAGATGCTGGTTTTGGCCCTCGTGATCGTCGCGGGCATGTCGACTGCCGTAGTCGCACAGGAAGGCACGGTGCGCAAGCTGACACCGGCCGAGCAGGCGCAGCTCGACACGGATAACAAGGGACGCGCGACGGCGATGACTGCGGCGCAGTGGCTCGCCAGAAGGTCAGGCGGCAATCAGGCAGAGCGCAAGGCCTGGGAGCCTACGCCCCCGCCCGCAGACCCGCGTGATTTTACGGGTCTGTGGCAGCTACCGGGCGGCAACATCAACTTGTTGCAGGAAAATGGGGAGGGGGCTCCCTTCACGCCCGAGGAGGCCAAAAGGACGCAGCAGCTGATCGATGCCGAGGCCCACGGTGCCGTGCTCACCGACGCGGCGAGCCAGTGCTTCCCGCACGGTGTGCCGCGCTTGAATTTTGCGCCCTATCCAATCCGCTTTGCCTACCTGCCAGGCGAAATCCTGATGTTGCACGAGGTCGGTCACAACCTGCGCCTCATTCACCTGGATCGCAAGGAGGCGCCGAAGGATACGCCGCAAAGCTTCCTGGGTTATTCAGTGGGTCATTGGGAAGGGGATACGCTCGTCGTGGAGACTTCCCACTTCAATGATAAAACACCGCTCGACTTCCACTCCTCGCACGGGACCAAGCTGAAGGTCACGGAGCGCTTCCAAAAGCAGAAAACCTCACAAGGGTATACGGATCTCGTCGTGCATATCACGATCGATGACCCCGAGCATTTCACCCGGCCGTTCACGGTGGTGCGTCACTGGCCGTTTCGCTCGGACATGGCGGCCACATTGGGTGCGGACGGCATCACTGAGTATTCCTGCGAAGAAAACAATCGTAACGTCGAGACGACCTCGGACGGTAGGGTGATCATCAAATGAAATTCGTATTCAAACCCATGTTGCTCGCCGTGACCGCGGTCTTGCTGGCCGGCGGTGTGAGTGCTGCCGACTCCGATTCATGGGCGCATCTGCCTGCCGCGCAGCGTCCCGATCCGGGTACACCTGATTATACCGGCAAGTGGGCCATGCCGACCCCGATCCGCGCGCTCAAGACCACTGACGGTAAAGAGCCGCCGCTGCTACCGGCCGCCAAGGCCAAGTACGCCGCGAATCAGGCGGCACTGAAGACGAACCCCAAGAGCGATCCAATCGCCAACTGCTGGATACAGGGCGTGCCGCGAATCATCTATGCGTCATATCCAATGTTGATTGCGCAAGATAAGGATCGGGTGAATCTGGTCTATGAGACCAACCACACATTCCGCATCGTCAGCTTGCGCCGTCCGCTGCCGAAGTGGGATGACGATCTCGATCCGCACTGGCTGGGCTATTCGGCAGGACATTGGGACGGCAAGACTCTGGTGATCGACACGATCGGCCAGCACGACCAGAGCTGGTTGGATTACTCCGGTCTGCCGCACAGTGAAAAGCTAAGGGTTCAGGAGCGTTATACCCTCGACGGTCCTGATCGGATCAACGGTGAGTTGACCCTGACGGATCCGGAGACCTTCTCGCAGCC
>DATHOA010000130.1:0-24755 GCA_035485475.1 Steroidobacteraceae bacterium | reverse complement strand
TGCACTGCCGAGCGCCCCGCAATGGAATCCCGCTCAGCCTCGCACCGGTGAAGAAGAAGGTGCCTTCGTCGTGCACATGGACATGCTGGGTGACGCGGCCTTGCGCGCGGCGAGCCGTTCTTTTGCCTCTGGCGTATCGCGCTTCGGCCAGCTGACCCACGCGGCGGACCTGATCGAACGGGCGGTACTGCGTGTGACTGGTGTGTGAATTTGGACCTGTTCGCCGCCACGACGGGGGCGCACCGGCTGATCGGTGTCCTACCAATTCCACCCTGAAACGTCTTATCGGTGACGGACGCCGATGGCGTTCATATTATGGTTCATAGGGTTCGTTCGAAGGAGCAGTCATGGCGAAATTCATATACGTGTTTCGAGGCGGAGCGTTCCTGGAAAAGGGGTTGTCGGCGACCGCGATGCAGGACCACCTGAAGCTCTGGGGCGCTTGGATGGGCGAGCTGGCCAAGCAGGGCCATCAGCCCGCCGGTGAAGCAGTGCACGAGGGCGGGCGCACTATTCGCGGCAAGAACAAGGTAGTGACCGATGGCCCCTACGCGGAGTTAAAGGATCTGGTGACCGGGAACCTGGCAATCCAGGCCGCATCCCTGGATGAAGCGGCGAAGCTTGCGCTGGGGTGCCCGATTTACATCTACGATGGATCGGTCGAAGTGCGCCCGGTTGCTCAAATGGGATGAACATGTCCGCAGAAAGCGGCAGACCCGAAGCTCTGGTTGCGAGCCTGTTCCGGCATGAGTCGGGCAGGCTCGTAGCCGCGCTGACGCGCCTGTTCGGGCCACACAACCTGCAGTTGGCCGAGGATGTGGTGCAGGAGGCCCTGGAAACCGCGCTGCAGGCATGGAAGTTCCGGCTTCCTAACAACCCGCGTGCCTGGCTGGGCAAGGTCGCGCGCAATCGCGCGCTCGACGTGATTCGCCGCGGTGCGGTCGAGCGGCGCTTCGCCACTGACTATCACGAGCAACTCGCCTCGGAGTGGTCCCTCGCCACGACGGTGGACGAGTCGCTGGCGGAGGCCAGCACGGCCGAGAATCAACTGCGCATGATGCTGACGGTCTGTCAGCCGCAGATGTCGGAGGAAACCCAGGTCACGCTCATTCTGAAGTTCCTGTGCGGGTTTGCCTCCAGTGAAATCGCTGCGGCTTTTCTCTGCACCGAAGAGACCATCGACAAACGTCTGCAGCGCGGCAGATCGGTCTTGCGGCAGATGGAGTCGCTCGCCCCGGCTGCCCTCGCGGATGCCGAGGATTCGCGTCTAGGGGCAGTATTGCGCGCCCTGTATCTTTTGTTCAATGAGGGCTATCACGGCAGCCACCCATCGATGCCGACCCGCGTCGTGCTGTGCGAGGAGGCAATGCGCCTGTGTGCATTCCTGACCGAAGGTATGGATGGCGGCGCGCCGCGGGCGCACGCCCTGATGGCGCTGATGTGCTTTCATTTCTCACGCGTAGCGGGACGCATCGATTCGGACGGGATTTACCTGCCGCTGGCGCAACAGGACCGGGCCGTCTGGGATCGCGCGCTCATGGAACGTGGCATGGCCCATCTCAACCATTCAGCCCGCGGACCCGAACTGAGCGCACTGCACCTGGAAGCGGGAATTGCCTGTCAGCACTGTTTGGCACCGTCATTGGCGGAAACCGACTGGAACGCCATCTTAGGATTGTATGACTTGCTCTATGAGCGCAATCCCAGCCCGGTGATTGCAATCAACCGGGCGCTCGCCCGCGCCTATGCCGGCAATCCGCAGGGTGCCTTGCGCGACGCCGTGGATCTGGCCGAGGAACCCGCGCTCGCGCATTACCCGTTCTACTGGGCGGCCCGGGGTGAAATTCACGCCCGAGCCAATCAGCGTGAAGCAGCGCACGAGTGCTATCAGCGCGCAGCGACTCTGGCGCGCAATCCGGCGGAGGAGCGCGCCTTCCTGCGCAATGCCGCCGTTCATCACATTCAACCGTAGAGTTTATTTCCCCGGGAGAATTTCAGTGGCTCAAATGGTGGTGATTTACAACACTCCGAAGGATCCGGCGGCCTTTGACAAGCACTACTTCGAAATACACGTGCCCCTGGCAAAGAAACTTGCCGGACTTCGAAAATATGAAGTCAGCACAGGACCGGTAGTGACGCTGCCGGGAGGGTTCGCGGTGCATACGATTGCCACGTTGTACTTTGACGATCTCGCGGCAATCCAGAATGCCTTCGGCAGCCCCGAGGGACAGGCCTGCGCGGCGGACCGGGCGATTTTTGCGCCCGACGACGCGGATTTCAAAATGTTTCTGTTCAACAATTGCGCGGTGTGACTCATCCGAAAGTCGGCCATTGCGCCGTCTCCCGAGATACTTTGCGGTCATCGGCCGCAACTTAGATCATTCGATCCTATGGACTTAGTAGGCTAACCTGCTGAAAGTCGATGCCTGGCCGGCCGTTCCGAGGCTCAACCAACCGCCCCATTTCACTCCAGAGGCCCTTGATTTCTGCTGGAGCACTGTCGGGTATGCTGCCATCGCGCCAAGTGAATATCTCGACGAAGTAGGGATCCCCGCTCCCGGCGCCCTGCACAATGATATGGGGTGCGCCACGCACAAGATTCAGTCTACGCGCCGTGGCCCAGTGCCGAGCAAGGACTCTCGCAAGGGCAGCCTTCTGACCGAGCCGCACGTGATAGGTCACCATTACAGTCTCTGGCACTTCGCGCTTCGCTATGGCAACCGCCCAAGGAACAAGACAGCCGAGCAAGAGTAGTGCACAAAGGGCGCGGCGCATCATAGGTCGGGTATTCGTCCACATGGGATTGAGTCCTGTATCTGGGAGAGTGCATCACGGATCGTCAACTGGGGCGAGACCCGAGGGTGGCTTCGCCAGGGACATGATCGCAAGCGGCCGCCCTTCCAGGTCTTTGAAGAAGGCCATCCATTCCTCAGTGCCATCCACGTGTCGATGGATCAGATGCGGGGCATTTAGAAACTCGACGCCCTTTGTGCGCAGTTCCTCGTGCGCCTGCCGAATATTGTCCACTTTTAGATAGATTATGGAGTCCGCGGGTGGCGGTTCCGCGTCGGATTGTGACAACAACAAACGCACGCCCTTGCAGTCGAAGAATGCAAAGGTTCCGAATGTATACAGGTGTCGCAGACCGAGCACGCTTGCGTACCAAGCTTCAGACGCTTTGACGTCCTTGACGGATCTTGCGATTTGACCGATCTGACCAAGCTTGATTGGTGCGATGGTCGGGCTATCCTGAACACCCAAAGCGCTTCCCTTCGGGGCCTGAAACCATTGACGAAGTGCTTTGCGGTTCGGCACGCCCAGTTTGCCCATCGCATTGTTGATGTGAAACTTCACCCCGTCGCTGCTAATGCCCCGCCGCTTTGCAATCTCCTTGTTGGTCATGCCGTGCTGAACGGCATGTACGACCGACCACTCGGCACGCGTTAGAACGTCATCGTACGGCGGGCGACCCCTGTTGCGTTTGGTCTTCACATCCGGATCCTAATCCGTCGTGCTTCGATTTTCCCTACCCTTGGAATCGCGAAAATGCGCGCCAGTCGGGCCCACGATGAGCATCAGCCGACTCGCACGCGTGACCATGGCAGTGCCGGGGAGCACCCTGACAATCTGCCTGCTCAACAATGGAGGCGCGAATCGCTGAACATATCGCTCTGGAGAGATTAATCCTTTTGAATCATCGCGTTGCAGCCGCCGATGTGCGCTGCGTGCGATTTTCGTGTGAAACACCCCGCCACACCAGCCAATGCGGGCATTGTTTGACATGCTCGCCTCCGCAGGTGCTCTCGGAACTGCGCATCAATTTCCGCAATCGGGAGAGCCGGAATCTCAAGACCCCGGAACTTGATTTTGCCAATATCCTCGCCTACGCATCGGCGCAGTTCAGTGGGGTCTTCGTGCTTCATCTGAGCCACCAAGCACATACGACCGTCGAGACCGGCTAGGCATTCACGGATAATGAATACGGACGGTATGTGTGATCCCGGTGCGGCGGAGTCACACCTGTGAACAGGGTCGGCGGGTTGGCCTCGGTAGGGTTCGGCATTATGCTTGCGCCCTATGGCCAAGCCATATCCGGAACGGTAATCCATACTGTGTTCGAGGCGGGTCACATCTACGCCACTCCGCGACTGACCAACGGATCAACGATACGACTCATGGTGGATACCGGTGGTGGCGGTGCATGGACATACTGGCTGGGCCAATGGAGTCCCGCGACCCATGTCTGAATCAAAATGGCGTCGTGCAGGATCGGCGGCGATTCATTGGAGCAATTTCAGCCGCCTACGTTTGCCGGACCCGCCGTTCCGCCGCCCAATGCGATCTTTAGGGACTGCTGCCGATGCGGCCGCAACGAGCGTTGGCCGATGCACACTACCGGCGAAACGGCAAAAGAGCCCGCAGGCGGTCGTCGCGCAAGTAAAGCCCGCCCCAGGCGATAAGTCCCATATAAACCGCGAAAAGGATTGAACTGAACAGTGGGTCTTCAATCCGAATCTTGCTCGCCACCGCGCCGCCATAAAAACCTGTCAGAAGAACGGCGCCCAGGACAGCCGTGCGGGGAAGGGCGTATAGGACGGTGCAAAGCAGAGCAATGAGGCCAATGGGGCGAATCGCGGCCAGTGGATAGCCGATTTTCGTCGTTGCATCGATCACGTGAGTTTCGAGGGCCAGCTTTCCTGCGGCATCAAACAGCATGAACGCAATCGTGAGGCCGCTAAGCACCCAACCAACGCGCGCCTGCGTTTTGCTGACTGTCGGATTCCCAACAGCCGCTGACCCCGGCGTGACATCAGTGATTGTGGAAGTCGCCATAGTGCCTCCAGTTGGGACAATAGCCATGACACATCTTTGCAGCAGCGTCCGCTGCGCCCTACCAGCCGGCCGACAGGATCGCCCCCATCACTTCAAGCGTAACCAGGCGATAACCGGACGAAATCGCGAAGAACGCGAATGGTCGGTGCTCGTAGGTCACCTGGGTGATGAGAGCGCTCGCGACAAAGCCCGTCCAGACCAGCAGCGCGACGAACAGGCCGGACGCAACCCCGGTTGCCCCCGACCAGCGAAGGACCTGATTCAGAATAAGCGCGGTTGCTGCCGCCGAGAGCAGGTCCGCAAAGAGTGCCTTGCGCAGACCTGCGTCAAAGACCCGTTTGTCAACGCCCGACATTTTCAGCCAAGAGTTCACAAACAGCAGTGGCGAATACCACAAGCCGCCAATCACGAATGCCGATCCAACTGCCGCGGCTATGGCAATCCAATTGACTGGCCCGAATTGCACGGCTTTCCCCTAGAGTCTGGCGTTGCCTATATTTGGATATAGTCTACTATATCTAATATGAAACGCAAGGAAACAGCACGAAGGCGATATAACGCTGACTCGCGGCGCACAAACGCTGCGGCTACGCGTGCGGGAATACTACGAACGGCAAAGGCTCTGTTTTCGAAGCACGGGGTTGATGCCGTGACAATCGACGATATTGCCGGGCGCGCAGGTGTATCCCCATCCACGGTCTTCGCGCTGTTTCGATCCAAGGCTGGCGTCCTCAAGGAAATCATCCAGGGCACGTTCTTCGGAGCGAACTATGCGAGAGTGGCGCAGCGCACCAAGGAAACCGACGATCCATTCGAGCTCTTAGGAATCACCGCGTCGATTTCGCGCGTTATCTTCGATACCGAGAAAGAAGAGATCGGATTGATGCGTGGCACTTCCGACTTTGCACCGGAACTGAAGAAGATAGAGGCGCAGTTCGAGCGAATTCGCTTTGATTTGCAAGAACAGCGGGCGCGATTGTTGGTTGCGAAGTTCACGGTCGCGCGCGACCTTGGCCTCGCCAAAGTGCGCGATATCATGTGGATGTATACCGGACGCGACATCTATCGCATGTTGGTGCTCGAGCGAGCCTGGTCGTCCGACGAATACGAAAAGTGGCTTGCACGAAGCTTGATCTACGAACTCACCGGAACGCAACCTGAGCACAGTTCGCCGGGCAAATGAGGCCGGGAGGACGGGTTGGAGCGGGTGATCGTCACATGGAGAAATCTCCCCTGACGACACCACCCGCTTGGACTACTTGCTACCGTGTACGTTCGAGGACTACCGTTCCGTTGCAAGTGGTCGCGTCCAACTGTCTCTTCTCAATGCCGGCGTGAGTAGGCTGCCGAATACCGTGACCAGGAAGTTGAGGCATAACGCCAGAAAGCCGGCGCTGAGGCCAAATAACGGATCGCGATGGCTGAGCATCAGAAACGCGACAGCGATGACTCCGGCTGTCATGCCGCCAAAGACCGCCGCGGTCGTGACACGTTTCCAGTAGAGGCCAAGCACGACACCGGGGAAGAATTGGGTTACCCCGGCATAGCCCGTCAACAGCAGCGATACGATCGTCGTGGAACTATAGATGGCAAGATACAAGCTGATCACGCCGAGCACGATGACCATTAAGCGTGCCAGCTTGCCAACTTGGGCATCAGTCATTGCCGGTGCGAACACCGGCCGATACAGATTCTTGGCGAACAGTGTAGCCGCGGTCAGTATGAGAATGGACGCGGGTACCATGGCGGTGAGCGCACCGGCGCCACCGACCAAGCCGAGAAACCAGGGCGGGAAACTTCCACGCACGACCGTTAACATCGCGAGATCCCCATTGGCCAAGCCGGGCACGAGCAGGACTGCTGCAAAGCCCGCGAAGAAGATAAAGACCAGCGTGAGGGTATACAGCGGCATAATCACGGCGTTACGGCGCAACGTGTCGGCGCTCCTGGCGGTGAAGGTGGCCGCAAATGCGTGTGGCCACATGTAAAAGCCCAGCGAAGTCAGCAGCACCGTGGAGATGAACCATGCATGCCCAAGGTTAGCGGTCGCGCCGGGCATGGTCATGTGCGCCGGTCGTGCGTGCGCCAAGGCGGCGAACATAGGCCGGATGCCACCAAAATGAATCAGCGGAATACCGATGCCGATGGCGAGTGCCGCAAACACCATTAGGGCATCCTTGACAATGCTGACCCAGGCTACGGCCCGGACTCCGCTCGCAAAGACGAACGCAACCAATAGCAACACGGCAATCGCCATCGCAGGCGTGCGGCCGATGCCATCGAAGCTCGCAATCGACACGATAATGCCGACGCCGGTGAGCTGCAGCTGCACGTACGGAATGATGCAGACGATGCCGATGGCGCAGACAAGCCCAGCTAAATATTTGTTGCCATAAAGTACGCCGAAGAAGTCGGATACGGTCTGCATCCCATGCTTGCGGCCCACTTCCCAGATCTGGGGCAGGATGAAGAATGACACGACGTAGGCGAGCGTCAGATAAGCCAGGACGTATAACGCAGGACCGCCGCGCGAATAGGCCCAGCCGCTTGCGCCTAGAAAGGCGAACGTGGTGTATACCTCACCGGCCATCAGCAGGAACACGAGCACCACGCCAAACCCTCGACCGCCCACCGTCCACTGCTCGAGGTCCATCTTGCGATGCACGCCAGCCAGCAAGCCGATGGCCGCACCAATGACGACAATGAAGACGATCGTCAGCAGCGAAACCGCTGCGCTGCTCATCGAGTTCGGGCGTCGCGTTTGTCGCGTGCGGTTTCCAACTTATATGCCGCCCATAGGCAGGAACTGCTGAGCACGATCCAGCAAATAAGCCAGAACAGATTGAAGGGCATGCCAAACAGCATTGGCTCGATTCGGTCCCAAAACGAGACCGAAAAGCACATCCCCGCGAACGGAATCAGCCCGAGCAGCACAGCGCTAACTGATGGTTTCTTTACGTCCATGGCGTGATTCAGAACGCGCGACCGAATCCTCGGTCAGTGCCTAGGCTTAGCCCTTGAGGCATCGAAAGTCAAACCGGAACCAGACTGAGCGGGTGATGGGAATCGAATATATCGCGAACTCGATGTCCGCCTATTCAAATCAGCGGGTTGTGAGCGAAGGCGAGCGCTGCGTGTGATTTTCGTGTGAAAATCACTGCCACGCCAGCCAACTCCAGCCAATGCTGCCGTCTGCCAGGATTCGCCATCCGATTCGCCTGCCCCCGATATCGCCAGCCTATTCGTCTTTATAACCCGCTTCGAGCTGATGTCGAACGGCAAGGATCAGCACCGTATCCTCGGCTGGCAACCAGCGATATTTGGCTATGTAGCCAAACTTGCCGCGAGACAGGACCAACTCCCGGCGCCCGTCCTCCGCTTCGTGGCCGAGCAACGGATGGTCTGCAAGCAACTCGAAGGCTCGCCTAATGCTGACCATCCGCCCACGCGCGAGCTTCGGATTGTGGTCTGCGAGAAAATCGAAAAACCGCTCGAGATCGGCGAGCGCTCGAGTCGTTACTTGGACGCGCGCCATGCGCGGGCTCGTGGGCGTCGAACCAACTTCCCTGCCGCACGAGCCTCGAGATAATCGAACGCAGCCGCCACCGGAACAGCTTTGCCGCTCTCCATCGCTTCCTTCTCTGAGATTGCCGCATCCTCCGCAAACCGCTCGCGAAGCTCGGCGCGGTTCGCCTCCTGGCTCAACACGTCAACCATGAAGGCGTGCGGCGTCTTATTCGCCGCACCGGCAAGTCGCTCGATCCGCCGCTTCAGCTCTTCTGGAATCTTAAGGCTAGTGGCAGCCATCGATGACAGCCCTGAAATGTATGGGTAGTCAAAAAGTACTACCTGGGCGAATCGGAGTCAAGACCGCGATCGGGAGGCTGGGAGGGCTTGCGCGCTTCACCCTTGCAGTCTGTATGTAATACATATATTATATGCATATGGGTTCAAAGTTCGATCCCGACAAGGACGCGGCCAATATCTTCAAGCACGGCCTGTCGCTGGTTGAGGACGAAGGCGTACTGAAATATTGGTGGTTGTTTGGACCGACCGCGACGACGGCGAGCGCCTAATCTCGGTGCGACGAAGTACTGCGAAGGAGCGAAAAGATTATGAAGGCTGAGTACGATTTTTCCAAAGGGCGGCGCGGGCAGGCGGTGCCGACGAAGGGAAAGACGCGCATCACCATCTACATCGACGATCAGATCGTCGCCGAGTTCAAGGCGGAGTCGGTGCGGACGGGTATTGGGTATCAGACGCTCATCAACGAGGCGCTCGGGCAGCACTTAGGCACGGCCGAAAAGCCGATCACAGCGGAGCAGGTTCGGAAGATTGTTCGCGACGAGCTGGCGCACGCTCGCTGACTGAACCGACTAAAGCCGCTTGGACTTCCATGAGCTCTGACACTGGACGAAGCTGGCCACTCCGTGACGCGCTCAATACCGCGCAAGCAGTTCTCAATCACGAGTTAGGAATGATCGAAGGCTGTATCGCGTTAGCACGGTACGCGCATGATGTCGTTCCGAACTGGGCCATTGATCAAGACTTCGTCGTCTTCGGAGCTATCGCAAGCAGCACCGATCATCTCCCATTTGGACAAGTACGCACGCGTTGGAGCGCCACGGCACTAGACGAGGCGGATGCCGAGATTGCCGCAATCAACCATAAGCAAGGAGAAGCAGTTCGAAAAGCCTGTGAGAGCCTCATCGAGCGGTTCGGTCCTGGCAAACACACCGTAACTCTTTATCGACCTGTCGGCCCCCAGGAACTCGATCTCATCGCGAAGTCCGAGTTTCGTGAGTTTCCTCCACGCCTATCCGACCAGCCGATCTTTTACCCCGTGACCAACGAGGCCTATGCCACCCAGATTGCTCGAGACTGGAATGTGAAGGCCAGCGGCGCGGGATTTGTCACAAGATTCAACGTCGATGGGTACTACCTAAGCCGCTATCGCGTTGAGAAAGTTGGAGGGGCGAATCACACCGAGTATTGGATTCCGGCTGAGGATCTTGCCGAGTTCAATCGCAACATTCACGGCATTATCGAGGTCATCGCTGAGTTCAAATAGGCGTCGCCCGAGCGGACATTACCTAGAGGCAGTTGAGAGTCAACGCAAATAACACGAACTGTACTTCGTGTGAATCCGCAGCCAATGCGGCCGTTTGGGACGAACATTGGTGTGCGTTCGACTTCATTAAGAGGCTGCTGGATGGGGCTCTTGGCGGACGACCTATCGTTCATTTAAATCACTGGCTGGAACCGATCAAACCGCAGCCCACGCAGGTTATAGCGATTTATTGTGAATGCGCCAACTTCCCCACGTGAGTTGCGCAGGAACTGCAGTACGCCCATCCCCGAAACCGCAAACGTGTCCCTGCCAATGGGCCTCATAGGCACCTCGCTCGAGCCCGGCGGCCGCAGCACCAACCCGGAGCCACTCAAAACGACGTCGTAGGATGCGTCAATCTCGGAACTTCGGTAATCACCCGCGAGGGGGCGCAAATCCGCCGCCGCGGACGCCGCCAACTGCAGCGCTCCGTGGAGGCTGCCGTAATCCCCCGTTACGATCCATGCCGGCGGATGGCTCGCGGTCGGCGGTACGAATTCAAATTGACCCCCGCCGGGGGTGTGGACATGCGTCGCGTCGCTTGGTATCAGATCAAAGTCCACATCGTCGTCGTAAAAGCTGTGACCAATCAGCTTGCCCTCGCGCATGGATACCTGCAGATCGGCCAGCTCTCCGGGCGAGTTACCACGATACGTGCCGACCCGCCTCGCCAGTTCGCTCTCCTTCAGCACGATGCCGGCGCCAGCGGCGACACCCTCCTTCGCAGGCGATACTGCCAGCACATCTTCGAGATAAAGATCGCTCAGCTTTTGCGTCAGAACGATCGGATTGATGGCGTCGGTATTGCATATCAGCGCGATGGCTAGTTTCTGGTCCGGGTATCGGACCACGTTCGACGCTATTCCACGATCGCCGCCGGAATGCTCGATCGTCCGCAGACCGCGATAGCTACTGATGAAAAGTCCGAATCCGTAATGGGTCGATTTGCCATTGGTGAGAGTCGCGGGCTGCTGCATTGCAGCCAAGATCTCGGGCGTACCGACGCGCGCGGTCTCGAAGTTCTGTTCCCAGAGCAGCAGGTCCCTTGGGGTTGTGTACAGACCCGCATTGCCAACAACCCCGACAGCTTCGGTGGTCGGGTAAACGCCGGTCTCATCCGCGGTATAGCCTGATGCGATATGCGGGATGAGGAGCTTGGCGCTGTCGCGGAGCTGGGAGTTCTTCATTCCAAGAGGCGTGAAAATATTCACTTGCTCGAAATCGCGCAGCGACTGCCCGCTCACGCGCCTGACGATGCTCCCGAGGAGGTTATAGCCCCCATTGTTGTACTGCCACTCCGCGCCGGGCTCGAAGTTCACTCCCTTTTGACGGGCGAGCGCTCGCACGATCGCCTCGTTCTGGTTCTCCCAGGGGTTCTGTTGCGCCAATCCGAGCAGGCTGAAACCCTCGCGCAGCCCGCTCGTGTGGGTAAGCAGTTGATGGATGGTCACATGGCTCTTGCGATTGACCCAGCCGGGGACGTACTTGCTGACTTCATCGTCGAGCGACAACTCACCGCGGTTTGCGAGCAGCAGGATGCTCATGGCCGTGAACTGCTTCGAAATCGACGCGGCACCCAGTATGGTTTCGGTGGTAATCGGCACGCCTGATTCGATGCGCGCCATGCCATACCCGTGTTCGTACAATAGCGTCCCGTTGCGGCTGACGGCCACGCCGCATCCCGGCGAGCCCGTTTTGTTCCATTGCGCAAACAGTGCGTCAACCTTTTCCGGTGTCGGCTCTGCACAACCCTGATTCCAGGCTGTCATTGTCACGAGCCCACTCACCACAAGAGCAAGAATCCGGCCGGCTGAAGATTTTTGATGCACGGTAATCTAATCCGCCAAAGCTGATGATGTCGGCTGCGTCCGCCCGATTCTAAGGCGGGCGGTACATCCTATCAAAGCCCATACGCGCACCGGTTTGATGATGTCCGCACTGAGTCCATCCTACGTATGTCGGGTCTTGGGTTGCGCGAAGGCCTTCGTTCGGTGCCGGGTTCCGACCGCAAGCTGCCCGACCTCTCGCTCCTCAGCAACGGTCATTCGTAGAATGGACAAGACTTCGGGCTTCGCGTGGCCCGCTTGAGCACACGAACGCTGCGAGCAGCAGCCCGCAATGGTCGCTTGACGAGTGCCTTCGTGGGCTGGCGTGATGGAGAGTTGTGGAGCGGGTGATGGGAATCGAATATATCGCTGGCGTGCGGTTATTGTCTGCAAATCAAACGGTTGCGGACAATCTGGCGTGTTGCGTGTGATTTACGTGTGAAAAATGCCTCCATACAAGCCAACGTCAGCCAATGCGGCCATTCTTAACGGTTCTCACTCCTGCGGGCCGCTCACCGGCCTACCGTCTCGCTCCAGAGTCGTCTGAAAGTGCACGAAGTCGCAAATATGTGCGATCGGGCGAGATATGGCCTTTGACGCCATAGTGGTGTTATGGCATCTTGTGCCAAATGAAGGCGGTACTTGCATTTCATGACAAGCAAGTGCTGCTTGATGGTGCAATCGTCGAAATGAAGATATGGGAAGTGGCGACCCCCGTGGTGGGCAGTGCCCATAAGCTCAAGTACAGTCTATTTTACGGGGCAAATGGTAAGCGTTTCGTGGGCTATGACAATGAGCGAGGCAAGGGCGACCATCGACACATTGGGGAATATCAGGAACGGTATGTCTTTACGACGGTGGAGATTTTGATGGCGGATTTTTTGGCCGATGTGCGACGCCTGCGAGGTGAACGATGAGCAAGCGCGTAAAAGTCAACGTGGGAACCCTGGACGAAATGGGTCAGCGTTTCGTGAACGCGTGGCATCGACTCGGACGCGGGGAGAAGGTACGGGAGAGGCATCTAACCTTTCCCGATCTGCCGGCAATGCTCAACGCGCTTTCTCCTAAGCGCCTCGAGCTGCTGCGTGCGGTCCATGAAAATCCCGCACCCTCGGTGAAGGCATTGGCGGAGCGCCTTGGCCGCGATTACAAACGTGTTCACGAGGATGTCGAGACGTTGACTGCGTCCGGATTACTGCGCCGTGAGAACGGCAGCGTTTCTGCCCCCTACGACGCAATCACCGCGGAGATGCGTCTCTGAGTTCTGCTGATCGATACCGGCAATGACCTTGCGATCGCTACCAATCGCAATCCTTGGACCTGACCGGTGAATGCAGCAACCTCCCGACTGATGCGAGGCTAGAAGCCCACGTGGCTTGTATCGTGCAGCTGTGGCTGAGGAAGTGGAGCGCGACCTCTCGATCTTCTATTCGATCCAATGACCTGTCGTAAATGCGTACCACTGCACGTGAATGGTCGATCTGGCTTGTCCGTTTGCCGCCAATGAGGAGTGTACGTCGCAGCTGCGCAGACAGTTGGCAGCCCTGCCCCGCTCAGGTAGGATCGTCCTGCGGAGCAAGCCGCACCCGGGTCCGCGGGCAGGGTCGAACCCACTTGTCGTTTCTTTACAACCTATACCTTTGTGCAGCCGGTATTGCGGACTTACGGCATCAATGCATGGAGGTTTCCTATGAGCTCACTTCCCGAGCGGCCAAATCTTGGCCACCTGCGCAAGCAGGCTAAAGAGCTGCTTCGCCAATACCACGCCAACGACCCCACTGCCCTGGCAGCCTTCCGTCAATACTTACCGGCCGCAAAGGACAAGAGTGCTGCCGATCTGAACGCGATGCCGCTAGGGCTGCGCGATGCGCAGTCTTGCATCGCCCGCCAGCACGGGTTTCCGAGCTGGTCGGAGCTGAAACATTACGTAGAAGGGTTGCGTCTGGCCGCTCAAACATCGACCTCGACAGAAGCTGAGAAGGTTGCGCGGCAACGCTATGATCGCGCACAAAGAGCATATGAACAGGCACGGCCCCGCACAGCCGTGCCGTTTGAATCCAGGACTTTCGACAAGTATGTCGGCTATTACCAACTCGCTCGCTCTCCGAGCACGTTCGCTCATATTTTCCGCGACGGCGATCGTTTTTTCGAGCAACTGAACACCGAGAAGCGGCTTGGAGTTCGACCGGTCGAGTTTTTTCCTGAAAGCGAGACAAAGTGTTTTACCACTCGTGTTGCGGCGCAGATTAGCTTCGTCGCAGATGCTCAGGGACGGGCCACTTGCCTCGTGTTTCACCAGAATGGATACGAGTCGCCAGCAACAAGGGTCGATCGATCAGTAGTAGACAGGTATGAGGCGGCGCTAGAGCAGCGCCTCAAGGACAGCGCCCCCGGCCCGGGGACGGAGGCATTTCTTCGCCATTACATCGTGGGTTGCGAAAAAGGAGACCCGAATTACGAGGACATGTCTCCACCGCTCGCGGCGGCGGTTCGGCGGATACAACCAACTATAATCGCGAAACGACATCAAAGAGTGGGTGCGTTCAAGGCACTAGCTTTCAAAGGCGTTGATCGTCGCGGATGGGACGTGTATGAGGCAACCTTTACGCAGGGCCAAGTGGAGTATCGGATCGCGCCACTCAACGCTGATGGTAAGGCCATCAGTATTACTCCCCGCGAACTTCCATAAACGCCAAATCCGCTTCGTTGTGCCATGCCGGCTCGCGAGCCGGCATGGCACCGCGCGGTTAGTTAGCGTCAGGGACGCATTGGCCAGCGATGGCGGGGATTGGAGCGGGTGATGGGAATCGAACCCACGTTAGCAGCTTGGGAAGCTGCAGTTCTACCATTGAACTACACCCGCGCGGGGGAGTGATTCTACGGGTGCGGCCGCGCCTGCCGCAATGCTGTGTCGCCTATAATGCTGGCCCATGAAGCCTGAGCTGGATCTGCTGCTTGAAGTGCGCGCGACCCTCGAGGCGCCGATTGTCGTGGGTGATGTTCCCGAAGGCGCGCGGCGCGTGGTGCCAATCAGTGGCGGAACGTTCGCCGGGGCGCGGCTGCGCGGCACGCTGCTGCCCGGCGGAGCCGATTGGCAGTACCTGCGCCCGGACGGGGTGATGATCGTTGAGGCGCAGTATCTATTGCGCACGGATGATGGCGTCATCATCCAGGTCAACAACCGCGGTATGCGCCACGGCCCCGCGGAGGTGATGCGCCGCCTCGGCGCGGGCGAATCCGTTGATCCTGCGCAGTACTACTTTCGCGCCACGCCGCGGCTGTCAGCCCCCGCCGGCCGGTACGAGTGGCTGAACCGCAGCATATTTCTGTGCAGCGGCGCCCGGTATCCGGACGCCGTGATGCTGTGGTTCTACGAAGTGCGCTAGCGCTGAGAAATGAAAAAGGGAGGATGATCGGCGATCACCCTCCCTTCCGCGACCCGCGCGAACTACTAGCGGACCGTGTACCCGCGGGCGTCCAGACAGGCCGACATGGCCCGGGCGTAGGACGAGCGCGCGTTGACCGAGGCGCCCGAGGAGGCCTGACTGGTGGGGTCAAACCCCGTCTGCCCCTTTGCCCAATCATGGCACTGGAACTTGTCGGTCGCCTGCTGCTGGTCGCTCTGGCCGTTGCGCGGGTAGATGATCAGACCCGCACCCGCTGCGCCCGGTCCAGGTCCGGTGGCTGCCCCAGCCGGCGGCGTGTTGTCCGCCTGCGGCCCCGCAGCCGCGGCCGCGTTCACATCATCCGAGTAACCCCCACCAGCGGATGCCACCGGCGGCGGATCCACCGCCACGTAGCCGTTATCGGCGGCATCGTAGTTGTAGTACACATTGTTTACGTAGTAGTACGGGATGCCATCCCACCAGTAGGTCGCATACAGCGCCGGCAGAAAGCCCAGAAACAGCGGGTAGGACCAGCCGTAATAGGCCCCCGGCCAGTACGCCCCATGCCAGTATCCGCCACCCCAGCCCCCGCGATAGCCAAAGCCCACGCCGCCGCGATAGCCGTAGCCCCCGCGATAGCCAAAACCCACACCGCCGCGATACCCGAAGCCCGCGTTGCCGCGAAACTGGGCATGCCCACCACCGGCGAATCCGCGGGCGCCACCGCTAAAATGGGACACGCCGGCGTGACCACCGCCACCCGACATATGGCCGCCGCCACCACCACCACCGTGGGAGTCCGCAAACGCGGAAGTCGCGCCGACCATCAAGGCGGCTGCGAGTGCGGCCACCTTCAAAACTTTACCGGCCTTGGTTCGAGCATTGGCACTTACCCTGGCGTTCATGATTTGCTCCGTCGCGGATGGAATGTGATTCCGCATCATCGTTTATCACTCAGGGCTTAATGGTACCGCCCCATGAGCTATTCAACGCAATGGCGCCGTTGGCGATGACATTGTAGGCCTCACGGAGACCCTTGAAGAATCAAGGGTTTCCATTATGGTTAAGCAACCTTAACATCCCCTGTTAAGCTCCCGCTCAAGTCATACCCAAAGCCCGCTGGGGCTGTTGCGCCGCATCACACCCGCGCGCGCTCCTCGTGGCCGATCAGCTTGATCCAGATACTGTCGAACTGCTCCGCCAGCGGACCCTCCAGGGCCATCGAGGCACGCACCGTGTCCTCCGAAATCAGCCCATGCTCATGCAGCACGGCCAGCGCCGCCAGTTTGCGACCGAAGGCCAGCGAACGCCCCAGCGGCGACAGCGGCGGCTCAGCCGCATCGCCCTTGCGACGCGGTCGTTGCTCCTCGAGCGCCGTGAGCACCCGCTCCGACAACTCCCAACTCGCCGCCACACGCTTCGCGACGCCGGCGCATTGCGAATCGATCAGCGAAATGATTACCGCTGGATGTGGCGATCGCCCCTCGAGCATGAGATGGCAGCGGTCAACGACCAGGCGGTAGACCACGATCGTGCCCAGGCCCATCGTGAGCGCCAGCAGCTGCGCGGCGAACGGATCACCATTTTCGACCTGCGAGGCATGGCTCTCGGCCGCACTGGCCGAGCGGAACGTGTGCTCCCACACGATTTCCGGGAAGCGCGGGTAGTCGGTGGCCGCCAGTTTGAATACCGGCTGCACCAGTACCGTCGCGATCAGCGAATGCAGACCATCGGTGCCCAGCATGGCCACGGCCCGATCCAGGCTCTCGACCGGATCCTCGCTCACGCGGTACACCGGGCTGTTCGCTACTTTCAACAGGTTGCCGGCCAGCGCCGGATCGCGCGCGAAAATGTTGGCCAGCTGGTGCTGGGTGCTTTTCTTGTCATGCACGGCCCGCAGCAGCTGCGGCAGCATCATCGGGCGGCGCATCACGTACTTCGGATCGGTGGCCAGCCTTTCGAACACCTCATCGGCGTTCTCCGCGACGACGCGCAACTCCTGTTGCGGCGGCTTGTGATGCGCAAGCTCGCCGAAGGCCAGTTCGTACATGTTGTGGAAGGTCTGCTCGCTGCTCAGGACCTGCGTCTCGAGCGGCCCCGTGGGGCGCGCGACGGGCACGGGCGGCGGCGTCTGGGCAGCCGCCGGGGCAACCCGCGCCGCGCTCCGGATCGACAGTGGCGCGGAGCCCGGTGGGGCCGTCGCGGCACGCGACAATCCCCGGATGAACAGCCACACGCATACGGCACCGGCGATGGCCGCCATGACGAGGAGCAATCCGATGACCAGGCCTTGAGCCATCACTCTCTCTTGCCATGCCGTTCGCTCGAACGGCCCCGCGAAAACAGTGCTGATTCTGCCATATACCAATGAGCCGGGTAGACTGTGTAGTCCAAGGTTTTCATTTGAAGTCGCAGGTATGCCGCAGCCGTTACTCGCCCCCGGGGATATCGTCGATGTGGTTGCACCCGGGTTCCGGTGCAGCCCCGAACAGCTCGAAAACGGGCTGCAGTTCCTGAAACGCCAGGGGCTGATCCCGCGCGTGCCGCCGGATCTGTTCGGCACCGACCTGCTGTGCGCGAACACCGATGCGCACCGTTTCGCGCAGCTGCGCAAGGCGCTCTACGCGCGTGATTCGCGCGCCGTGTGGGGCGTGCGGGGTGGCTATGGCGCGATCCGCATCATCCAGCGGCTGCAGGCGCTCAAGCCGCCCGTTCATCCAAAGCTCGTGATCGGTTACAGCGATGTCACGACCCTGCACCAGCTGCTGAACCTGTTCTGGGGATGGCCCTCGCTGCACGGCCCTTTTCTGGACCGGCTCGGGGGCACCAATGTTCGCGATGAGGACCGACGCGAACTCGACGCAGTGCTGTTCGGTGGCGCGCGCGAGACGGTCTTTGCGAATCTCGCGCCGCTCAATGCCGCAGCCCGTCGCCGCCAGCTCATTGTCAGCCGGCTGACCGGCGGCAACCTCACCGTCCTGCAAAGCACCCTGGGTACTGCGCTGCAGCGCCGTCCTTCCGGCATTCTGTTCCTCGAAGACGTCGGCGAACGCGGCTATCGCATCGACCGGATGCTCGAACACCTGCGCCAGGCCGGTGTGCTGCGCAACCTCAAAGCCGTCGTGCTCGGCACCTTCTTGGGCGGCGCCGAAACCGACGGCAGCAACCTAGGACCGCCGGTGATCGAGCGCTTTGCCCGGACCCTGGCGATTCCCGTGCTGGCCGGAATCGAGGCGGGCCACGGCCAGGGCCAGCGGCCCATGTTCCTGCACACCCGCGCCGAGCTGCGCTGCGGTGCCAACCCACAACTTAGCGTGCAGAGCGCCGCCTTCGCGCCGCGATGACCGGCCCGACCCATCCGCGCGGCGTGCGTTCGTTCGTGCTGCGCGCCGGTCGCATGACCGATGGCCAACAGCGCGCGCTCGAGCGGCTGTGGCCGCAGTTCGGACTCGAATACACCGCCGCGGCCTGCGACCTTGCGCTGCTGTTTGGCCGCGTCGCACCGCGCGTGGTCGAGATCGGCTTTGGCAACGGCGCCAATCTCATTCACATGGCAAGCGCGCATCCCCACATGGACTTCCTCGGGATTGAAGTGCATCGCCCCGGTGTCGGGCGGGTGCTGCTCGATATCGAGCGCCTCGGACTGCGCAATGTGCGGGTCAGCAACCACGATGCCGTCGAAGTCCTCGGCCAGCAGTTACCCGAAGCGTCCCTGGACGAAGTGCTCGTGCTGTTCCCCGACCCCTGGCACAAGAAACGTCATCACAAGCGCCGCTTGCTCAATGCACCGTTCGTGGCGCTGCTGGCCTCGCGCCTGAAACCCGCCGGGCTGCTGCGCGCCGCCACCGACTGGGAGCCTTACGCCTGCGCGATGCTCGAGGTGTTGGGCGGCTGCGCGCTGCTCGAGAACAGTGCCAGCGACGGCGGTTATGTGCCGCGGCCCGAATCGCGGCAGCCGACGCGCTTCGAGCGCAGGGGCGAGCGCCTCGGGCATGGGGTGTGGGACCTGGCGTTTCGGCGCCGCGCCGAGGATTCGCCTCAGTGAAAGCTCGCGCGAAGCCCGTCGAGCACGAATTGCACCGCCAATGCCCCCAGGATCACGCCGAACAGCCGGTTGGCCACATTCGTTCCCGTGACGCCCATCGTGCGCATCAACGGCACCGCCAGCAGCATCACCAGCAGCGTGAGCAGCAACACCACCGCCACGCACGCGGCCATTGCCGCAAACTGCAGCGGGTGGGCCGTGATCGGCAGGGGACCGAACCACAACAGGATGGTGACCAGCGCGCCGGGGCCGGAGATCAGCGGGAATGCCAGCGGAAACACCGACACGTCGCGGCGGCGCCGACTCTCGGCCTCCTCGTCACTCGAGGTGCGGGTCCCGGACTCGCGGGCGAACACCATCTCCAGGGCAATGAGGAACAGCAGCAGACCGCCAAAGATGCGAAAGGCCTGGATGCTGATGCCCATCGCCGCCAGGAACGGCGTGCCGATCAATGAAAACGTCAACAGGATCAGTGCCGAGATCGACACCGACTTGTAGGCCATCTTGCGCTGAAATTCCGGCGTGTAGCCGGTCGTGAGGGTGACGAACACCGGCGCCACCGACAGCGGCTCCACCACCACGAAGAACACGATGAAGAACTTTATGACTTGGTCGATCATGAGTGCGGACATAACGGCCGATCATCCTGCAGCGCGAGCTTGTCCGATGTGACGTTATTCTTGAAAGCCCTGTGAATCGGGTGCAACATGAATCCGAGCATTGGCGTGCGAGCATAGCAACGCCGCCACAGCAGCACGCAGCTGTTGTATCGAATCTTCGCAGCGGAGGTTTACGATGGCGAGTCTCACTCCGGGGGTCGGGGCCTGGTATCGATTGAATGGCGGTGAGCCATTCGAAATTGTTGCCCTTGACGATGATGACGGCACCATCGAGGTGCAATACGCCGACGGCACCCTCGAAGAACTGGATCGCGAGGACTGGCGCGCCTGGTGCGATGAACGTCTGCTCGAGGCCGCCGATCCTGGCGAGGACTGGAGCGACTCGGCCGATGTCGAAGCCGACGAAGGCCATTCCCGGTTCGAACGCGGGGGCGACAAACGCGATATCCGGGCCGGATCACTCGACGACATCGATCTGTTCGACGTGAACTGATTCAAGGCAGTGCATGGCGATGCGCCGGGCGTGTCAGCAGGTAGATGAGCAGCAGCGCGGGAATACTCAAACTCGCGGTGTACATGAAGAAATGCGGGTAACCGATCCGGTCGACCACGAAGCCGGATGTTCCTTCCAGTAGTTTGCCCGGCAGCGCGTACAACGATGCAAACAGCGCGTACTGCGTGGCCGTATACCGGGAACTGGTGAGCGCGGACAGAAAGGCGATGAGCGCCGTGCCGTGCAGCGCCAGCGCCAGGTTGTCCAGTCCATTGGCCGCACCCAGACCCAGTACCGTCGGTCCGTGGGTGGTGGCCAGCCACGAGAATCCGAGATTCGACAGCATCACCATGAGGCTGCCCAGGACCAGGGCGCGCACGATGCCGTAGCGCGCGATCACCACACCCGAAATCAAGACGCCAATCATCGACAGCGCCAGGCCGACAACCTTCACCACGGTGGCGATCTGTTCCAGGGTGTAGCCATGATCAATATAGAAGGGGTTGGCCATGACGCCCATGGTGAAGTCGGTGAGGCGGTAACTGCCGATCAGCAGCAACAGCAGCGCGGCGATCCGCACCGAGAAGCGCCCGAGGAAATCGGTCAGCGGACATACCACGGCCCCCACAAAGGCGGCGCCCGCGGTCTGCGCGAATCGGGGCCAGTGCGCCCGGTTTGCCAGCCAGTCGCGCACGCGCTGTTCCTGGTGTTCGCCGACCACGGCCACCCGGGGTTGCGGTTCGCGCACCAGCAGGGTCGTGATCACCCCGACCAGCCCCAGCGCCGCCATGGTCGCGTAACTGGCATGCCAGCCCGCGACCTGCGCCAGCCCCAGCGCGCCGGCCGAGGCGCAGATGAGCGCGGCACGAAAGCCGATCTGGTAGGCCGCCGCCATGGCGCCCTGCTCCTCATCGGGCGCGGACTCGATGCGCCAGGCGCTCATGGCGATATCCTGGGTGGCGGCACAGAACGCCAGGAACACTGCGCCCACGGCGACCTGCGTGAGATTGGCGGCGGGATGCGCCAGCGACAGGTTCACCAGCGCGCCGACCACGCCTACCTGGGCGAGGAACATCCAGCTGCGGCGCCTTCCTAGCAGGCGCTTCAGCAGCGGCAGCGGCACCCGGTCGACAAACGGCGCCCACAGGATCTGCACCGAGTAAATCAGGCCCGCCCAGGCCAGCATGCCGATGGTGCTGCGCTGAACGCCGTCCTGGCGCAGCCACGCGGAGAGCGTGTTGTACACCAGGTAGAAGGGCAGGCCGCCGGCGAAACCCAGGAACAGCATGGAGATGACCCGCGGCTGAAAGTAGACCTGCGCCGCCTGCGACCATCGGGGGGTGGGATTCGATGTAATAATCTACCGCTCCATTTAAGCAATCAGCACGCGGCCGGCGCGCAACAGCGATCATGCACAACTATCAACTTGAATTCATCGACCTCGCGCTGGCGCGCGAGGCGCTGCGCTTTGGCCGCTTCACCTTGAAGTCCGGGCGCGAGAGTCCGTACTTCTTCAACGCCGGGCTGTTCAGCGATGGTGCCTCCGCCGCCGCCCTCGGCCGCTGCTACGCCGCCGCGCTGGCGGCTTCCGGACTCGAGTACGACATGCTGTTCGGTCCGGCCTACAAGGGCATCCCGCTGGCCACTGCCACCGTCATCGCGCTGGCTGACCACCACGGTCGCAACGTTCCGTACGCATTCAACCGCAAGGAGGCCAAGGATCATGGCGAGGGCGGCAATATCGTCGGCACGGCGCTCATGGGCCGGGTGGTGATCGTCGATGATGTGATTTCGGATGGCGCCGCCAAGCGTGAGGCAATTGACCTGATCCACAAGGCCGGAGCCACGCCCGCGGCCATACTGCTGGCGCTGGACCGGCAGGAACGGGGCCAGGGGGACCGCTCCGCAGTCCAGGAAATCTACGCGGCACACGGGGTGCGCTGTGTGAGCATTCTCACACTTGGCCAGCTTCTATCCGCTTTGGAGCACCCTCCCGATGGCCGTGCGCGTGTTTCTGCGCAGCAGCTCACGGCATTGAAGACCTATCGCGCACAATTTGGGGTCTCGTGACACTTGCAGCCGCGGTTGTGACAGGGACATGATGCGCGGCAAGACGATGCTCCGAACAGCTGACCCCATGCCCATAATTGCCCGTGCCACAAAGCTCGCTTTTGCCCTGACGTGTGCGTGCGCCTGGGGCGCCAGCTGCTGGGCCGAGGCCCCGGCCGCATACAAATGGGTGGACGACCAGGGAGTCGTGCATTACGGGGACAGCATCCCGCCGCAGTACGCGCAGAAGGAAAGCACCCTGCTGAACCGGCAGGGCGTGCCGATCGGTCACAAGGAGGGCGCCAAGACCCCCGCCGAAGCGGCTGCCGCGGCCGAAGCGGACCAACAAATGGCCCGACAGAAGCAGCATGACAGCTTCCTGCTGGCCACCTACACCTCCGTCAAGGACATCGAACAGCTGCGTGATGAGCGCCTGCTGCAGATCAAGGGCCAGCGCGTTGCCGCCGAGCAATATGTGGCCTCATTGGGCGAGCGATTGACGGCGCTGCAGACCCGCGCTCAGAACTTCAAGCCCTACAGCACCCGCCCCGATGCCCATCGCATGCCCGACGATCTGGCCGAGCAGATGGTGCACACGCTCAATGATATCCGTGCGCAGAAGGCGGCTTTGACCACCAGCCAGGAAGAAGAAGCCAAGACCCAGTCACAGTTTCAGTCGGACATCGACCGCTACCGGGAATTGCGCGCCGCCCAGGCGGCGGTGCGCTGAAGCGCGCTCCGCGGAATCAGCCGCGACCGGAATGCCCGAAGCCGCCCGCCCCGCGGGCGCTGGTCGCGAAATCGTTGACCACCTCAAGCTCCACTTGCACCACCGGGACCACGACCAGCTGCGCAATGCGCTCGCCGGGCTCGATCACGAACGGGACCTGCCCGCGGTTCCACATCGAGACCATCAGCTGCCCCTGGTAATCCGAATCGATCAGGCCAACGAGGTTGCCGAGCACGATGCCGTGTTTATGGCCCAGCCCGGAGCGCGGCAGGATCACCGCGGCAAGCCCCGGGTCGTCGATGTGGATGGCCAGTCCCGTCGCCACCAGTTGAGTCTGCCCCGGCGCCAGCGTCACGGGCGCATCAATGCAGGCGCGCAGGTCCATGCCCGCCGAACCGTCGGTGGCGTAGGCCGGCAGCGGCAGCTGCGTGCCGACACGGGCATCGAGAATGCGCACCTTCAAGGGGTGCCGGCGGGTCAACGTATCCATGTGATCAGGCCTTCGTGGCATTCGCCGACAGTGGCGCGACGCGGGTGGCCTCGCTGCGGCGCTCGGCAATGACGGTAGCGATGAGTTCGACGAGTTCGCGCGCCAGGTGCGTCTTGGCGTTGCGCGGCAGGAGCTTGCGGCCATTGCGCCACAGCACGATGAGTTCGTTGTCGGCGCAGTCGAACGCCTTGTCATGACCGACTTCATTCGCCGCGATCATGTCCAGGCTCTTGCGCAGCATCTTGGTACGCGCATTCTGCTCCACCGTATCGGTCTCGGCCGCGAAGCCCACGACGAATGCCGGCCGCTGCGGGCCCGCGGCCAGGGTGCCGATGATGTCCGTGGTGCGCGCCATCTGCAGCGCCAGGCTTTCCTCGGTCTTCTTGATCTTCTGGGTCGCCGCCTGCGCCGGGCGATAGTCGGCCACGGCCGCCGTCGAGATGAAGATGTCGTCGGGCCGTACTTCAGCCTGCACTGCCGCGAGCATGTCCGCGGCGCTCTCCACATCGATGCGGCGGATTCCCGCCGGGGTCGCCAAGGCGACCGGGCCACAGATCATCACCACTTCGGCGCCGGCCTCGCGCGCGGCCTGCGCCACTGCGAAGCCCATTTTGCCGGAACTGCGATTGCTGATGAAGCGCACCGGATCGATGGGCTCCCGGGTGGGGCCCGCGGTGATCAGCACCCGCCGGCCGCTCAACACGCCGCTGGGCACCAGCGTCGCATCCGCCAGCGCCGCAAGCTCGGTGGGTTCGAGCATGCGTCCCGCGCCTACCTCCCCGCAGGCCTGGTCGCCGGTGCCGGGGCCGAAAATATGGGCACCGCGTTCCTTGAGCAGGGCCACGTTGGCCTGGGTCGCCGGATTCGCCCACATCTGCTGGTTCATGGCCGGCGCCAGGGCAATGGGCGCGGCGGTCGCCAGACAGGCGGTCGCCAGCAGGTCATCGGCGCGCCCGCCGGCCAGCCGGGCGAGAAAATCGGCGGTCGCCGGGGCGATCAGCACCAGGTCGGCCCAGCGGGCCAGTTCGATATGGCCCATCGCGGCTTCCGCGTTCGGGTCCCACAGGTCCGTGCGCACCGGCCGACCCGAGAGCGCCTGGAAAGTCATCGGCGTCACGAACTCGCGGGCGCCATCCGTCATGACCACCTGGACTTCGGCACCGCGCTCGCGCA
>DATHOA010000129.1:0-7057 GCA_035485475.1 Steroidobacteraceae bacterium | reverse complement strand
ACGGTCCTCTATGTCGGAGAGAACCATGTACCAACGGATGATGCGGCCCTGCGCATCCCGCGCGGGCCGCCCACGGGCGCGATACCAGTGGTACATCCCGTCAAAGCGACGAATCCGCTTCTCAATGTCGTACGGCCGCCCCGTTTGCTGACAATCCCGCCACTCGGCAAGCACGGCGGGGAGGTCATCGGGGTGAATCGAGTCGGCGGAACGCCAGTCCTGCAAATCCTCCGAAGTCCTGCCGAAGTAGTCGAGGACCTGTTGATTGACGAACTCGAGCTCCCCTGTTGCGGACATCGTGCTGACCTGGGCGGCAATACCGTCCACGAGCAGCCGGAACTCCTCCTCACTGCGGCGCAGCGCCTGGGTCAATTCTTCCTGCTCGGTCACGTCAATCGCGGTCCCCACCAGTCCAGGTCCGTTGGTCGCCCGCGTACCAACGCAACGTACGTGACGAATCCCCCCATCCGGCCGCACGATCCGCTTGGTAAAGTCGAATCGGCCGTGATTCGCCAACATCTTCTGCATTTCCTGCGCGACGAAGTCCCGATCCTCGGGATGCACAAGCGCCAGATAATCCGCAGTGGAAGGAGCGTTGCCGTCCGGCTTCAGACCGTGAATCTCGAACAGTTCGGAACTCCAGTACGCGAAGCCGCCAGCGTCGAAGGCCCAGCTACCCATGTGCGCAAGCCGCTGTCCCTCGGCGAGATAGAACTCGGCCTGCTGGCGTTCTTCGATATCGAGGTTGATGCCGATCCAATGGAGCAACGTTCCATCATCCGCACGCAGCGGTTCGGCGCGACTGACAAATGAGCGGTAGCGGCCGTGAGCGTCGCGTACCCGGAAGGTCAGCTGACCGGCGCAGCCCGTTTTGAGACAGTTTGACCATACCCGGCGCGTCTCGTCGTGATCGTCCGGGTGTAACAGCGGGATATGCGCATCCCAGGCGGCGCCCGTGTCGATCCCGAACCGCAGGGGATGATCGGCCGGAAGGCCGAGGAAATCCGCGCTGCGCTCATTCACGAAGGTCAAAGCGCCGCGTGGCGCCGCGTACCAGGTGTACGCAGGAATCACATTGAGCGTGGCCTGCAACCGAGCCTCAAGCGAGTCATTCATAACCAGCGTGGCGGCCGACGGTTGCGGGCGTACCAACCGCTGTGCGTCCGAGAGCGCCGCGTTGGAGCGGTGCAACAGATCCGCAACCGGCGCAGCTGGTTTCTGACGCATAGAAAGGCATTCTAGGCACATCCGGACGCGGATTTCACCCCGCCCCATGCCGGCGACGCCGGCCGGCGATCCGCGGTTCACGCATCGTGCGCACAACTCGTGTCAAGAGCGCGCAAGCAATTCGCCCCGAGGGATGACTAGCATTTGAGCCATCAGACGACCCTCATCCCGCAAAAGGAGTGCGACTTATGGGTGCAATTGAAGCCCCGGTGGGGACGAGAAGCGTCATGGGAATTCTTTTCGGATGTCTGCTCACCTTCGGTGCGTCGCTGGTTCTCGCCTCCGCCGCGGGTAACGCCAGTGACTCAAACGGTGGCGACTGGGTGTATGTCGACCACGACCTCGCGGGAACCCGCTACTCCCCTCTGCAGCAGATCAATACGAAAAATGTGTCGCAGCTCGTCAAGGCCTGCGCATATTCATTCCCCGACAAGGAGCCGTCGCAGACCGCTCCGATCGTGTCCGCGGGCAGAATGTACCTGACGACTGCCCACTATACGGTTGCCGTCGATGGCGCGGATTGCCACGTGATCTGGTCGAGCACGTGGGCGCCACGCGAGCACGAGCCGACGAACACGCATCGCGGTGCGGCGCTCGCCGCCGGCAGGATCATCCGCGGTACCGATGATGGCTTTCTGCTGGCGCTCGATGCCAAGGACGGCCATACGCTTTGGAGCAGGCAGATCGCCGATCCGAAGGAAGGCTATTTCCTCAGCATGGCGCCCCTGGTGCACGGCAATCTTGTCTACATCGGGCCGGCGGGCGCGGAGACGGCCGCCCAGGGTTGGGTGGGTGCGTTCCGAATCAGCGATGGCAAGCAAGTATGGCGCTTCAACATCGTGCCCAACGATGGCGAGCCGGGTGCCGACACCTGGGGGCCGGATCCGGCCGCCCGCAGACACGGTGGCGGCAATCTGTGGACGCCGATGTCCTTTGACGTGCAGAGGAATCTGCTCTACGTACCCGGCGGAAATGCCGCGCCGGACCTCTACGACGACGACCGCCCCGGCGACAATCTATATACGAATTCGCTGATTGCCCTGAATGCCACCACCGGCCATCTGGTCTGGTATCGCCAATTCGTACCCCACGACGTGCACGACTACGATGTCTCGCACGTTGCCCCGGTGTTCAAGACAACGATCAATGGATCGGCACGCAACGTGATCGCCAGCACCGGCAAGGACGGATTGCTGCGGCTTTTGGACCGGGACTCCAGGGAGATCATCTATAGCGTCCCGTTCACCAACCGCGTGCATGCCGATGCCCCGATAACCACGACGCCGCTGCGCGTTTGTCCGGGAACACTCGGGGGACAGGAGTGGAACGGCTCCGCCTACTTTGCCAGGCAGAATTTGCTGATTGTTCCTGCCACCGATTGGTGTGCGCAGTTCAACAAGGATAAGACGGCGCCGGACCCGCAGAAGGAACACACCCACGCTTTCTATTTCGGTGGCGAAACGAACTTCGATCCGTGGTCAGCCGCGCGGGGACGACTCACTGCGTTCGACGCTTCCACAGGTCATGAGAAGTGGCGCTACGACGCCGCGAAACCGATGGTCGGCGGCGTAACGGCTACCGCAGGCGATGTGATCTTCGCGGGTGAATTGACCGGTGATCTGCTGGCGCTGGATGCCAGGACCGGCAAGGTGCTGCTGCGGCGCGACCTGGGTGGTCCGGCTGGTGGTGGTGTCGTCACCTACAGTGCCGGCGGTAGGCAGAACGTCGCGGTCGTTTCGGGGTTCGTAGGGGTATACAACCTGGTCGCTCCGGAAATTGGCGGTGGGAACACCACGGTCACGGTTTTCCGTCTCAGCAATGGTGAGTGAAAGCAATTGGCATGAACACTACCCGTTATATTCCCTTCGCCGGCCGTCTGTTGATCGGCCTGCCCTTCGCGATGAGCGGCCTCAGCAAACTGGCCGCCATCGGTCCGACCACGGAGGCGATTCGTGCCGCGGGTCTGCCGCTGCCGCCAGCGGCTCTCGCAGTCTCCGTTATCGTCGAGTTGGGGGGCGGCCTGCTGCTGGTGGCAGGCTTCCGGGCTCGCTTCGTCGCAGCCGTGCTCGTCCTGTTCGCGCTTGCAACGGCGGTGTCATTCCACCGCAACTTCGCCGATCAGAACCAGATGATCCACTTCCTCAAGAACGTGATGATGGCCGGCGGATTGCTGCAGATCGTCGCGTTCGGCGCGGGGGCGCTGAGCGTGGACAACCGCACCGCGAAGGAAACGGCGCCGCTTGTGTAGCTCAAGTTGAAGGGCGCTGGAACGGATCGGTCAATGTATGATCGTTATGTCCTCGGAATGGCAAGTGGATACAAGACGGCGTCGCAATGGCGGTCCACTCTGAGCAGATGCCCGTGACCGATTCCAGGGAGGCTGCCCATGGTGGCAGTGCAGGGGAGTGTCCGGACCTTCCGATACCCGAGGTGGTTCCAGCTTGGTGGCGCCCGCTGCGCCGTCCTGGCCGGGGTACTGCTCACTGGCTGTGAGCCTAAGACTGCACCCCCGGCCCCGCCACCGCTGAAGGTTTCAGTCGTCACCGTGCAGGCGCAGGCGGTGCCGATCACCACCGACCTTCCGGGACGCGTGGCGGGCTACCGTACCGCCGACGTGCGGCCGCAGGTCAACGGCATCATTCTGAAGCGCTTGTTTGTCGAGGGCGGCGACGTCAAGGCCGGGCAGCAGCTCTACCAGATCGACCCGGCTCCCTACCAGGCCAGTTACGACAGCGCGGTCGCGGCGGATGCTTCGGCCCGGGCGCTCGCGGAACGCTACAAGCCACTGGTCGAGGCGAATGCGGTCAGCAAGCAGGATTACGACAATGCGCTGGCTGCGCACCTGCAGGCGCAGGCCGCGGTGGAGACGGCGCGCATCAATCTGGTCTACACCAGAGTGCTGTCGCCCATCACCGGCCGCATCGGGCGATCCTTGATCACGGAAGGAGCTCTGGTCACCGCCAATCAAGCCACTGCGCTCGCTACCGTCCAACAGCTCGACCCGGTGTACGTGGACGTGACCCAACCCACCACGATCCTGCTGCGCTTGAAGCGCGAAGCGGCCGCGGGACTGCTCAAGCAAAACGAGGCGGGGCAGGCTCAGGTGCGGCTGCGCCTGGAGGATGCCAGCAACTACCCCCAGCCGGGCACACTGGAGTTTTCCGAGGTGACGGTGGATGAGGGCACGGGCTCGGTCACGCTGCGCGCGCTGATGCCCAATCCGGAGCGCCTGCTGCTGCCGGGCATGTACGTGCGCGAAGAGATCCAGGAAGGCGTGCGTCAGGGTGCCGTGCTGGCGCCGCAGCAGGGCATCAGCCACAACCAGAAGGGTGAACCGATTGCACTGGTCGTGGCCGCTGACAACACCGTTGAGCTGCGAAGCGTCGAGACCGATCGCGCGGTGGGCGATCAATGGTTGGTGACGTCGGGACTCAAGCCCGGGGATCGCGTCATCGTGGAAGGCATCCAGTCAGCGAAGCCCGGCGCGAAGGTGGTGCCGGAAGAGTACCGGCCGCCGGATGAGAAGACGGCGCAGCCGCAGGCGGCGAGCGCTCAGGCCGCGGCACAGTAGCGCGGGCCATGGTCAACTTCTTCATTGACCGGCCGGTCTTTGCCTGGGTACTGGCCATCGTCATCATGTTGATGGGCGCCCTTGCCATTACGACGCTGCCCATTGCGCAGTACCCGAGCATTGCCCCACCGGCCATTTCCATTCAGGTGACCTATCCGGGCGCGTCGGCCGACACGGTGCAAAGCTCGGTCACGCAGGTCATCGAGCAGCAGATGAGCGGCATCGACAACCTGCTGTATTTCGGATCCGAGAGCGATGCCGACGGGAGCGTGACGATCACGCTCTACTTCACGCAGGGCACCGATCCGAACATCGCGCAGGTGCAGGTGCAGAACAAACTGCAGCTCGCCACTCCCCTGCTGCCGGTCGAAGTGCAGCAGGAGGGGTTGCGCGTCGCCAAGGCCACCCGCAATTTCCTGCTGGTCATCGGCTTCTACTCAAGCGATGGTTCGATGCGCAGCGAGGACGTGAGCGACTACATCGCCTCCTACGTACAGGATCCGGTCAGCCGCACGCCCGGCGTCGGCGACTATCAGCTGTTCGGCGCCCAGTACGCGATGCGCATCTGGCTGGATCCGGGAAAGCTCAATAACTTTGGTCTGACACCGACGGACGTCAATAACGCGCTGCAGGTGCAGAACCTCCAGGTTCCCTCCGGCGAGCTCGGCGGGCTCCCGGCGGTGCGCGGACAGCGCCTCCACGCCACCATCATCGGCCCGGAACGCCTCACCAGTGCGGAGGCGTTCGGCCGCGTGCTGCTCAAGGTGAACACCGACGGCTCGCAGGTGCGACTGCGGGATGTTGCCCGCATCGGCCTTGGCGCCGAGAGCTATTCGGTCTACACCGAGTACAACGGTAAACCGGCGGCGGGCCTGGCGGTCAAGCTCGCCCCGGGGGCGAACGCTCTGGAGACCGCCGACGCAGTGCGCGCGACCATGGACCGGCTCGCACCGTTCTTCCCGTCCGGGCTTAAGCTCATCTATCCCTATGACACCGCGCCATTCGTGCGCGTCTCCATCGACGAGGTCGTGAAGACGCTGTTCGAGGCGATCGTGCTGGTGTTCCTGGTCATGTACCTGTTCCTGCAGAACTTCCGGGCCACGCTGATTCCAACCATCGCCGTCCCGGTGGTGCTCCTGGGCACCTTCGCGGTACTGGCCGTCGCGGGATTTTCGATCAATACGCTCACCATGTTCGGCATGGTCCTCGCCATCGGGTTGCTGGTGGATGATGCGATCGTCGTCGTGGAGAACGTCGAGCGTGTAATTGAGGAGGAGAAGCTTTCGCCGAAGGAGGCGACGCGACGCTCGATGAAAGAGATCACGGGCGCGCTGGTCGGCATCGCGCTGGTGCTATCAGCGGTATTCCTGCCCATGGCCTTCTTCGGCGGCTCCACGGGGGTCATCTACCGCCAGTTCTCCATCACCATCGTCTCGGCCATCACCCTGTCGGTGCTGGTGGCACTGATCTTCACACCTTCCTTGTGCGCGACGCTCCTGAAGCCGCGGGTCGCCACGGCTCACGAGCGCGAACGCGGGCTGTTCGGCTGGTTCAATCGCGGCTTCAATGGCATGAATCGCGGCTACGAGCGCGGGGTCACCCATGTCATGGGGCGTACCCGGCGCTACTTCCTGGTGTACGGGGTCATCGTGGTGGGGATGGCCCTGCTGTTCGTGCGCGTGCCGCGATCCTTCCTGCCCGATGAGGATCAGGCCATTTTGTACGTCCAGGTGTCGGCCCCACCGGGCGCTGCCAGCGAGCTTACGCAGCGGGCGCTCAACGAGGCGCGCGACTACTTCCTCAACGAGGAGAAGGCTCTGGTGAGCGGCGTGTTCACCATCAACGGCTTCAGCTTCGGTGGCCACGGGCAGAACGCCGGCCTGGTATTCGTCCGCCTGAAGGACTGGTCGGAGCGCCCGGGGGCGAAGAACTCGGTGTTTGCCCTGGCGGGGCGCGCCAACCGCCGCTTCCAGCAGATCCGCGGAGCGATCGTCGTCGCATTCGCACCGCCGGCGGCCCTGGAGCTGGGCAACGCCTCGGGATTCGACTTCGAGCTGGAGGACCGCGGAAACCTCGGCCATGCGGCGCTGATGCAGGCGCGCGGTCAGCTGCTGGGAATGGCGAGCAAGGACCCGGCAATCGGCATGATACGGCCGAACGGCCTCGATGATGAGCCGCAGTACAAACTCGACATCGACTGGGAAAAGGCCAGCGCGCTCGGTCTTGCGATCGGCAACATCAACGATGCCCTCGGCGCCG
>DATHOA010000128.1:0-26576 GCA_035485475.1 Steroidobacteraceae bacterium | reverse complement strand
ACATCCCCGGTGACGATAATGGCATCCGCCGGCCAGCCGGTCGCCTGGGTGTGGATCATGGCCTGCGTCAGAGTCTGGCGTAGCGAGGCCAGGGGCTGGATGCCGCGCAGGCGGGCCTGTTCATCCGCGGACAGATGCAGGTCGGTGAAATGCAGCAGGCGAAGTGGCGTCATGACGGCAGATTCGCGGGTAACTACCAAGGCTGCAACATCGTAGCAGAGCCGGCTTTCCGGCCAGTGATCTGCATCATGGCTGTGAAATAAAGGGGTGTGCGGCGGCCTTCGGGCGATATGTTTCATTGCCGCCCCAGCCGTATCTGGGGGAGAATGCAACCCCCCGCCCGTGCGACTTCCCTCGCGACGGTCCGTGGGCCCAAAAAACCTGCTAACACTCTGATAAGTAAAGAGGACTACTCGACATGGCGATCAAGGTGGGCATCAACGGATACGGCCGCATCGGACGCAACGTATTGCGTGCGCTGTATGAATCCGGACGCACCAACGAAATTCAGATCGTGGCCATCAACGACCTGGGGGACGCGAATACCAATGCGCACCTGACCCGCTACGACACCGCTCACGGCAAATTTCCGGGCCAGATTACCGTGGACGGCGATTCCATGGTGGTCAACGGGGATCGCATCCGCGTGTTCGCGCAGCGCGACCCGGCAAAGCTGCCGTGGGGGCAGCTCGGTGTGGATACGGTGCTGGAATGCACCGGGTTGTTCACCAGCAAGGCCAAGGCCGGGGCGCACATCGCCGGCGGTGCCCGCCGCGTGGTGATTTCCGCCCCCGGCGACAAGGACGTGGATGCGACCGTGGTCTACGGGGTCAACCATGCGGTGCTGAAGGCCAGCCATACCGTCATTTCAAACGCTTCGTGTACCACCAACTGCCTGGCGCCCGTGGCCCAGGTGCTCCATAGCCACGTTGGTCTGGTCGCCGGCGTGATGACCACCATCCACTCCTACACCAATGACCAGGTTTTGACCGACGTGTACCACAGCGATCTGCGGCGCGCGCGCTCGGCCACCATGTCGCAGATTCCCACCAAGACCGGCGCCGCCGCTGCGGTGGGCCTGGTGCTGCCGGAACTCAATGGCAAGCTCGACGGGTTCGCGGTGCGTGTGCCCACCATCAATGTGTCGCTCGTCGATTTGAGCTTCGTTGCGGCGCGTGCCACCACGGTTGAGGAAATCAACGGCCTGATGAAGGCCGCCGCCGCGACGGGTGATCTGAAGGGCGTACTGGCCTACAACGAAGCGCCGCTGGTCTCCGTGGACTTCAACCACGACGCGCATTCCTCCACGTTCGACGCGACGCTGACCAAGGTGGTCGGTGGCACGCTGGTGAAGGTGTGTGCCTGGTACGACAACGAGTGGGGCTTCTCCAACCGCATGCTCGATACCACCATCGCCTGGTCGAAAGCCGTTTAGATGAAAATTCGGCGCATGGCGGACCTTGCTCTCGCGGGCAAGCGGGTGCTGATCCGCGAGGATCTGAATGTGCCGGTGGCCAACGGCGTGGTCACCAGCGATGCGCGCATCCGTGCCGCATTGCCGACGCTGCGCCAGGCCATGGCGGCGGGCGCAAAAGTGTTCGTGATGTCCCATCTGGGGCGTCCCGAAGAGGGCGTCCCCGACGAACAGTACTCGCTGGCGCCGGTGGCCAAGCGGCTCGCGGAGCTGCTGGGCCAGCCGGTCGAGCTGCGCAAGGACTGGCTCTCGGGCCTGGATTGTGCGCAGGGCCAGCTGGTGCTGTGCGAAAACGTCCGCTTCAACAAAGGCGAGAAGAAGGACCAGGAGCAGCTGTCACGCGCCATGGCCGCATTGTGCGACGTGTTCGTGATGGATGCCTTCGGCACGGCCCACCGCGCCGAGGCGAGCACCCACGGTGTCGCACGCTTCGCGCCCGTCGCCTGCGCCGGTCCGCTGCTCGTGGGGGAACTGGAGGCTCTGCAGAAGGCACTGGAGCAGCCGGCACGGCCACTGGTCGCCATCGTGGCCGGCTCGAAGGTTTCCACCAAGCTGACCGTGCTGGAGTCGCTGCTGGCGAAAGTCGATCAGCTGATCGTTGGCGGCGGCATCGCCAACACCTTCCTGGCCGCCACCGGCGTGGCCGTGGGCAAGTCGCTGTGCGAGAGGGACATGCTGGACACCGCGCGCAAGCTGCTGGCGCAGGCCAAAGCGCGCGGCGCCGACATTGCGCTGCCCACCGATGTGGTGGTGGCGACCGAGTTCGCGGCGACCGCCAGGGCGCAGGTGCGTGCGGTTGAGGAGGTGCGCCCGGATGAACTCATTCTGGACATTGGTCCGCAGACGGCGCGGCACCTGGCGGCACAATTGCAAAGCGCCGGCACTATTTTGTGGAACGGGCCCGTGGGTGTGTTCGAGTTTGACCAGTTCGGCGAGGGCACGCGCACACTGGCGCGCGCCATCGCGGAGAGCAAGGCCTTTTCGCTTGCCGGGGGAGGCGATACGCTCGCGGCCATTGAGAAGTATGATGTGGAGCAGGGAATTTCCTATATCTCCACCGGCGGGGGTGCCTTCCTCGAGTTCGTCGAGGGTAAGACACTGCCGGCGGTTGCCATTCTGGAAGCGCGTTCATGAACAGCTCTAAAAGCCCACAAGGACCCTTGGACGCAGTCAAGTATCTGAAACGCACCAAGATCGTCGCCACCGCGGGTCCGGCGACGGATGACCCGAAGGTGCTCATCGAGATGATGAAGGCGGGCCTGAGCGTCGTGCGGCTGAATGCCTCGCATGGCACGCGTGCCGACCTGAAGCGCCGCCTGGACATGGTGCGCGCGGCGGCGGTGAAGGCGCAGGAAATCGTGAGCATTCTGCTGGACCTGTCGGGGCCGAAGATCCGTATCGAAGGTTTCGCCAACGGCCCGATCCAGCTGGAGGAGGGCGCGCAGTTCGCGCTCGATACCGCGCTGGATCCGAAGGGCGGCGACATCAACGTGGTGGGCACGGCCTATAAGAACCTGCCGCACGATGTGGTGAGCGGGGATGTGTTGCTGCTGTCCGATGGGCAGATCGTGCTGGAGGTGCTCGCAGTCGAAGGCACGCGCATCCACACGCGCGTCAAAGTCGGCGGCCCGCTTTCAGACCGCAAGGGATTGAATCGGCAGGGCGGCGGTATTTCCGCCCCGGCGCTCTCCGACAAGGATCGTGACGACATCCGCTTCGCGGCCGAGGAGAAGGTGGACTATGTCGCGGTCTCCTTCGCCCGTGACGCGGCCGATATCAAGCTCGCGCGGCGCCTGGTGCGCGAGGCCGGCGGTGATGCCCGCATCGTCGCCAAGATCGAACGTCACGAGGCCATCACCAACCTCGACAGCATCATCGAAGCCTCCGATGTCGTCATGGTGGCCCGCGGTGACCTGGGCGTGGAGATGGGGTATGCGGAGGTGACCAGTCTGCAGAAGACCATCATCCACCGCTCGCGCGCCCTGTATCGAGTGGTGATCACGGCCACGCAGATGATGGAATCGATGATCCAGAACCCGGTGCCGACGCGCGCCGAGGTCTCCGATGTCGCCAATGCCGTCATGGACGGCACCGATGCGGTCATGCTGTCCGCCGAAACAGCCACGGGCCGCTATCCGCTGAAGGCGGTTGAGGCCATGGCGGATGTGATCCGCGGCGCCGAGAAGTACCAGTTTGGCCATGCCCGGCCGCGACAGCGCGACGAGGGCAGCATGTTTGAGGGTACCGAGGAAGCCATCGCCATGGCCGTGATGTACGCGGCCAACCACATGCACGTGAAGGCCATCGTGGCGTTGACCGAGACCGGCGCCACGACCTTGTGGATGTCGCGGCTGCGTTCCGACATCCCCATCTACGCATTCTCCCGCAACGAGGCAACCGGTCGCCGCGTGACCATGTACCGCGGCGTGTTTCCGGTAATGTTTGATGTCGTGGGCTGCAACACCGCAGAGGCCCTCTACAATGCCATCTTTGCGCGCCTGCTCGAACTGGAGCTGGTGCGCCAGGGGGACTTGGTGATCGTGACCAAGGGTGAGCTCTCAGGGGTGCAGGGTGGAACCAACTCCATGCAGATCCTGAAGGTTCATCTCACCTGATGCGCGCGCGGCCAGTCGTCGGGCTGGTCCTCACTGGCGGCGGTGCCCGCGCCGCCTATCAGGTGGGCGTGCTGCAGGCGCTGACCGAGCTGCTGCCGCGCAATCGCAACCCCTTTCCCGTCATCGCCGGAACCTCCGCCGGCGCGGTGTCCGCCAGCGTCCTCGCCTCACAGGCCTACCACTGGCGCACCGCCGTGGCCGGACTGACCGAAGTGTGGTCCAATTTCCGTGTCTCGCAGGTGTTCAAGGTGGACACCGGACACATGCTGCTGGCGGGCGCGCGCTGGCTCACTGCCCTGATTTCCGGTGGCGTCGTGGCGGCGACGCCGGATTCGCTGCTGGACAATTCGCCGCTGCGCGAACTGCTCACCTCCCGCATCGATTGGTCCGGCGTGCGTACCAGCATTGAGCGTGGCCATCTGCGTGGCCTGGCGCTGAGCAGCACCTGTTATCAGACGGGCCAGTCAATCGCGTTTTTCGATGGCACGGAGAAGATCAACAACTGGGCCCGCTCCCAGCGGGCCGGGCGGCGCGAGCGGCTGCGGCTCGATCACCTCATGGCGAGCGCCGCCATCCCGGTACTGTTTCCGCCGGTCAAGCTGGGGGAGACTTATTTTGGCGACGGTTCCATGCGGCAGCTGAATCCCTTGAGTCCGGCCATTCACCTGGGCGCGGACCGCTTGCTGATCATCGGTGTGCGGGCCCGCCGCGAGGCCGGCGTGACGCCGGAGAGTGGCATGGAACCGCTGCCGACGCCGGGCCAGATCTTCGGCTTCATGCTCGATACGCTCTTTACCGACCAGGTATATGCGGATGTCGAGCAGACCGATCGGTTCAACCAGTTGGTCGAAACGATGCCGGATGGGGAGGCCTCGATGCAGACCCGCGTGCTGCGACACGTGGACACGCTGATGCTGGCGCCCAGCGTAGACCCGCGGGTGATCGCCGCACGCCATGTCAAGGAGATGCCGCGTGGCCTGCGCACGCTGCTGCACGTGATCGGCGCCAAGGATGCCGGCGGCAGCCAGCTGGCCAGCTATCTGATGTTCGAGGCGTCCTTCACCCAGGAGCTGATCACCCTTGGATACCGCGACGCCATGCAGGCGCGCGACACGCTGCTGGATTTCATGAGCGGGGAGCCGATCGTGCAGCCGGCCGTGGCTTCATCACGGGTCCGGCTCACGTAAGATAGGCCGCTGCGACGCCATCTAGGGAATTTCATGCAACACGCGCTTGCCGTCACCCGCGCGGGTGACTTTTCGGCCTGGTACCAGGCCGTGGTCGACCAGGCTGACCTCGCCGAGGAGTCCGGTGTCCGCGGCTGCATGATCATCCGGCCGTGGGGGTACGGGGTGTGGCAACGGATGCAGGAGCTCCTGGACCGCCGTTTCCGTGACACCGGACATGAAAACTGTTATTTCCCGCTGTTCATCCCGTTGAGCTACATCGCCCGCGAGGCCGAACATGTCGAGGGCTTCGCGAAGGAGATGGCGGTTGTCACGCATCATCGCCTGAAGATGATTGATGGTGTATTGAAGCCGGATCCGGACGCGAAGCTGGAGGAGCCGCTGGTCGTGCGGCCGACCTCGGAGACCGTGATCGGCGCGGCCTTCCATCGCTGGGTACGCTCGCATCGGGACCTGCCGCTGCTGCTGAATCAGTGGGCGAATGTCGTGCGCTGGGAAATGCGGCCGCGCCTGTTCCTGCGTACCTCCGAGTTCCTCTGGCAGGAGGGGCACACGGCCCATGCGACCGCGGCCGAGGCGCGCGAGGAGACCGCGCGCATGCTGGAGGTGTACCGCTCGTTCGCGGAGGACGTGCTGGCGATGCCGGTGGTCGCCGGCGAGAAGCCCGCGCATGAGCGCTTTCCGGGCGCGGACAACACCTATTCCATCGAAGCGATGATGCAGGATGGCAAGGCGCTGCAGGCCGGCACGGCCCATTACCTGGGCACCAATTTCGCCGAGGCACAAAGCATCCGCTACCAGACCGAGGCCGGCGACCTGGCCTTCGCACATACAACGAGCTGGGGTGTCTCGACCCGCCTGGTTGGCGGGGTCGTGATGACGCATGGCGATGATGATGGCTTGCGCCTGCCGCCCATCGTCGCGCCCCGACAGATCGTGCTGATCCCGATGCTGCGCGACAAGCCGGAGGATGCCGGCGTAGTGGAGTTCTGCGAGGCGCTGGCGATGCAGTTGAACCGCGTCCATGCCTTCGGCGAACCGATACGGGCCCTGGTGGATCGCAAGGCCGGCCGCGCCATCGACAAGCGCTGGACCTGGATCAAGCGCGGTGTCCCGGTGATCTGCGATATCGGCGCGCGTGATGTCGCCGCGGGCAATGTCACCTATATACGCCGCGATCAGCTGCGCAATGGCGAGAAGATCCAGTCCCAGGCGCTGCTGCGCGAGCACTTCATCGAGCAGATCAGTGCGCTGCTCGGCAGCATCCACGACGCGTTGCACGAGTCGGCAAAGCGGCGCCTGGCGGACAACATTCGCACCGACATCATCAGCTTCGAGGCCCTTGCCGAACATTTCAAATCCGCGGATGGCGCAGCCGCCGACGAGGACTCGGCCAATGCCGATTTCCGTGGCTGGGCGCGTGTGGCCTGGGCGCGGCCGCAAGGCGCCGCACTGGCAAAGGTCGAGCAGCAGTTGAAGAGTCTCAAGCTTACCGTGCGCAACGCGCCGCTGGCGCAGGAGCCCATTACGGATGAGCGCTGTGTGTTCAGCGGTGAGCCGGCACGGGAGTTCGTGCTGGTCGGACGCTCGTACTAGCCTTCAGGCAGTGAGTTGTGGCGGGCGATGGCCTGCGGGAAGCGCGAGGTGAAGCGGGTGAGCAGCTGTTCCACCACGTACACCGAGCGATGGCGGCCGCCGGTGCAACCCACCGCGACGGTCAGATAGCCGCGGCTCGTCGCCTGGTACTCACCGATCCGTCCGGTGATGAAGGCCTCGATGTCATCGATCAGGCGCTGCACGGCCGCGTGACTTTTGAGGAATTCGATCACTGCCGGATCGCGACCTGTCAGGTGGCGCAGCGTCGGCTCCCAGTAGGGGTTGGGGAGGGTGCGGGCATCGAATACGAAGTCCGCATCGCCGGGGATACCGCGCTTGAAGCCGAATGATTCAAACGTGATTGTCAGCGGGCCATCCGCCTCGTGGCCCACGGTGCGGTGGACGAGATGCCGCAGATCGTGCAGACCCATGCGCGATGTATCGATGATGCGATCGGCGGCATTGGCGATGGGCGCGAGCAGCTCGCGTTCCAGCTGGATGGCATCGTGCAGGCCGCGCTGATCGGAACTGAGCGGATGCTTGCGACGCGTCTCCGCATAACGCCGCAGCAGTTCCTCGTCGCTGGCGAGCAGGTACACCACTTCACAATGGATGCCGCTGCGCTTCAGTTCATCCAGCAGGCCGGGGACCGTGGCGACTTCCTGCGGCGTGTTGCGCGCATCCAGGCCGATGGCGGTGCGCTGGTAGCTGGTTTCGGCACTGCGCACCGTGTGCGAGACGAATGGCTTGAGCAGCGCGGCGGGCATGTTGTCGATGCAGTAATACCCGAGATCCTCGAGCATATGCAGGGCAATGCTCTTGCCCGCACCTGACAGTCCGCTGATAACGATGATGCGCACGTTTGCGACACTAGCTTTGCGGCATCAGCGGCGCAAGTGCGCCCGGGCGGTCCCGGGCGCACCGGTGTGGTCTACAGGCGCGCCTCGCGGCCTTCGCTGGCGCGGTGATCGCCGCGCTTCTCCTTGTGCTTGGTCACCAGGCGATCGAGCTTGTCAGTCAGCGCGTCGATTGCCGCATACATATTGGGATCCGAGGCATCCGCGTGGATGTCGCAGCCGCTGACATGCAGCGTTGCTTCGGCCTTCTGGGCAAGTTTTTCTACGGTCAGGACGCAATGGATGTCGATAACCTGATCGAAATGACGCACGACCCGCACCAGTTTCTTCTCCACATAGGTTTGCAGTGCTGCCGTGATTTCGATGTGATGACCCTTGACGTTTAGCCTCATTGGACGTCTCCTCTTTTTTGGTGACGCATTTACATTTATCTGGAACCTGTTCGACGCCGCTCGTTGGACGGCGCAATGCCCATGCCTTCACGGTACTTGGCTACCGTGCGGCGGGCCACCGGAATTCCCTCGCCTGAGAGCAATTCCGCAATTTTTCCATCGCTCAGTGGGCAATCGGCGGATTCATCCTTGACAAGCTTGCGGATCTTCGCGCGAATGGCCGTGGAGGAGGTGCCCGAACCGTCCGCACCTTCAACCTGGCTGGAGAAGAAGTAGCGCAGCTCGTAGACGCCGCGCGGGGTGTGCATGTACTTGCCGGATGTGACCCGCGAGATGGTGGACTCGTGCATGTCGACGGCCTCGGCGATGTCCTTGAGGATCATCGGTCGCATCAGCTCATCGCCCTCCTCGAGGAAGGCCGTCTGCCGCTCGACTATCGAGCGGGACACTTTCATGAGTGTCTCATTGCGGATCTCCAGGCTCTTCAGCAGCCAGCGCGCTTCCTGCAGCTGGGCTCGCATGCTGGCGTGGCTGGCACTGCGGCCGATGAGACTCGCGTAACCATGGTTGAGGCGCACCCTTGGCAGGGTAGCCGCATTGATCTCCACCGACCAGCCACCATGATCGCTGCGGCGCACAAAAACATCCGGAACCACGTATTCAGCCGAGCCCCCGCTGACGGTCGCCCCGGGGCGCGGGTGGCAGGCGCGCACCAGCGTCAGCGCGCAGGCGATTTCGTCCTCGGTGGTCTTCAGCTCGCGTCGCAGCAGGGACATTTCGCGCCCCGCCACCAGCTCGAGGTGGCTGCGCGCGATGGCGATGGCGGTCCCGAGCCCCGGCGTGTCCACGTCGAGCTGCCGCAGCTGCAGTTCGATGCATTCACTGACCGACCGGGCGCCAATGCCCGGTGGATCCAGCTGCTGGACGCGCTGCAGTACCTGTTCGATCTCGGCAACCTCGGCCTCGATTTCCGGCCGCAGGGTGTTGGCGATCTCCGCCAGCGGCTCCATCAGGTAGCCGTCGTCATTGATGGCATCGACGATGGCGCGGGCTATCCCCAAGGAGCGGGCCGGCAGATGCGCCAATTCCAGCTGCCACAGCAGATGCTCCTGAACGGTCTGGCCGGAAGAATCGGCGAACTCCTGCTGGCGATCATCGTCCTCGCCGTTCCAGGAGCTGTCGGCGGGCCCCACGGACTGCTCACCCCAATGGTCATCGACGACCTCGACCTGAGGCTCCTGGTCGGCGGCGGCGGCCTGGGTGACCTCGGGTTCGGCCACGGGGGGTTCGACGGCCTCGAAACCGCTGGTGGTGTCGGCGTCTTCGACGGGCTCGAGCATGACGTTGCTCTCGAGCAGCTCCCGGATATGGGCCTGCAGCTCGAGCGCCGGCATCTGCAGCAGTCGGATGGCCTGCTGCAACTGCGGTGTCATGGTCAGTTGCTGACCCATACGCAGTTGCAGGGACGGTTTCAGCATGTTTCTTGCACTATGGGCACGGGACCCTTTATAAGGGTTTGAAAAGACAAGGGTTATTCACCAACTGACGGTGCTATAACCGGAACGATTGCCCTAAGTACACCTCACGGACTTGAGGGTTTGCAAGGATTTCTTCGGCGCTTCCGGACGCAATGACCATTCCCTGGTTGACGATGTAGGCCCGGCCGACGATTCCGAGGGTCTCGCGGACGTTATGGTCGGTGATCAGCACGCCAATCCCGCGGGTCGTGAGTTCGCGGATGATGCGTTGGATATCCAGCACGGAGATCGGGTCGACGCCGGCAAAGGGCTCATCCAGCAGGATGAAGCGCGGATTCGCCGCCAGGGCCCGGGCGATTTCGACACGCCGGCGCTCGCCCCCGGACAGCGACAAACCCAGGCTGTTGCGCACATGACCGATCCGGAAGTCCTCCAGCAGCTCTTCCAGACGCTCCTCGCGGACCTCTTCGGTGAGATCCGGCCGGGTTTCGAGAATGGCCATGACGTTCTTTTCGACCGACAGCTTGCGGAACACTGACGGCTCCTGCGGCAGGTATCCCAGCCCGGCACGGGCGCGCAGGTGCATGGGCGCGAAGGTCAGGTCCTGGCCGCCCAGCGTGATCCGGCCGGCGTCGCAGGGCACGAGGCCCACGATCATGTAGAAGGCCGTGGTCTTGCCGGCCCCGTTGGGGCCGAGCAGGCCGACGATCTCCCCGGCACGAACCTCCAGCGACAGGTCCTGAACGACTTTGCGGGAACGGTAGCTCTTGGCCAGGCGGGTTGCGCTCAGGAAGGATTCAGTCACGGTTTTCCGGTTCCGGCATTGGCGTCGCGGCCGGACTTGGGGGTGAGGGTCATGTGCGGTCGCTTGCCAGCCGGCGCGTCGCTGGTCAGCTGGATATCCTGCTCGCGCACGTTGTAGGTGATGGACGGCCCGCGCCACAGGTTCTGGCCCTCGGAGAGGGTGAGCACGGCATCACCGGTGAGCGTCACGGTCCCCGCCATCACGTCGTAATCGGCGGTGTCGGAGTGGCCTTTGGCGAGGTCGCCGTTCTTCGCGTGGGTTTGCTCGAATTGCGCCGGCGACCCGGTCGCGTGGGCACTTGCCAGCGCGCTGTTGATGATTTCGACAGTCGCACGGTCAGCGCGCAAATCGCCCTCGCGTTCGGCGCGCACGTGCACATTGCCCGTGAACACCCAATGGGAATTCTTGGAGTCCGACTTGTGGGAATTCTCGGAGTCCGCCTTGAGGGTGGCTTCCGCCGCGTCCGCCGCAACGCTGATATCGCCCTGCGAGATTTTCACCTCGCCGCTCAGGTGCATCACGTTGGTCTTGCGGTCCAGGTCAACGGTGCGCGCACTGCAGGTTACCGGTTCCTTGCCTGGCCCCGCACTGACGGTGCAGCTGACCATTCGGTCGCCACCGGCACCGGTCAGCACCGCGATTGCCGCGGCCGCAGCCAACCCCAGCAGACCGCGCCGCGCCACTGCGGGGTGCCGGCGGCAAAGGTCAGGGAGCGTCATGGCCATGGGTATCTGATTCCATTCTAACGCGGTAATCCTTGGTGTTGACCACAAGGCTGGGCGCGTGGACCACGATGCCACCCCAGTCGATCGTGGCGCCGGAGCGCGTGCTGACCAGGTTGGTATGGGTGTCGATGTGCAGCTTGTCGGTGAGTGCGTGCAGGGGTTTGGTATTCCCGGCAATCAGGCCGATCAGATCGACGGAACCGCTCAGATCGATCTGACCGGCATCCTGGCGCGCCTGGGCCCGGTCGGCGTGAGCCTGCCATTCCCCACCGGAGTCTTGAAAGCTCATGTGCACCGTCGACAAGTTGATGATGTTGGTGTCCGGCTCCTGTTGTATCTGATGGGCCTGCAGCGTGTACAGCGGCCGCCCATCGGCTCCGGTCTCGACCAGCGACGCGTCGGTGGCCGCATAACCCGAATCAGGCCGTGCGGGTCCGCTGTTCTGCGCCGTGACCGGCTCGGCCTGCCGGGGCGACAGCGTCAGCCACACAGCGATGCCCACCAATGCCAGCGCGAGCAGTATGAGCAGCCGGTAGATCAATGTTCCGTTCCACGACGCGCGGGATGCGCGGCCAGCAGCCGGTCACATACCTCGCGCACGGCGCCGCGGCCCCCCGCCAGTCGGGTTACATGGTGTGCGGCAGCACAGGCGCTGGGGTGCGCATCAGCCACCGCGAAAGCCAATCCGACCTCGCGCAGCAAGGGAACATCCGGGACGTCATCACCAATGAATGCACATTGCGCGGGTGTCACACCGAGCCTCACGGTCAGGGCGCGGAAGTCGTGCACCTTATCGCGACTGCCCTGGATCACGTGGGCAATGGCGAGTTCGCGGCAGCGACGCGTCACCGCCGCCGAGCGGCGCCCGGATATGACGGCGACATTGATGCCGGCATGCGCCAGCGACTTCAGTCCGTGGCCGTCCTGGATGTTGAAGCTTTGCAGCTGCTCGCCGCGCGCGCCGTAATACAGGCAGCCATCGGTGAGCACGCCATCCACATCCAGGATCAGCAGGCGAATCGCGGCCGCGGATGATTTTCGGCGTGCCAGGTGCGCTCTCCTACATCACGCCTGCGCGCAGCAGGTCGTGCACATTGAAGGCGCCGAGCAGGTGTCCATCCGCGACCACGGGCAGCACCGTGATGCGGTGCTGATCCATCAGCTGTGCGCCGGCCGCGGCCAGCTCCTGCGGGCCAATCGTGCGACATTTCACCGTCATGACGTCCTGCATGCGCAAGGCATGGATATCAACCTGTCGGTCCAGCAACCGGCGCAGGTCGCCATCGGTGAATACCCCCAGTACGACATCCTCGCCGTCCACCACCACGGTCATCCCCAAGCCCTTGCGCGACATTTCGAGCAGGCCCTGCGCGAGCGTTGCGGTGGGGGCGCTGCGGGGCAGATCGGGGCCGCGACGCATGATGTCTTCGACCCGCAGAAACATGCGCCGTCCCAACGACCCGCCCGGATGCGAGCGTGCAAAATCGCCGGCCGTGAAGCCGCGCGCTTCGAGCAGGGTGACGGCGAGCGCATCACCCATGGCGAGCATGGCGGTGGTGCTGGCGGTCGGGGCCAGGTTCAGGGGGCAGGCCTCCTCCGGAACGGTCACATCCAGGCTCACCGTGGCATTGCGCGCCAGCGTTGAGGCCGGATTGCCGGTCAGGGTGATGAGCGGCGTCGCCAGACGTTTCAGATGGGGCAGCAGAAACACCAGTTCGGGGCTCTCACCCGAATTGGACAGGGCGAGCACCACATCGTTCGCGGTGATCATGCCCAGATCGCCGTGGCTGGCTTCGGCGGCGTGCAGAAAGAATCCCGGAGTGCCGGTGCTGGCCAGAGTGGCGGCAATCTTGCGGCCGACGTGGCCCGATTTGCCAATGCCCGTGACAATCACCCGGCCGGTGCAGGCCAGGCACAGCCGACAGGCCGCCACGAACTGCGGGCCGAGCCGGGCACCCAGGGACTCCACGGCGCGCGCCTCGATGGCCAAGGCACGGCGCGCGGTGCTCAGCAGCACGGCATCTTCGACAAATCTGGCGGCAGTTGCGGCGGTCATCTTGAGTATCTCCGCGACAAGAATACCCCGAACGAGGGCCCCGCTGCCGCTCGCCTTGAGGCTCAGGGGCGGGCATTTGCTACCATTGGTGCGTATGAATCCCGAGAAAGTTGCTGAACTCATCCGCGCCGGCCTCCCCGGCGCACAGGTTCTGGTTCAATCACCGGACAACACCCATTATTCCGCCAGAATCGTGGCGCAGGCTTTTGCAGGCAAACGCGGCATTGCCCGCCACCAGCTGGTCTATGCCACGCTCGGTGAGCTGGTAGGCCGTGAAATCCACGCGCTGTCGATTGAAGCCTTCACTCCGGATGAGTGGGCAACAAGGTCCAATGGATAAATTACAGATAACGGGCGGCGTGCCGCTCGAGGGCGAAGTGCGCATCTCCGGCGCGAAGAACGCGACGCTGCCGATTCTGGCGGCAGGTCTGCTGGCCTCGGAGCCTGTGACAATCTGCAATGTGCCGCACCTGAAGGATGTCACCACCACCATCGAACTGCTCGGCCGCATGGGCGTGAGTGTGACCATCGCCGAAGGATTGCGCATCGAGGTGGATGCCTCGACCCTGAAGGAATGCTTCGCGCCGTACGACCTGGTGAAGACCATGCGGGCCTCGATCCTGGTGCTGGGCCCGCTCGTGGCCCGCTTTGGTCGCGCGGATGTGTCATTGCCGGGTGGCTGCGCCATCGGTGCGCGGCCCGTCAACATCCATGTGGCAGGCCTGCAGGCCATGGGCGCCGATATCCAGATCGAGGGCGGCTATATTCGCGCCCGCGCCGGACGCCTCAAGGGTGCACGCCTGGTACTGGATGCGGTCACCGTGACCGGTACCGAGAATCTGATGATGGCCGCGACGCTCGCCGACGGTGAGACCGTGCTGGAGAACGCCGCGCGCGAGCCCGAAGTGGTGGATCTGGCCAACTTTCTGATTGCCATGGGCGCGAAGATCAAGGGTGCGGGCACCGACAAGATCGTCATCCAGGGCGTCACGAAGCTGCATGGCACCACCTACGAGGTGCTGCCGGATCGCATCGAGAGCGGCACCTACCTGGTGGCCGGCGCCATTACCCGCGGTCACGTGCGTATCAAGAACACCCGCCCGGAGCACCTGGATGCCGTTACCGCCAAGCTGCGCGAGGCCGGTGCCACCGTGGATATCGGTGACAACTGGATCGAGGTCGACATGCGCGGCCGGCGGCCGCGCGCCGTGGATGTGCGCACCGCGCCGTACCCGGCATTTCCGACCGACATGCAGGCGCAATTCGCGGCACTGAATACCGTCGCGGTCGGGGTGGGCACCATTATCGAAACCATTTTCGAGAACCGCTTCATGCACATGCTGGAGATGCGGCGCCTGGGTGCGGAGATCCGCCTGGAGGGGAACACGGCCATCATTCGCGGTGTCGAACGGCTGACCGCGGCGCCGGTAATGGCCACGGATCTGCGCGCCTCGGCCAGTCTGGTCCTGGCCGGCCTGGTTGCCGAGGGGCGCACCGAAATCGAGCGCATCTACCACATCGACAGGGGATACGAGACTATCGAGGAGAAGCTCGCCGGTGTCGGCGCGCAGATCCGTCGCGTACCGAACTAGCTAGAGGAGTCCACATGCAACTTGGAATGATTGGTCTGGGGCGCATGGGCGCCAACATGGTGAAACGCCTGTTGCGCAGTGGACACGAGATCGTCGCCTATGCGAACGAGGCGGCGGCCGTGAAGGCGGCGGCGGCCGACGGCGCCAAGGGCGTCAATACCCTGGCGGACCTGGTAAAGGGTCTGGCCACACCGCGTGCGATCTGGCTGATGGTGCCGGCGAGCGTCGTCGACGGCGTGATTGCGCAGCTGGCGCCTCTGCTCAGTCCCGGCGACATCATTATCGACGGCGGCAACTCGCACTATCACGATGACATTCGCCGTGCCGATGAACTCGCGAAGTTGAAAATCCACTTCGTGGACGTGGGCACCAGCGGCGGCGTGCTGGGCCTGGAGCGCGGCTACTGCCAGATGATTGGTGGCGAGCCACAGGTCATCGCGCACCTCGATCCGATTTTCGCGACCCTGGCGCCGGCAGGTGTACCTCCATCGGCCGCCGACCGTGCCGCGCACGGTACGGCTGCGCAGGGCTACCTGCACTGCGGCGGCAACGGCGGTGGCCACTTCGTGAAGATGGTTCACAACGGCATCGAGTACGGTCTGATGGCGGCCTATGCGGAAGGCTTCAATATTCTCAAGCACGCCAACATCGGCCTGGATCACAAGGGGGGCGAGGATGCCGAAACCGCGCCCCTCGCCCAGCCGCGCCTGTTCCAGTACTCGTTTGATGTGGCGCAGATCGCTGAGGTGTGGCGCCGTGGCAGCATCATCACCTCCCAGCTGCTGGATCTCACCGCTGAGGCGCTGGCGCGCGATCCATCGCTTGGCGACTTCGCCGGGCGGGTGTCCGACTCGGGAGAGGGCCGCTGGACCGTCGAGGCTGCGATCGAGGAGGGTGTCCCGGCGCACGTACTCACGGCCGCGCTGTATGCACGTTTCGAATCGCGAGGTCGGGCGGAGTTCGCCGATAAAGTGCTCTCGGCCATGCGTCTGGGCTTTGGCGGTCACCACGAGACCAAGGCTTAACACCATGAATTCGGCCATGCGTGAAGCCGCCGACGCGCTGGTGCTGTTTGGCGCCACCGGGGACCTGTGCCATCGGAAGATCTTTCCATCGCTGTATCAACTGGTGCACCGCGGTCGCCTGACGGTGCCCGTGATTGGCGTGGCCAAGGCCGGCTGGAATCGGGATCAGCTCATCGAGCGGCTGCGCGACAGTCTCAAGAACTATGTGAAGGACGCGGATTCCGCCGTGGTCGAGCGCTTCGTGGCGCTGGTCCAGTACGTGGATGGCGACTACGGGTCACTTGAGACCTTCCAGCAGCTGCGCAAGCTCCTGGGCACCGCACAGCATCCGTTGCACTACCTGGCCATACCGCCCAGCATGTTCCCCATCGTGGTCACGCAACTGGCGGCGGCCGGGTGCGACAAGGGCGCACGGCTGGTCATCGAGAAGCCGTTCGGCCGCGACCTGGCGAGCGCTCACGCCCTCAACCAGACGCTGCACAAGATCTTCGACGAGCGTTCAATATTCCGCATTGACCATTACCTTGGCAAGGAGCCGGTGCAGAACCTGCTGTACTTTCGCTTTGCGAACTCCTTTCTCGAGCCGATCTGGAACCGCAACTATGTGGCCAGCGTGCAGATCACGATGGCCGAGGAAATCGGCGTCGCGGGCCGCGGCAAGTTCTATGACGAGGCGGGCGCCATCCGCGACGTGATCCAGAATCATCTGCTGCAGGTGGTGGCGTTCCTGGCCATGGAAGCGCCGGTGAACGGCAGTGGCGATGCAATGCGCGATGAGAAGGTCAAGGTGTTCAAGGCACTGCGTCCGCTGCAGTTGGAAGACCTGGTGCGGGGGCAGTTCAGGGGCTACCGGGATGAGCCCGGGGTTGCGCCGGATTCAAAGGTTGAGACCTTCGCGGCGCTGCGCCTGTCCATCGATTCGTGGCGCTGGAGCGGCGTACCGTTCTATCTGCGGGCCGGAAAGTGCCTGCCGGTCACGGCCACCGAGGTGGTCGTGGAATTGCGCCCACCACCGGCGCGCGTATTCGGGGATGCGAAACCGTGTCAGCCGAACTATGTGCGATTTCGTCTTGGACCGGATGTGGCCATCGCCTGGGGTGCGCACGCCAAGCAAGCCGGCGAACGCATGGTCGGACGCGAAGTGGAGCTGTTCGTCGATCAGAAGGGCAGCGATGAAATGGAGCCCTACGAACGCCTGATCGGTGATGCGCTCAGCGGCGATGCCATGCTGTTCGCACGCGAAGATGAGGTCGAAGCCGCGTGGGCCGCCGTCGACCCGGTATTGAATGAGGTGACACCGGTGTATCAGTACGAGCCCGGTACCTGGGGTCCACCGGAGGCTTTCAAGATCATTCACGGCGACTGCGGCTGGCACGATCCGGGCGCAACGGCCGAAGGCTGGACGCGCTGGCCGATGCTGGGCTGACGCACGCCTAGGAAGGCAGGGCGCTGGCGTCGGCCCAGACCTCCACGGACCGACAACCGCGCACGGCGGCCCAGGCCGTGAGCTCGGGGCGGCGCTGCAGCAGCCCATCGACCGCGGTGCGCTTGTCGGCTCCGGCCACCAGGAAGATCAGCTGATCGACGCATTCGAGTACCGCTGGGGTGACACTGACGGCGTCGCGCCCATCGGGCCGGTGCACGCTGATGGCCAACCGCCCGCGCGACCGCTCCAGATCGGCAGCAGTAAACAGCGAACAGGTGTGCCCGTCCGCACCGATTCCGAGTAGCCCCAGGGTAATCCTGCGGCCGCCGCCGAGCAGCTGAGTGAGCCGGCTTTCACTGTCCGCGGTGGCCTGTGCCAACGGCAACTCGGTGCGGATGCGCAGCACCTGCGTCGGGCTCAGTCCGAGCGCGGTGAACAGGGCGCGGCTTTGGTGGTAATTGCTCTGGTCCGAATCGGAAGGCACATAGCGGTCGTCGGAGAACAGGACCGTGAGCCCCGGCGCCGGGACCAGCCCGCGGGTCGCCAGCTGCAGATACGCCGGAATGGGTGTGCTGCCGCCGGAGAGCATGACCACCGGCGCAGTGCCGGCGGTTCCGGTCAGCACCTGCTGCAGGCGCTGCTCGATGGCCACCTGCAGCTGTCCGCGGTCCGCGAAGCGGTGCAGTGTCAGGCTGGCTTCGGTACCGGGCGTGGGCGAGTGCTGCGTCATGGCGCTGACTCCTTGAGGATTTCGGGGGGGCGTTGACGCACCGGGATGGTCCCTTCAAACGTCGTGCGGCCGCGCAGTCCGGTGATCTTGATCGTGGTGCCCGGCCGCGAGCTTGCGATATGCGCCAGAAGGTCCTGCGAGCTTTTCACGGTGGCGCCGTCGCAGAAGGTGAGAATGTCGCCGCGGTGCAGGCCGGCCGCCTGCCCGGGGCTGTCCGGGATCAGATTTATGACCACCACGCCGCCATGTGCCAGGCCAAGGCTGATGGCCTGGTCATCGGAGAAATCCTCGGGGACGATACCAATCCAGCCGCGCACGACCTTGCCGCGGGTGATCAGTTCGTGCATGACCCCGCGCACCATGTTCACGGGTATGGCGAAGCCGATGCCTTCCGCGCCACTGGTCTTGGCGACAATGGCGGTATTGATGCCCACCAGCTCACCGCGGGTGTTGATCAGGGCGCCCCCGGAATTGCCCAGATTGATGGCCGCATCGGTCTGGATGAAATTCTCGAAGGTCGCAAGTCCGAGCTGGCCGCGGCCCGTCGCGCTGACGATACCGTGGGTGACGGTCTGCGACAGCCCCAGGGCATTGCCGATGGCCAGCACCACATCCCCGACCCGCAGTTGGTCGGAATGCCCGAACGGCATGATCGGCAAGTGTTCGAGGTCAATTTTCAGCAGGGCAAGATCCGAGTCCGGGTCCCGGCCGACGACCCGGGCCACGGCCACACGGTGGTCAGCCAGCTGCACGCGCACCCGATCGGCATTTTCGACGACGTGATTGTTGGTGGCGATATGGCCCTCGGTATCCACGATGACGCCCGAGCCCAGGCTGTGCTCGGTACGATTGAGGTAGCGGGGCGCCTGGTCGCCGAAAAATGCCTCGAAGCCATTGGGCTGCACGCGTTCGGTCACGGTCCAGGAGCTGGAAATGTTGACCACGGCCGGTGCGGCGCGCTGGACCGCATCCGCATAGGACCAGGCATCACGGCCGGGGAACAGGATGGTCTGCGGATCCGCGACCGCGACCGGGGGCGCACTGGATTTTTCGACTGCGGCCTGACTGCCGGCAGGAGCGGGGACGGTCAATGGGTCGAGCGCAGCGGCCTGGGGTGGTGTGGGCCGCGACACCCTGAGCAGCTCCGGTCGCCAGGCAACGATGATGAACGCCAAGGCCAGGCCGCTGACCACCGATGCCGTAACGAACATGAAGACCCGACCGATCCGACTCATTCCTGCCTCTGGATTTCCCACTGGGCTCGCCACAAAAGTCACACCGACGTGAACGAAGGCGGGACTTTGTTGTGTGTATAATGCGCCGCCCCCCTGAGCAACGGAAACATGGGTCCCGCGCCTGGTGGTGATGTGCGTGCGTGACGATAACAAGGAGCGGCCTGATGGTGGTAGCCGTTAAACCCGCAGACTCTGGCGGGCCCGGGAACGAGCACCCGAGCAAGGGTCTCAAGGCGTGGTTCTACAAGCGTTTACCGGTCAAGGAGTTCATCGAAACTCAGGCCACCGGCTACTACGCGCCGAAGAATTTCAACATCTGGTACTTTTTTGGCTTCATCGCCATCGTCGTGCTGGTGTTGCAGCTTGTGACCGGCATCTTCCTGACGATGTTCTACAAGCCGGGCGAGGCCACCGCGTTCGACTCGGTCGAATTCATCATGCGCGAGGTCCACTACGGCTGGCTGATCCGCTACCTGCACTCCACTGGTGCGTCAGCCTTCTTCCTCGTCGTGTACCTGCACATGTACCGCGCGATCATGTACGGCTCGTACCGTGCACCGCGTGAGCTGCTGTGGCTGTTTGGCATGCTGGTATATCTGGCGCTGATGGCCGAGGCGTTCATGGGTTACGTGCTGCCCTGGGGCAACATGTCCTATTGGGCGGCAAACGTAATCGTGAACATCTTTGGTACCGTTCCGGTGATCGGACCGACCCTGGTGGAATGGATCCGCGGCGATTACGGCATTGCCGATTCCACCCTCAATCGCTTCTTCGCCCTGCACGTGGTGGCGGTGCCGCTGGCACTGCTGTTGCTGGTGGTGCTGCACCTGGTGGCGCTGCGGCGCACCGGATCGAACAATCCGGACGGCATCGAGATCAAGGCGAACCTGGGCAAGGACGGCCACCCGGTGGATGGCATTCCGTTCCATCCCTATTACTCCGTAAAGGATTCGTTCGGGATTTCGGTGTTCCTGGTGATTTTCGCCACCATCGTGTTCTTTGCCCCGACCCTGGGGGGCTATTTCCTGGAGCACGCGAACTTCGAGCCCACGGACATCTTCTCGACGCCGAACCCGATTACGCCGTCGTGGTACTTCACGCCGTACTACGCCATCCTGCGGGCCATCCCCGACCAGCGCCTGGGCGCACTTTTGATGGCGCTGTCGCTGGTGTGTTTCCTGCTGCTGCCGTGGCTGGATCGCTCGCCGGTCAAATCGATCCGCTACAAGGGCCCGTGGTCGAAGGCGTTCCTGACGCTGTTCACAGTCTCGTTCCTGTCACTTATGTATCTGGGCCTGCAGGAGCCGACCCCGAATATGGTGATCCTGGGACGACTCGCCACTGGCGGTTACTTCGTCTTCTTCATACTGATGCCGTTCTACACCCGGTTCGAGAGGGTCAAACCAGTGCCCGATCGCGTGAGGTTTGAGGCCCATGCTTAGAGTGAATAGCGCGAAACAGGCACTGCTGACTTCCGGGTTTGCGGCGCTGCTGCTAATGAGTGCCGCAGGCCTCGCGCTGGGTGCCGATGCTTCGGCGCCGGATGCGAGCTCGTCCGCACCGGCCGCCGCACCGGGCAGCGTGCAGGCGGCCATGGCCCTGGCGTCCAAAGTGGCGCAGCAGCAACTGGAGGACAAGAAGAAAAAGGACGAAGAGGAGCGGCTGAAGGGCTTCGGCGCTGACTGGGAATCCTGGGAGCCGGCCAATTCCGTGGCCGATGTCGCCTCCCTGCAGCGCGGTGTGCGTGACTTCGCCGGCTATTGCCGGGGCTGCCACTCACTGAAGTACATGCGCTATTCGCGCATGGCCGATGATCTGCAGATTACGCCGGACCAGCTGCAGAAGTTCCTGCTGCCGGCCGGTGCCAAGCCCAGTGACTATGTCGGGACGCCAATGCCGTCCGCGGATGCGCTGACCTGGTTCGGCAAAGTGCCGCCGGATCTGTCGCTGATCGCCCGTGCCCGCGGTGACGGCTATCTGTTCCGCTTCCTGACCACCTTCTTCTCGGATCCGACGCGCCCGACGGGTGCGAACAACCTGCAGCTTCCCAGCGTGGCCATGCCGCATGTGCTCTCCACCCTGGAAGGCGTCAAGGTTGCGGTGTTCAGGACGGTGAACAAGGAGCAGGTATTCGACCACTTCGTGCAGGTCGCCCCGGGCAGCCTCTCCCACGAGGAATATCTGGCCACCGTTCGCGACCTGGTGAATTTCCTGGATTATGTGGGTGAACCGGCACAGGTTCAGCGCCGCTCCCTGGGTGTCAAGGTGGTATTGTTCCTGCTGGCCTTTACGGCACTGACTTATTTGCTCAAGCGCGAGTACTGGAAGAACGTCCACTGACGCTCACCCCGGGACATGGGGACACGGAGTAAGCCCTTTGTCGAGCCGACGGTCCATCATGACTCTGTTTTCCGCGCCCAATGACCTGTGGAGCCATCGGACTCGCATTGTGCTGGCGGAAAAGGGTATCGGCATCGACATCATCAGTGTCGAGCCGGGACGTCTGCCTGAGGATCTGCTCGACCTGAATCCTTACCACAGCCTGCCAACCCTGGTCGACCGTGATCTGGTGCTGTACGACTCGCGCGTGATCATGGAGTACCTGGACGAGCGCTTTCCCCATCCGCCGCTGATGCCGGTTGATCCAGTGGCGCGGGCGCAATTCCGGCTGGCCCTGCACCGCGTCGAGCGTGACTGGTATCCGCTGGTGTACCAGATTGAGGCCGAGCCGGACCGCAAAGCCTCCCTGAAGACCAGGAAGACGCTGCGCGACACCATCGTCCAGAGCGAGGAGCTGTTCAAAGTCCGGCCCTACTTTCTCTCCGACGAATTCTCGATGGTGGATGCCACCATCGCGCCGGTGCTGTGGCGGCTGGCGCGCTACGAGGTTGAGCTGACCTCGGCCCCGATCATCAAATACGCCAACCATGTGTTCTCCAGACCGGCATTTCGCGATAGCCTGTCGGACACGGAACAGGAAATGCGGGTTCCGTAAGCTTTCTACGGATCAGTGCGAACGTGAGCGAAACGTCCCTTCCTCCCAAGCGACCCTATCTGCTGCGGGCCATGCATCAGTGGATGACCGACGGCGGCCAGACACCCCATGTCATTGTCGATGTCGATCGGCACGCCGTGGATGTGCCGCGCGCCTTCGTGAAGGACGGCAAGATCGTTCTGAACATCAGCTACGACGCGACCGAACGGCTGAATATCGGCAACGACTGGCTGGAACTGGATACACGGTTTGCCGGCGCCATTCACCATGTGCGTGCGCCCATCGGGGCGGTGCTCGGCATTTACGCGCGCGAAACCGGCGAGGGCATGGTGTTCTCGGAAGCCGATCTGGGCCCGCTGCCCCCGCCTTCACCGCCGAAGCCGCCCGCCGCGGAAGAAGGGCGGCCGCGCCCGCAGCTGAAGGTCGTCAAATAGGCTCACGCTTCGAAGGCATGACGTAGCCAGTTTACTTCGGGCGCCTTGGACGTCGGGCCGTTCACAATCAACACATCGAAGCGCACGGGCAGTGCCGCGTATTCACGATGCTGCTGCAGCAGCTGTGCGGCCGCGCGGATGATGCGCCGTTGCTTGCGGCCGTCGACACTGCCCGCGGCGCCCCCGAAGGCGTTGCTGCTGCGGGTGCGCACTTCGGCGATGACCAGTACCCCGCCGTCGCGGGCCACCAGGTCGATTTCGCCCAGGCGCCGCCGGAAATTGCGTTCCAGGATGGTAAGACCACGCCCCTGCAGATAGTCCGCTGCAATCTGTTCAGCACGCGCGCCGAGCATTTGCGCCGCGGTCATCCGCTGCCCTCAGTTCACCAGCCGCGGCTCGCCGTTGCGGATCTGCGCCCACATCAGGTCGCGCAGCACATGACCATCCGCGGCGATCGTGAGGTGGCCGGTGAGGCCGTCGACGCTAAGACTGGTTGCGTTGCCGCTTTGCGCCGGCATTGAACGCAGCGCGGTCGCAAGTCTTGCGGCGTCGAAGCCAAAGGCGAAGAGCATATTGCGCTTCGGCCCGCCGGTGGGCCACGCCGCATTGGTTGCATCACGCACGCTATCAACGATCGCACCGCCCAGCATCCACGGTGCGTCCGGAAAGATCAGGCCGTCGAGGTCCTGGTTGGCGTTGACGTTTGGCTCGAAGGCATCAGCCGTCGCATAGGTTGGCACGTCGCCGGCAAAGTAGAACTTCAATTGCGGGCGCAGCAACCGCTCCTGCTGGGCTTGCCCGGGAGCAAAGATGAAGGCCACATCGCCGCGGCGGCGCGGCTGAAAAGTCAGACGTGTACCCAGTACGGACTCGAGGCGCTTGTTGCGTGACTCGCTCTCGCTGATGCGCAACACCTGGCTGATGGCCGCCGCGTAATCGGTGCTGCCGGCATCGTAGCTGGCCGAATCCAGCAACTGGCCGCCGGCCGCGTTCAATTCCTGCGTGAAGGCGGCAAGCACGCGTCGTCCCCAGTCGCTGCCCGGCACCAGTGCGACGCCGGCGCGATTGCCGTCCGCGACCACGCGCCGGGCGACCTGACGGGCTTCCTCCTCCGGCGAGAGCGCGAACTGGTACAGCACGTTGCCGGCGGCGGGGGTGCCCGTGACGGCATTCAAGGTCAGCAGCGGCGGCCGCGGGCCGGTGTAGGCGGCCGCGGCGGCGACTTCTTCGCGCGTGAGGGGACCGACGATGAGGCCCGCGCCATCCCCGGTCGCCTGATTGAGGGCCGCGGCGACGCTCATCTGCGCGGTGTCATAGATACGCAGGCCCGGACGGTCGGACGCGGGCCGCGAGTAGTAGGCCGTGACGAAGCCATCGCGTACCGCGATCGCCGATGCGCTTTGCCGGCCGGTGAGCGGCAGCAGCAGTGCAATCTGCGGGCCGCCGACCGTCGGCAGGTTTCCCGGCAGGCGTGGGCCGGGCACGAAGGACGGCGGCGGCGGCACGGTCTGATGCGTGACCGGGGCCGACGGCGGAATGCCCGGTGGTGCCTGCTCGGCGCCCGATTGGACGTCGGCGCAGCTTGCCAGCTGCAGCCCCAGCAGCGCCACCAGCGTGGCCAGCCACAAGTGCAGAAATCGTCGGGATTCGGACATGGGTTGCTGCGCCTTACCTTTCAACGGAGGATGGAGCCCATCACAGGGGACCAATTCCAAGGGATTATAATGGGGAATCAACCGGGCCGACTTGAAGTCGTCGCCACTCCCATCGGAAACATGGGCGATCTGAGCGATCGCGCGCGCGCAGCACTGGCGGGCGCGGACCTGGTCGTAGCCGAGGACACGCGCCACACGCTGGGACTGCTGCAGCATATCGGGCTCGCAAAGCCGTTGCTGTCGCTGCACGCCCACAACGAGACCCAGCGTTTGCCGGAAGTGCTGGGGCGACTCACGCAGGGAGCCCGGGTGGTACTGGTCAGCGATGCCGGCACGCCGCTGCTGAGTGATCCGGGATTCGAGCTGGTGCGGGCCGCAGTCGCGCAGGGTATTCCAGTGGGCGTGGTGCCCGGGCCTTCGGCCATCACTGCGGCCCTGGCATTGGCCGGGTTGCCTGTCGATCGGTTCTGTTTCGAGGGATTTCTGCCCGCCGCGGCCCGTGAACGCCGCAGCCGGTTGAGCGCGCTGGCGATGGAGGCTCGTACCATGGTGTTCTTCGAGGCGCCACACCGGATCGCGGACAGTCTGGTTGACTTGTCAACACAATTCGGCGGCCAGCGTGCGGCCGTTATTGCCCGCGAGCTCACCAAACTTCACGAAACCATCTATCGCGGCACGCTTGAGGAATTGTGCGCGGTCGCGGGCCAGGACCCGAATCTGCAGCGTGGTGAGATCACACTGGTGGTGCAGGGCGCCGCGCCGGTCACCGCCGGTGCGGACCTGAGTCTGATGCGCCGGGCGCTGGAACTGCTGCTGCCCGAGTTGCCGCCGGGCAAGGCTGCCGGCATCGCCGCACAGCTGGCCGGGGGACGACGCTCGGATGCGTATGACCTTGCGCTGCAGTTGAGCCGCGACCGATAACTCCGTATGGTGGCCGGTGAAGTCGGCCGGGCAATCGCTGTGTTCCATCGGTTGGGACGTGGAGGAAAGTCCGGGCTCCCGCGAATGACGTGCCAGGTAACGCCTGGGGGGCGTGAGCCCACGGAAAGTGCAACAGAGAACAGACCGCCTAAGTCACTGCCCGGTAACGGATAGTGGCCGGTAAGGGTGAAACGGTGCGGTAAGAGCGCACCGCGTCGGTGGCAACACTCGACGGCTAGGTAAACCCCACGTGGAGCAAGGCCAAATAGGGAAGCAGCTCGTCGGCCGCAAGGCCGCACCAGCAGCGTCGATTCGTGCGCGCTTCCGGGTAGGCCGCTTGAGGCCCCTGGTGACAGGGGTCCCAGAGGAATGATTGCTCTCGACAGAACCCGGCTTACAGGCCGACTTCTTTTTACAGGGGTCCAGATTGTGACCTACTGTATAAGCTTTCCGCAGCAAGCTTCTGATTGATAAGAAGACTGCCGCGGGAGACGGGCTCCGAGCGGCGTGATTTGACCATAAGTCGTTGTGACAACGACAAATTTTTCCGCTCATTCAATTGACATATTGGACCGCAGATTCCTATAGTGCCCGCAGGTGGGGAAAAGTGGGGGGAAGTGGGTTTCCCGCCCCGCCGGGGGTCATAACGTCTAATGTTCCGCGGTGCAGCAAAAGTCACTCTTGATGTGAAGGGGCGGATGGTTCTGCCCAGTCGCGTCCGAGAGGCCCTTGCCAAGCTCGGGGAGCAGCAACTGGTAGCCACGGTCGACCGCGACCAGTGCGTGATGATCTACCCGTTGAGCGACTGGCAAAAGATCCAGGACGACCTCCTGAACCTGCCCAACCTTCACGCGGAGGTGCGCTGGTTGCAGCGGCTGATGGTCGGCTACGCGACGGACCTGGAAATCGACAGTACCGGTCGGGTGCTGATTCCGGGGGAGCTGCGTGAATTCACCGGCCTGCAGCGCGACGCCATGCTCATCGGGCAGGGCAATCACCTTGAGCTGTGGGACGAGAGCGCCTGGAACCATGGGTCCCGGGCCTCCGTGAAGCCGGAGCTGCGCAGTAGCGTGACGCCGGTCGGACTGAATGAAGTAAAGCTGTCGGCCGGGGTGCCTGGTGCCCCGCCAGAACAAAAGTGATCGGACTCATCGACGAGCACGCTGCGGTGCTCGTCGATGAAGTTCACGCGGCATTGGATCTCAGGGCGGGTGGGTACTATGTCGATGCAACGTTCGGGCGCGGCGGCCACACGGCACGCATTCTCGAGACCGTGGGTGGAGAAGGCCGCGTGCTCGCGCTCGACCGCGACCCCCAGGCCATCGCGGCAGGCCGCCAGCGCTTCGCCAACGACCTGCGCCTCACGCTCCAGCACGCG
>DATHOA010000127.1:0-47242 GCA_035485475.1 Steroidobacteraceae bacterium | reverse complement strand
TTCCGCCATCACCTGGCTATCCAGGCTAAGTATCAACCTTGCCATGCGTGCCTCTTAACGAAGGATCAGCCCAGCCAGCCCAGGATTCGATCGAGAACGCCCTTGTTTGCAGGGAAGTTCTCGGCCACGTGTGCCATGACGACGGAGACGTTATCACGACCTCCATTGTCATTACTCAACTGAATCAACTGCTTAGCAACTGTCTCAAGATTAGCACCAAAGGTGCTGATCGTTAAATGAATATCGTCATCTTCGACCATGTCCGAGAGACCATCCGAACACAAGACATAAAAGTCACCCTTCTGGGTGGGGACTTCCTGGATCTCGACCTCGACGGTCGACTCGACGCCCAAGGCACGAGTGACATAGTTCTTGTTCGCGGCCCGCTGCGCCTCCTCCGGCGAGTAGAAGCCCCGATCGACCAGTTCCTGCAGCAACGAGTGGTCCATCGTGACCTGCTCAAACTTATCGCCGCGCAGGCGGTACATGCGCGAATCACCCACGTGTGCCACGGCGATCTTGTTGTCGAACATCAAGGCCGCGACCACGGTGGTGCCCATGCCCTCGCATTGGGGCTGCGCTCGTGCCGTCTGGTAGATGATCTTGTTGGCGCGATGGATGGCATCACGCAGGATAATGCTCGCGCGCGACATGCTCGTGGCCTGGTCCGGGATGCGCAGGTCTTCCCGCTCGACCGATTCGCGCACCAGGTTGACGATGGTCTTTACGGCAATGCCGCTGGCCACCTCGCCGGCGTTATATCCGCCCATGCCATCGGCGAGCACCAGCAGCCCGATGTCGGCATCGAAGGCAATCGTGTCCTCGTTGTGCTCGCGCACCTTGCCGGTGTCCGTCTGGCCGACGAGCCGCAATTTGCCGCGCAAACTCATCGGCCTGCGTCTCCGCGACGCTGCAGGAAAAGTGTGACGGCGGTCACGCTTTGCGCACCGCGCGAAACCGCGCGCCCGTACGCACCGTGCGACGGCGAAAATGTGGGGACGTCGACAAGACCTGTTCCTCTTATCCAGCAGCCATGCGCAAGCCTGACCGCAGCTCGCCTCGAAGTTGCATAAACTAGCATTGTCCGCAACATAGTCCGAGTGTCTGATCACAAACCGGTGCTCTTGGGGCATCGCAGGCGTCCATGAAGCCAACTATCGCGTTCTTTTGCACCGCCTGTGAAGGCCAGACCGCGAAGTGGGTCGGCCAATGCCCAAGCTGCGGCGAGTGGAATTCTCTGGTGCGTCGCGATGGCGCGCGTGATGCGGGTGGTTCGCGGCCCAGCCAGGCTGCGCCCACGGCTACTGGCGCAGTGCCGCAGCCCCTGAGTGCCCCCACCGCCGAGGCCAGTGTGCGCCTGACGACGGGCCTGTCGGAGCTGGACCGGGCGTTGGGCGGCGGCCTGGTTCCAGGTTCGGTGACGCTGCTGGGCGGGGATCCGGGCATCGGCAAGTCGACGCTGCTGCTGCAGGCGGCCGCGGCCGTGAGTGCCAACCGCCCGGTGCTGTACGCAAGCGGCGAGGAGTCGGTCGCCCAGATCAGTTTGCGCGCGCAGCGCCTGCAGCTGCAGGCGCCGACCTTGAATCTGGTGGCCGAGAGTGACCTGGCGGCCATCCTCGACCACGCCAGCGCGCAGCGTGCCGGGCTGCTGGTCGTGGACTCGATCCAGACTCTCTCATCCGGGGACGTCGGTGCGAGCGCAGGCGCGATTTCGCAGCTGCGTGAATGCACGGCTGCCCTGGTGCGCTTTGCCAAGGGCACGGGCACCGCGGTCATCATCATCGGTCATGTCACCAAGGAAGGCGCGATCGCAGGTCCGCGCGTGCTCGAACATCTGGTGGATACCGTGCTGTATTTCGAAAGCGAAGCCGGCAGTCGCTTCCGCATCGTGCGCGCCGTCAAGAACCGCTTCGGCGCCGCCCACGAACTGGGCTTTTTCGCGATGACCAGCCATGGACTTGCCGAGGTGCGCAACCCCGGCGCCATCTTTCTCGCCCGCGCCCCGGAGCCTGCCGCGGGCAGCATCGTGACGGTGACCCGGGAAGGCGGCCGACCCCTGCTGATCGAGTTGCAGGCACTGGTGGATCGGATGCGCTTTGGTGCCCCCCGGCGTATCGCCCAGGGCCTGGATGCCAACCGCGTCGCGATGCTGCTGGCGGTCATGAACCGGCACACCGGCCTGTCGCTGCAGGAGCACGATGTGTTCGTGAACGTCGTGGGCGGCATGCAGATCGCGGAGACCGGCTGGGATCTACCCGTGGTGCTGGCACTGGCGTCGAGTTTGAATGGCCGGGCACTGCCCCGGCAACTGGCCGTGTTCGGCGAAGTCGGTCTCACCGGCGAGGTGCGGCCGGTGGCCTATGGCGAGGAGCGTTTGAAGGAAGCACGCAACCAGGGCTTCGAGCGGGTGATCGTGGCACGCGAAAACGCGCCGCGCAAAGCCATCGATGGGCTTGAGGTCATCCCCGTGTCGCGGGTGGATGCTGCCGTGAAACTCGCATTTTCCTAGGCCGACTTGGCCTTCGCGACGGCCTGGGCGCGCACGGTGCGAATGGTATTGTCCGCGATCTGCAGCACTTCGAACTGGTAGTCGCCCACTTTGAGCGCGGTACCCGGCTGCGGTATCGCTTCGAGCTGTTCGATCAGCAGGCCGTTGAGGGTCTTCGGGCCATCGGTGGGCAGGTGCCATTGCAGCGCGCGGTTCAACGCACGGATCGTGGCGCTGGCGTTGATGATGAAGATGCCGGGCTTCTCGACATGCACATCCTTATGCGCGAAGCTCGCCGCATCCGTGGTGAACTCGCCCACGATTTCCTCGAGAATGTCCTCCAGCGTCACCAGTCCGTCGATATCACCGTATTCGTTGACCACGAAGGCAAAGCGCCGCTGGTTGCGCTGGAAGTTGGTCAGCTGCAAAGTCAGTGGCGTGCCCTCGGGCACGAAGTAGGGCTCGCGGCTGCGCGCGATTTCAATCAGGCGCTCACGCGTGAGGCTCTCACGCGCCAGCTCCTGCACGATGCGTTTCATATGCAGCACACCGATGATCTGGTCGAGTTCACCCTCGTACACCGGCAGCCGCGTGTGCAGGGTCTGCCGCAGCTGATCGAGGATATCCTCCCAGGAGGCCGTGGCATCGATGCCGGTGATCTCCTGGCGCGGAATCATGATGTCATTCACCGTGACCCCCCCGAGATCGAGGATGGACAGCAGCATCTGCCGGTGCCGCGCGGGCACCAGCGGCCCGGCCTCGGCGACCACCAGGCGCAGCTCATCGGCGCTCAGCGACTGGGTGTCGCGACGCGAACGCACGACACCGAACAGGCGCAAGAATCCATAGGCGCAGCGGCTCGTGACCCACAGCAGCGGGCGGGCGACCACGACCAGTGCGCTGTAGACATAGGCGGAACTGAGCGCCACCCGCTCGGCGTAGGTGGCGCCAAAGATCTTGGGCGCAAGCTCCCCGAAAACGATCATGACAAGGGTGAGGATGGCGCCGGCCAATGGTACGGCCTCATGCCACCCGGAACGCAGCGCCAGGATGGTGGCAGCCTGTGAGGCAAACACGCTCGCGGCGGCCAGGATGAGGAGATTGACGCCGAGCCAGTCATCCGGACGCTGCATGAGTTTTTCGAGCAGGCGGGCCGCGCGCTGGCCGGACTTGGCCCGGTGCCGCAGGCGATAACGGTTCACCGACAACATGGCCACTTCCGTGCCCGAGGAGAAGGCGATGACGGTGAGCAGGCCCAGCAGTAACAGCAGCAGCAGGTCCGTTCGGGCGTCGTTCAAGTCGGGCGATCTCCGTAGGCCGTCGGGCTGAAGGCGAGTTGCCCTATAATGGCCTAATGTTTGACAGCCTGACATCACGGCTCAGCCGCACCGTGGACGCCCTGCGTGGGCGTGGCCGCATAACCGAGGACAACGTGGCCGAAGTGCTGCGGGAGGTGCGGGTGGCGCTGCTGGAGGCGGATGTGGCGCTTCCCGTGATCAAGCAGTTCATCGACCAGGTGAAGGTGCAGGCCCTGGGCACGGAGGTCACCTCGAGCCTGACCCCCGGACAGGTGTTCGTCAGCATCATCCACAAGGAACTCGTCGCCCTCATGGGCGGCGCAGCGGCGGGCTTCAGCCTGCGTGCCCAGCCCCCCATCGTGGTGCTGCTGGCGGGCCTGCAGGGCGCCGGCAAGACCACCTCCGCCGCAAAGCTGGCCCGCTGGCTCATCGAAACGCACCGCAAACGGGTGCTGCTGGTGAGCACCGACGTGCGCCGTCCGGCTGCCATGCTGCAGCTGGAACGCCTCGCGCAGCAGGTGGGAGCGGAGTTCTTTGCGGCCCCGGCCACCCAGGCGCCGCGCGCGATCGCGCTGGATGCACTGGATCAGGCGCGCCGCGGCGTGTTTGACGTTCTGATTGTCGATACCGCCGGTCGCCTGCACGTGGATGAGGCGATGATGGAGGAGGTGCGCGACATCGATGCCGCGGTCACGCCGGCCGAACGCCTGTTCGTGGTCGACGCCATGGCCGGCCAGGATGCCGTGAACGCGGCCAAGGCCTTCAGTGCGGCACTGAATCTCACCGGCATCATCCTGACCAAGGCCGATGGCGATTCGCGCGGTGGCGCGGCCCTGTCGGTGCGGCAGATCACCGGCCAGCCCATCGTGTTCCTGGGGACGGGTGAGAAAACGGATGCCCTGACGCCGTTCGATCCGGAGCGTATGGCCTCGCGCATCCTCGGCATGGGCGATGTCGTGGCGCTGGTCGAGCAGGTGCAGCGCAACGTCGATGCGGGCGAGGCCGAGCGGCTGGCGCGCAAGATGACCTCGGGTAAGGGCTTCGATATGTCGGATCTGAAAAGCCAGCTCGAACAGCTGCAAAAGATGGGCGGCGTCAGCGCCTTGCTCGATAAGTTGCCCGGTGCCGCAGCCCAGAAGGCAGCCGTTTCGCCGGATGCCGGGGACCGGCAGGTGCGCCGTCAGATCGCCATCATCAACTCCATGACCCCCCGGGAGCGGCGCGTGCCGGCCGTCATCGACGGCTCACGGCGCCGGCGGATCGCCAAGGGCTCCGGGGTGCAGGTGCAGGACGTCAACCGCCTGCTGAAGCAGTTCATGGACATGCAGCGGATGATGAAAAGCATGAAGGGCGGGAAGCTGCGCCGGATGCTGGGGGCCCTGAAGGGCGGCAGGCCGCCGGGGTTCCCGGGGGCCTGAAGCACGAGCTTGAAAACAAATAGATAATTAGCGCCTCATTGCGTAGAATCCGCGCTCTTTTTGGGACGGGAGCGGATGTTCCGCTTACCTGATTAAGTCAGTTCAAGAGTTAGCCGGCCCGACGGGCCGCGGAGATCCAATGGTAACGATTCGTCTGACGCGCCGCGGCGCGCGGAATCAGCCCTTTTATCACGTTGTCGTGACCGACAGCCGCAAGCGCCAGGGCGGCGCCAGTCTCGAACAGGTCGGATTCTTCAATCCGATCGCGCGCAAGGGCGAGCCAAAGCTCAAGCTTGACCTGGGGCGCATCGACTACTGGGTCGGCATGGGCGCGCAGCAGTCGGACCGGGTTCGCCAGCTGGTGACGACCTTCCGCAAGCAAGCGACGGCCCTGGCGGCCTGATCGGGCTCGCGGCCTGCGAGGGCCGTCGGAAGGCGGCAAGCGTATGGAATGGGTGGAACTCGGGCGGATCGGCAGCCCGTACGGTGTGCTGGGCTGGATGCATATCCAGTCCTTTACGGAGCCATCGGAAGGAGTTCTCGAGTATCCCGTCTGGGGCCTGCGTCAAGGAGCGGGCCCGCAAACCAGCCACCGGCTGGTGGCCGGGCGGATTCAGGGGCGCGGCGTGGTGGCGCAGCTGGAAGGGGTGACTGACCGGGATGCCGCGGCACTGTTGCGCGGCGCGATGATCGAAGTGCGCCGCAGCGCGCTGCCGCCGACGGCCAAGCGCGAGTACTACCGGGGCGATCTGATCGGGTTCGTGGTGCGGAATCTGGAAGGGGTGGAGCTGGGCAAGCTCAACCACTTCGTTGAGGGTCCTGCCAGCGCCACGATGGTGGTGAACGGAACGGCCGAGTACTGGATTCCTGCGATACCCCAGTATTTGCGCAAGGTCGACCTGGAGGGCCGGTTCATTATTGTGGACTGGCCGGCCGATGCGGATTGAAGTGGTCACGCTGTTCCCGGAGCTGGTGACCGGCGGGTTGAAGTTCGGGGTGCTGGGCCGCGCGCTTGAGCGCGGACTGCTGGCGGTCGGGACCGAAGACCCGCGCGCCTACGCGACCGACGTGCATCGGACGGTGGATGACCGGCCCTATGGCGGTGGTCCGGGCATGGTGCTCAAGCCGGGACCGATGCTGGCGGCGATCGCGGCGGCGCGGGCGCGACTGCCAGCGGGCAGTACGCGCATCGCGCTGTCGGCGCAGGGTGAGCGGCTCACCCAGGGCACGGTGCGGGAGTTGGCGCAGCTGCCGGGGATGGTGTTGATCGCGGGGCGCTATGAGGGGTTGGATGAACGCATCGTCACCCTGGGCGTCGATCGCGAGCTGTCGGTAGGTGATTTTGTGGTGAGCGGCGGAGAACTGCCGGCGCTCACGGTGATTGATGCGGTGGCGCGGCTGCTGCCTGGCGCACTCGGTGACGAGCGCTCCAGTGTCGAGGAGTCCTTTGACCAGGGCTTGCTGGACTGGCCGCACTACACGCGTCCGGAAGTGTTTGAAGGGTTGGGCGTGCCCGAGGTGCTGGCTTCGGGGAACCATGCCGATATCCATCGCTGGCGTGTGCGCCAGGCGGTGGTGCGGACCTGGCAGCGTCGACCTGACCTGATACTCGCGCACGGGCTCACGCCCGAGGCGAGCAGGTTGCTGGATGAGTATCTCGCCACGCGTGAGCGGGCGGCGACAATCGATAAAGGTGAAGGCCATGAGCAAGATCGTTCAGGAAATTGAAAAAAGACAGATGACGCGCAAGCTGCCGGAGTTCAATCCCGGTGACACCGTCGTCGTGCAGGTCAAGGTGGTCGAAGGCGACCGTGAACGCGTTCAGGCGTATGAGGGCGTGGTCATTGCGAAAAGCAATCGTGGCCTGAACTCCTCATTCACGGTGCGCAAGATTTCGCACGGTGAGGGCGTCGAGCGCGTGTTCCAGTCGTACAGCCCGGCGATCAGCGATGTGGCGGTCAAGCGGCGCGGCAGTGTGCGGCGCGCCAAGCTCTACTATCTGCGCGATCTGTCCGGCAAGGCCGCGCGCATCGAAGAGAAAGTCTGAGACTGCTGCGCTCAATCCTGTCGGGGCTGTGGCGCGGCCTCGACTTCCTGCGGCGCTTCCTGCAGCTGGTGGTGCTGCTGGTGATTGCGGGATTCATTCTCGGCGCACTGCGCGGCTCGGTGCCGCGTGTTCCGGATCAGGCCGCTCTGGTGATCGCGCCTACCGGTACCCTCGTTGAGCAGCTCTCCGGTGATCCGTTGTCGCGCGCGGTGGCGCAGGCGCGCGGGCAGGGCCGCGAGGAGACCTCGCTGTGGGATCTCATCGACGCCATTCGCGCCGCTGCCAAGGACTCGCGCATCCGCGTCCTGGTCCTGAACTTCGATCAGATGACGGGGGTGGCCGGCCAGCCGACCATGGCGGAGCTGACCAAGGCGATCCGCGAATTCAAATCCTCCGGCAAGAAGGTCATTGCCTACGGACAGGCCTACGACCGCGATGGCTACTACCTGGCCGCGCAGGCCGATGAGATCTATGTCGATCCGCTGGGGTACGTGCTGGTGGATGGCTACAGCCGCTACCGGTGGTACTACAAGGACATCATCGACAAGCTGAATGTCGACATCAATGTGTTCAGAGTCGGCAAGTACAAAAGCGCGGTCGAAGGTTACACGCGCACCGACATGTCTGCGGAGGATCGCGAGGAAAGCCTCGCCTACCTGAACGCACTGTGGATGGGCTATCAGACGGCCGTGGATGGCGCACGCGGCCTGCCGGCCGGTGCCATTGCGAATTACACCAACAACCTGCCGCAGGCGGCCGAGGCCGCCAAGGGCGCGGGCGCTCAGATTGCGCTGAAGGCGCGGCTGGTGACGGGCATCAAGTCCGCCACCGAGGTCGCACGCCGGATCAGCGAAATCACCGGCGCGGATGAGGACGGGGGCTTCCACCAGGTGTCGGCCGAGGACTATGCGCGCGTGGTGCACGGTGACACGGGGTTGAGCCGGTCTGACCGCAATCGAGTGGCCGTGATCATGGCCGTGGGCGAAATCCAGGACGGCAATCAGCCCTCGGGCACCATTGGCGGGGATTCGACGGCAAGGCTGTTGCGCGCCGCGCGGCTGGACAACAAGATTCACGCCGTGGTGCTGCGAGTGGACAGTCCCGGTGGCTCCGTGACCGCCTCCGAAACGATCTACCGCGAGATGCTGGCGCTGCATGCAGCGGGCAAGCCGGTCGTGGTGTCGATGGCCAACTATGCGGCCTCCGGCGGCTACTATATTTCGGCGCCGGCGGATGAGATCTGGGCCAGTCCCGCGACCATCACCGGCTCCATCGGCATCTTTACCGAACTGCCGAACATCAACCGTGCACTGGCGAAGCTCGGCATCGGTGTCGATGGCGTGGGCACGACGCCATTGGCAGGGCAGCTGCGCCAGGACATATCGGTGCTGTCCGTGCCCTTGGCCGATGGCACCCGCAAGCTGCTGCAGGCCACCATCGATTACGGGTACAGCCAGTTTCTCGAGCATGTGGGCAGCGGGCGTCACAAGACGGTGGCGCAGGTCGATGACATTGCCCAGGGGCGGGTGTGGGCCGGCGTGGATGCGCAGGCCAATGGACTGGTGGATCACCTGGGCACCTTTGACGATGCGATCAAAGCGGCCGCGGCACGCGCGCATCTGACCGACTACAAAATACAATTTCTGGCGCCGGAACTGTCCTGGGCGCAAAGCCTGGCCCTGCAGGTGAAGGTGCGGGCGGTGCAGGTACTGGCCAGCACGGGCCTCGCCGATCTGACCGGACTGACACCGCTCGGCGGCCTGGCGCCGCTGGTGCAGTCGACGCCCATGGCCCGCGAACTGGTGCGCCTGAGCCACTTCAACCGGGCAGACCGCCTGTACGCATACTGCTTCTGCACGGCCCAGTAGCGCCTGCCTGAACCGCAGGCGGCTATACTGGTCGGCATGCGCAAGGAAACCGACGCGCCCGACGCTGAACCCATGCGGATCGACCGCTGGCTGTTCTTTGTCCGGCTGTTCAAGTCGCGCAGTCTGGCCACTGAAGCCGTCACCGGCGGCAAAGTCCATGTCAATGCAGAGCGCGTCAAACCCTCGCGCGTGATCCGGGTCGGGGATCAAATCGCGTTCAACCGTGGAGCCGTGCCATTCGACTGTGAGGTGCTGGGGCTGCCATTGCGCCGTGGACCAGCACCGCAGGCGGCGGCCTGCTACCGTGAGTCCGAGGCCAGCGTGGCCCGACGGGCGCAGTTCGCGGAACGCATGCGGACCGCGACCGCGTTCGCACCGCGCCCGGACACTCGACCAGACAAGCATGAGCGCCGCGAACTGCGGCGCATCCGGGGACGGGATTGAAGAATTTTAAATATTACGACCTGATCCTGGGCGCGTACGTGTGCGTACTGCTGTGCGCCAACCTGATTGGACCGGCCAAGGTAACAACCATCCAGGTGCCCATCATAGGGCCGAAGACTTTCGTGGCCGGAGTGATCTTCTTTCCGATTTCGTATTTCTTCGGTGATGTACTCACCGAAGTCTACGGTTATGCGCGTGATCGCCGCGTGGTGTGGAGCGGGTTTGTCGCGCTGCTGTTCGCTTCGATCATGTCACAGGTGGTCGTCTACCTGCCGCCCGCGGACTTTTGGCGCGACCGGCAGGCGGCGGTGGAATCCGTGTTCGGCAGTACGCCACGCATCATTGGGGCGTCGATTCTGGCCTTCTGGTGCGGATCGTTTGTAAACAGCTTCGTACTGGCAAAGATGAAGATCCTCACTCAGGGTCGCTGGCTGTGGACGCGCACCATCGGCTCGACGCTGTGCGGGGAACTGGTCGACACGGTGCTGTTTACCACGGTCGCCTTCGCCGGGACGATGACCCGCAATGAGTTGCTGACCGTGATGACGACGCAGTACGTCCTGAAATCCAGTTGGGAGGTGTTGTCGACACCACTGACCTACAAGCTGGTCAACTTCCTCAAGCGCACCGAGCATGAGGATTTCTACGACCGGAACACGAATTTCACCCCGTTCTCCCTGCGCGTGCCGGATGGACGCTCCGCGGTCGGTTGACCCGCGCTTCTTTGCTGCCACGGAGGCCCTGGACTCCGCGGTGGGCGCTGCCTTGAACCCGCAGTTCCTGGCTCCCGAAGAGGACGCCCTGCGCCGTCTTTGCGATCTCGCGCGGCTGCCGCAGGGCCAACGCGAGGCCGTGCAGGAGCGGGCGTTGCAGCTCGTGTTGGGCGTTCGCGCCGCGCGTTCGCGCGGCAGCAGTCTTGATTCCCTGCTGCAGCAATACCATCTGGCCTCTCCGGAGGGCGTGGTGCTGATGTGCCTGGCGGAGGCGCTGCTGCGCATCCCCGATGCGCACACTGCGGACCGGTTGATCGCTGACAAGCTCGCCGAAGGGGATTGGGAGCGGCATCTGGGGGACAGTGATTCGCTGCTCGTCAATGCCTCGACCTGGGGTCTGATGCTGACCGGCCGGCTGGTCGAACTGGATCGCGGCGAGATCGGTTCCCTGCGGGGCTGGTTCGGGCGCCTCGCCACGCGCCTGAGCGAACCGGTGGCGCGCGCCGCGCTGCGCCAGGCGATGCGGGTGCTGGGCCATCAATTCGTGATGGGGCGTGACATCAACGCGGCTCTGCAGCGCACGACCGGCGGCAACGAGCGGCACTACGCGTACTCGTTCGACATGCTCGGAGAGGCGGCCATCACCGCCGTGGACGCGCGCCGGTACTTTGATAAGTATCGCGACGCGATCGATGCGCTGGGACGCCATGTGCGGCAGGCGCAACCCGGCCGCGCCGGCCCCGGCATCTCGGTCAAACTCTCGGCATTGCACCCGCGCTATGAATACCTGCAACGCGATCGGGTATTGCGCGAGCTGGCGCCGATATTGCTGCAGCTGGTCAGCCAGGCGCGCACCGCAGGGATTGCGCTCACCGTGGACGCGGAGGAGGCCGAGCGCCTGGAGTTGTCGCTCCAGCTGGTGGACCTGGTGCTGAGCAGCGAACTGACGCAGGGGTACGCCGACTTCGGTGTGGCCGTCCAGGCATATCAGAAACGTGCCTATGGGGTGCTGCAATGGCTGATTCAGCGCGCGGGCGCGTTGCAACGCCAGATTACGGTGCGCCTGGTGAAGGGTGCCTACTGGGACAGCGAAATCAAGCGGGCGCAGGAGCGCGGCCTGGCCGGATTCCCGGTTTTCACCCGCAAGATGAATACCGACGTTTCCTACCTGGCGTGCGCACGTCTGCTGGCGCGGCATGTCGATGTCATCTATCCGCAATTCGCCACCCACAACGCCCACACCGTGGCCTATGTGTTGCAGGCGATGTCCGGGGTGCCCGCTGATCGCTTTGAATTTCAGCGCCTGCACGGCATGGGCGAGGCGCTGTACGAACAGATCATCGGTGAGCACATCTGTCGAGTGTATGCACCGGTGGGTCCGCATGAGGACCTGTTGCCCTACCTGGTGCGCCGTCTTCTGGAAAACGGCGCCAACACTTCCTTCGTGAACCGGATCGTGGATGAACGCTTGCCGGCGCAGCAGATCGTCACGGACCCGGTTGCCGAGGCGGACCGCACCCAGCCGGCGGCCGAGCCGCGCATCGCACTGCCGGCACAATTGTTCGGTTCGCAGCGACTCAATTCACGGGGCGTGAATTTTGCCGACGGCGCCGAACTGCGCACACTGCTGGATGAGTGCCGGGCGGCAGCGCCCCAGATCGCGCCGATCGCTGCGGCCGCGTTGCAGGATGTGAATCACGCGCTGACGCAGGCCACCGACGCCCAGGCAGCCTGGAGTTCCCGCAGCAGCGAGCAGCGCGCCGGCATACTCGAGCGTGCCGCGGACCTGTTTGAAGTTCACCGCGCGGAACTGATTGCGCGCTGCGTCCTGGAGGCCGGTCGTACGGTGCCCGACAGCGCCTCCGAGGTGCGCGAAGCCATCGACTTTCTGCGCTACTACGCGGCGCAGGCGCGGATCCTGGGTGCTCCGGTGCTGCTTGCGGGTCCGACCGGCGAGCGCAATACGCTACGCGTGCGCGGTCGTGGGGTCTTTGCCTGCATCAGCCCCTGGAACTTCCCGGTGTCGATCTTCACCGGGCAGGTCAGTGCAGCCCTGGTGACCGGCAACGCCGTGGTTGCGAAGCCGGCTGAGCAGACGCCGTTGACGGCGGCACTGGCCGTGCAGTTGCTGCATCGGGCGGGCGTGCCACCCGAAGTGCTGCATCTGCTGCCCGGCGGCCCCGAAACCGGGGAGGCACTGACCGATGATGCGCGCGTCTGCGGGGTGGTGTTCACCGGCTCGACCCAGACGGCCCGCCGCATCGAACGGCATCTGGCCGCCAGAGAAGGCGCCATCGCCACTCTCATCGCGGAGACCGGCGGCATCAATGTGATGATCGTCGACAGCTCGGCATTGCCGGAGCAGGTCGTGCTGGACAGCGTCGCCTCCGCCTTCAACAGCGCGGGCCAGCGCTGTTCGGCGCTGCGCATACTGGTGCTGCAGGAGGAGATTGCCCCGCGGGTGCTGGAGTTGCTCGCAGGACAGATGGATGAACTGCGGCTCGGAGCCCCATGGCGGCTGGATACCGACATCGGACCGGTCATCGACAGGGAGGCCCTCCAGGTCCTGGAAGACTACGCGCTGAAAGTCACCCGTGGCGCACGCTGGCAGCATCGCGCGCCACTGCCTGCCGTGGCTGACACCGAGCGCTTATTTGCACCCTTGGCGGTTGAGGTCCCAAGCCTTGCCGCGGTGGAGCGCGAAGTCTTCGGGCCGGTACTGCACGTTGTCAGGTACCAGGCCAACGATCTGGATGCGATTCTCGAGCAGATCAATCGTGTCGGCTATGGCCTCACGCTGGGCATTCACACCCGCATCGACAGCGCGGCGCTTGCCATCGCGGACCGTGTGAAGGTCGGGAACGTCTATGTGAACCGCAACATGATCGGCGCCGTCGTCGGCGTGCAGCCGTTCGGGGGCTGTGGCCTGTCCGGTACGGGTCCGAAGGCCGGTGGACCCCACTATCTGCAGCGCTTTATGACTGAGCAGACCTTGACGATCAATACGGCGGCCCTGGGGGGCAATGCCAGTCTGCTGTCGCTGTAGGTTGGCCCGATGGTTTACATTAAGTGATGGTCGCGTTTATGAAACTGCGATTGCCGTTGCTGACCAGCGGCGTCGCGCTGGTGCTTTGGGCTTCCGGCGTGCAGGCCGCCGGCTGCGAGGCTCTGGTCTCCCTCACCTCCGCCAAGGCGCAGGTGGTTTTGGCCCGGACCGTTGCGAGCGGCAGCTTCACACCGCCCGATGCGCCGCGCCCGATGCAGGAACTGCCGGCGTTCTGCCGCGTGGTCGTCAGCCTGCATCCGAGTTCTGACTCCGAGATCGGGGCGGAGATCTGGCTGCCGCAGAATTGGAATAACAAGCTGTTGATGGTCGGCAGTGGCGGCTGGGGCGGTGCCATTGACTACCAGGGCCTGGCGACGGCCTTGCGGCGCGGGTATGCCGTCGGCGCCACCGATGACGGGCACAGGACTTCCGGCGCCAGCTTCATCTTGGGTCATCCGCAGAAGTTCATCGACTTCGCGTATCGCGCGCAGCACGAGACGACACTCGAGGCCAAAGCCCTGATCAAGGCGCGCTACGCGCGCGCGCCCAGCCATTCTTACTGGCAGGGCTGTTCCGGTGGCGGACGCGAAGGCCTGATCCAGGCGTATCGTTACCCGGATGAGTTCGACGGCGTCATTGCCGGTGATCCGGCCAACATACGTCGCAATGCCTGGGCACTGTGGCTGGCGGGTGAAGCACTGAAGGACCCGGCGGCCTACATCCCGCCCAGCAAGTACCCGATGATTCACGATGCCGTTCTGGCGGCCTGTGATGCAAACGATGGTTTGAAGGACGGTTTGATTGATGAGCCGGAGAACTGCCACGTGGACTTCACGGTCCTGCAGTGCAAGGCGCAGGACGGCCCGGATTGTCTGACCGCCCGGCAGGTCCAAACCGCCCGGACCATGATCAGCCCGGCAACAGCGAAGACCGGCGCCGTGCTGTTTCCGCCGCTTGAACCCGGTACGGAGCTGCGCTGGGGTCGTATGGCCGCCGGGCCCGCTCCCGCGGACCTGTTCCTGGATGAATACCGCTATGTGGTCTATCAGGATCCGAACTGGGACTGGCACACGTTCGATCTGGATCGTGACGCAGCACGGGCCGCGGCCGTCGACCGCGATCTCGATGAGATGGATCCGCACCTGGGCCCGTTCGTGAAACACGGCGGCAAGCTGTTGTTGTACCACGGCTGGGCGGACCAGCAGGTCGCCCCGGGATCCACCCTCGAGTTCTATCGGTCGGCGCGCGAACTGAGCTCAGACCCTGAACAGGCCGGCAACTGGGTCAGACTGTTCATGGCTCCGGGAATGGCGCATTGCGCGGGCGGCGAGGGTCCGGACAGTTTTGACAGCCTCGGCGCCCTCGAGCGCTGGGTTGAGCAGGGTGAGGCGCCAGAGCGGATGGTCGCGGCACATCATGCGCAGGGCAAGGTCGATCGCACCCGACCCCTGTGTGCCTATCCGCAGGTCGCGCGTTACAACGGCAGCGGCAGCATCGATGATGCTGCGAACTTCACCTGCGGTGCCCCGCACCGATGAAGCGCAGCGATGTGCTGATCATCGGTGCCGGACCCACCGGCCTGGTGTTGGCACTGTGGCTCACGAGGATGGGCGTCACCGTGCGCCTGATCGACAAAACCGCCGCGCCCGGGACCACTTCGCGCGCGCTGGCCGTGCAGGCGCGAACGCTTGAACTGTATCGGCAACTGGATCTGACTGACTCCGTTCTGCAGCGCGGACACCGGGTTCCGGGCCTCAATCTGTGGGCGCGCGGCAAACGGGCGGCGCGTGTTCCGTTTGCGACTATTGCCGGGAACCTCTCGCCCTATGGGCCATTCGTTTTCCCGCAGGACCAGCACGAACTTCTGCTCATCGAGCGCCTCGCCGCGGCCGGCGTGACGGTCGAACGCAACACCGAGTTGCTGCGCTTCAGTGCCGCGCCAGAGCGTGTCGGCGCAACCCTGCGTGGGCCCGATGGCCAGGAAGAGGCGTGCGAGGCCCTCTATCTCGCCGGTTGCGATGGCGCGCGCTCGGGCGTCCGGCAGGGCATCGGCGCGCAATTCCCCGGCGGCACCTACGATCAGCTGTTCTACGTGGCAGATGTCGACGCCACGGGACCGGCGCTCGATGGCGAGCTGCATGTCGGTCTGGACGAGGCCGACTTCCTGGCCGTGTTCCCGCTCAAAGGTGAGGGGCGGGCACGACTGATCGGGACGGTCCGCGGCGACCGCGCTGCGCATCCGCAGAGCCTGAAGTTCGAAGATGTGAGCGCCCGCGCCATCGAACAGATGAAGGTGCAGATTCGGACGGTCAACTGGTTCTCGACCTACCACGTACATCATCGGGTCGCCGACCGGTTCCGACAGGGGCGCATCTTCCTGCTGGGCGATGCCGCCCATATCCATAGTCCGGCGGGTGGCCAGGGGATGAATACCGGGATCGGGGATGCGATCAATCTCGCCTGGAAGTTGCAAAGCGTCCTGGCTGGCCATGCGGCTGATTCGCTCCTCGATACCTACCAGGCCGAACGGCAGGCCTTCGCGCGCAAGCTGGTTGCGACGACGGACCGTGGCTTCACGCTGGCAACGGATGAAGGTCGCACCGCGGGCTTCATTCGCACGCGCATCCTACCCATCGTCGTGCCCGCGCTATTCAAGCTCGAGGCGGTGCGGAACTTTCTGTACCGAGCGGTCTCCCAGCTCGTGATTGAATACCGTGCCAGTGCCATCAGCCGCGGGTCGGCTGGCCGGATCCACGCAGGCGACCGCCTGCCGTGGGCAAAGACCTCGCACGGCGACAACTTCGATACGCTCACGAGCCCACAATGGCAGCTGCACGTTTACGGCAGCGTCAGTGCCGGGCTGACTGCGTGGTGCCAAACCCGGGTGGTGGTGCACGCATTCGAGTGGGAGCCTGCCCACGCGCGCGCCGGATTCGCCAAGGATGCGCTGTACCTGGTGCGGCCGGACGGCTACGTGGCCCTGGCGATGAGGGAGCAGGATCCGCTGCAAATCGAACGCTATCTGGCGCAGCACGACCTACGACTCGCCTTGTGAAACCGTGACGACGTGGGCGGTTGCCGGACCAACCTCGGCATACCAGTCCATCCTGCGTGTCAGAAGCATGACCGTTGAAAGCAACGCAAACAGCGCGATTGAACCGGCGAGCAGCGCATAGTTCTCGGTGGTCACCAGCAGGTAAAGCAGGGCATAGGTACCGGCGAATATGCCCCCGGCGGTAGCACCCGCCGCGCTACTGCGTAACGCGCCGGCCAGATAAAGGCCCATGAGCGCGCACAGCGCGATCGTTGCAATGATGTACGCGCCGACGAATCCGATGTGCTCGGAAAGTGCGAGCAGCAGCAGGTAGAACACGCTCAGGGCCAGTCCCATGAGTCCGTACTGAATCGGGTGAATGGACCGGCGCTGCCGGGCCTCTACCAGGAACAGCGTCATGAAACTCAATGCGACGAACAGGCCGCCATATTTGACGGCCCGGGTGCTTCGTTGGTAGATGTCGACCGGTTGCACCAGTTCGATCCCGAAACCGCTGTTCAGAATGGTGGGGGCGCCAACCGAGTCCTGAAACCACCGATCCCCGTACGATCGATTGAAATTCAGTATCTGCCAGTTGGCGGTGAAACCGTTGGCGTTGATCCGACGCTCGATGGGAAGAAAACCATCCGTGAATCCGGGGTCGGGCCAGTTGCCGTGGCTGTGCACCTGCATGGTCCGCGCCAAAGGCAGAAACTGCAGCGACTGGGTGCCGGCGACGTCGAAGGTCAGATCAAAGGCGTGTCGGCCCGCGGCGAGGTCTGTCCCCGCGGTCAACGTGGCCGCAAGCGTCGGAATGGGAAAGTTTGCGGCCGGCTCGAAATTCTGGAACTGGCTTGACGCCGAGTGCAGGTCGCGCAGTCCCCGCAGGTCATTGACCGGCAGCAGCAGCCGCGCCTGATCGACGTGAATCCGCAGTCGGGGATCACTGCGATTCAGGCGCGCGATCTCGTGCGCAATATCGAATTCGCCTTTGGCATGGACCCGCGCCACGTAGACCGGCACTGCATAGGTTCCGACGGTACGGGGCGCTTGCTGGACCTGCAAATCGACCGTCAGGTCCAGGTTATCCGGCAGTACATACCAGTCGCGACCGCGATCCGTATCCGCATCCGTGGTCACCGGGATGGCGATGATGGGGCCGCTGAGCCATTGCCGGTCGCCCCAGCCATGGGCCACCGATGTGACGGCCGCATCGCGCTGGCTCACGCGCTCCGAGACCAGGCTTCCCAACAAGGAAAGCGGGATCAGCAGCAGCAGGGCGATGGCGGTCAGAATGGCAGCCTTTGCCGACGGGGAACTACCCAAATTATTCACGATGTGGCCTCCAGTTTCCGCGACTAGCTTTGCGCGGCAAAGTGAAGGGGCGATGGCGCAATGGTGGCGAAAGATGGCAGTAAGCGCCCGCCGCGTCAGCCAGCCGTGGCGACTGGCTCCTTAGGGTGGCACGGCTCGGAGGGGGCCACGGTCGAACTTCGGAGCCGTGGAGCGGGCTACGACGAGTGCCCGGTAGGCGGTATCTTCGATCTGAAACTGCAGGTAGCGCTTCGGCGGATTGCTGGTCAGCCAGATCCCCTTGGCGCAGAAGACCTCGTGATCATCGAACTTGACCGGTATGAGGTCCGTCTTGGCCGCGGCACAAATCTCATCGGCGGCAGCGAGTATTCGTCGCGCTATCGCATAGTGACGCGGGTTCGATTGTTGCAGCCGGGCAAGTGCATCATCTCCGAAAAGGGTGATGGACTTGGTCGGTTGATCCGCCAGCACTGCGGTCATTCCCAGCATACAAACCGCAATAGCCATCGCAAGAAGCAAGGTGGATTTTCGCATGACTGGAAATCCTCGGATGTTGCCTTGGCGCGTCGCGATCTTCCCACTGCCCGCGGGAAAATGAAAGTCTGCGGCCTAGCGCGGCTTGATGGCGCCTTTGCAGATGCGCTCCAGCAGGGTCGGAAAGTCGATGCCCGCGGCCGCGGCGGCCTGCGGCAGCAGGCTGGTCGAGGTCATGCCGGGGAGCGAGTTGGCCTCCAGGCACCAGAAATGTCCGGCCGCGTCACGCCGGAAGTCGATGCGGCTGTATGCGCCGAGTTTCAGCGCCCGGTGCGCGCGCAGCGCATGATCCTGCAGCTGCGCGGTCTCGGCGGCGGGAATCTGCGCCGGAAACACCTCCCGGGCGCCGCCTTGCTGGTACTTGGACTGATAGTCGAAGACTTCCCCGGGCACAATGATCTCCCCGACCGGCAGCGCCTGCTGATCGAGAATACCCACGGTGAACTCGCGACCCGGAATGAATTTCTCGACCATGACTTCGTCGTCGAACCTTCGCGCGGTGCGAATGGCCCCCTCGAGTTCGCTGGCGGTGCGGACCACGGTCAGGCCCACGGTCGATCCTTGTTTGCTGGGCTTGACGACCACCGGCCAGCCGAGAGCCTGATCGACATCGGCGGCGCCCACTGGCGCCATCAGCCAATCGGGCGTGGGAACTCCCGCGCTCCTGAACAGCCGTTTGGCGAGATCCTTGTCCATGGCGGCGGCGCTGGCAATATGGTTGCTGCCGGTATAGGGCATGCCTGCCAGATCCAGCAGTGCTTGAATCCGGCCGTCCTCGCCGGCACCCCCGTGAAGCGCAAGGAACACCACATCGGTGGCACGGATATCGAAATGTGCGGGTGACAGGCTGATGGCGCGGGCCCGCATTTGTTCGATTGAAGTATCGGACGGAGGTGCCGGGGCAACTCGGTTTGCCAGCAGTCGCTGCTCTTCCGGCGGCTGCAGTCGGCCGGTGGCGGTATCCACGGCGTGGACTTCATGACCCAATGCGCGCAGTGCCGGAATGATCTGTGCCGCGCTGGCGATCGAGACGTCGCGCTCCTCACTGGTACCGCCAAACAAAACGGCAATTCGCATTGCCGGGAATGGTACAGGTCCGGATTGCGATGGAAAAGGCACCGGGCTTGGGCCGACAATATGCCAACTGCGATCACGGTCTGGAAATGGCGAATCCGCCCGCTTTGACGTTCGAGTGCCTCGACGAGCATCACGCCGACGGGCTTTACAGCGGCTTTGTCGACGAGCAGGTTACGCAATTTACCGCCGAGAAGCTGCCCGGCTCCCTGGAGGCCCTACGCCGGGAGTTTGCGGAGTTTCACGGCGGGGCGCCCGCGGACAGCCAGCAGATCTGGATGAACTGGGCAATCCGCGCAACCCCGGCACAGGAGCTGGTCGGCACGCTGCAGGCCACGGTATTTGCCGACGGTGCGGTCTGGGTCGGCTACAAACTGATCCGGTCGGCATGGGGTAAGGGAATCGCCACGGCTGCCCTGAAGTGGCTGCTGGGTGAGCTTGCGGTACATTGTCCTGGCAAGGCGGTGTGCGCGGCCGCGGACACCCGCAATTACGCCTCCCTGCGGGTGCTTCAGAAATGTGGGTTTACCTATGTACGCACGGAAGCGGCGGAAATTCGTGGTGTGCCGACCATGGACCACATCTACCAGTACCTGCTCCCGTTTCGGGAATAAAAGGGCTTCCCGGTGAGTCTTATGCTCATGACCAGCGATGAACGATAGGCGGGGTCGATTCGAGGCGCAGGTGCTGCCGTACTTGGACGCCGCGTATCGCTATGCCCGATGGCTTGCCCGTTCCGCGAATGATGCGGATGACGTGGTGCAGGAGGCTACTTTGCGCGCCTATCGAAGCTTCGATGACCTGCGCGGCGCGGACGGCAAGGCGTGGCTGCTGACGATCGTTAGAAATTGCCACCTGACGGCGCGCAAGCAGCAGCAGCGCCGCAATCAGGTGCCATTGCCGCAGGACGATGAGGATCAGGGCGGTGAGATGGTTGCCGAGATGCCCGATCCGGAGTCCATCGCCATCCGCCAGGACCAGCAACGCATGCTGCGGCGACTGATGTCGGCGCTACCGGACGAGCAGCGCGAAGTCCTGGTATTGAGGGAAATCGAGGATATGGACTATCGCGAAATCGCTGCGGTCACGAGCCTGCCCATCGGCACGGTGATGTCCCGACTGGCACGCGCCCGAGCGGCCCTGCGCATGCGCTGGCTGCAAGAGGCCCAGGGAGAACCCCATGGCGTGCGCTGAAAACCTGCGAGTTCAGGAGTACTTCGACGGCGAGGTCGACGCCGTGGCGGCGGCCGATATCGAGCGGCACCTTTCGAGCTGCGAGGAGTGTCGCGTATTACTCCAGGACCTGCAGCAGGTTCGAACGCTGATTCGCGAAGGGGTGCCCAGGACCGGCATGCCGGCGCCGCTACGGGAGCGGATCATGGAAGCCCTCGATCAGGAATCGCGGACGGTCGTTCGGCTCTCCGACCGACAACCGGCAGCGCCGCGGCGCTCGCGGCCGTTCTGGATTGGCGTATTCAGTGGGGTCGGCGGCAGCGCCGTGGCGGCAGCGGTGACGCTGCTGGTACTTGTACCGGTGCTGAATCGCAGCTTGACGACCGAGATCGTCGCCGATCACACCCGCTCATTGATGTCGTCGCATCTGATTGATGTGGTGTCGACCGATCAGCATACGGTCAAGCCGTGGTTCGCCGGCCGCACCGATGTGTCGCCGGAGGTGGCTGACTTTGCTTCGCAGGGCTACCGGTTGCTGGGCGGACGGGTCGATGATGTTGCACACCACAAGGCGGCCGTGACGGTCTATCAGCACGGCCGGCACTTCATCAATGTATTCAGCTGGGCAATTGATTCGGCGGCCGTGCCCCAGGATACGACTCGCAACGGCTATCACCTGGCCTTCTGGAAAGTGGGAAATCTGGCCTATTGCGCGGTCTCGGACACCGGCTGGCCCGAACTGCAGGGACTGGTGCGGCTGTTGCAGGAGCAAAGCGCCCGCGACCTGCCACAGTGACCTACGCGTAAGCGTCGGTGATCAGCTGCCCGATATCGGCCAGCAGTGTTGCGCGTTTGGTTTCGGGCCCGGCGCACTGGGTGATATAGGCGGCGATGATGAGCGGCGCACGATTGGGGGGCCAGAAGACGGCAATGTCATTGGATGTGTGGCTGCCGTTGTTGCCGGTTCGGTCGGCAGCGCGCCATCCGCTTGGCAACCGGGCGCGCAGGCGGTCCAGTCCCGTTTCGTTCGCAACCATCCACGCCGTCAGTTGCTCCCGGTAGACCGGTGAGAGGATTGATCCGAACAGCACGGTTCTGAGATTGCCGGCCATGGCGATGGGATTGGTGGTATCGCGGGGGTCACCGTCGAGTGCCTCGTTCAGGGCGAGCTCCGTGCGGTCCAGACGCGTTACCCCATCGCCTATGGAACGCGCGAATCTGGTGATGCCCGGCGGGCCGCCGATGGTGCTGAGCAGGAGATTGGCAGCGGTATTGTCGCTTTGCGTCAAAACCGCGTGGCACAGTTCGGCGATGGTCATGGTGCCGCCGGCGTGTGGCGCCGTCAGCGGCGAATGGTACAGCAGCGGCTCTGCCGGCACGGGGATCCTGCGCCCCATGGCCTCCTGGTGATGATCGACCCGCTGTAGTACCGCGGAGGCCAGCAGGAACTTGAAGGTGCTGCACATCGGGAAGCGCTCAGTGCCGCGATGATCAGCCTGCTCGCCCGTCTGCGTATCAACTACCGCCACCCCGAGGCGGCCACCGTTGAGTTTCTCATATTTCGCCAGGGCGGCGGGCAGGGTGGCCAGGCGAGCTGGGGCCGCACGTGCAGCGCCGGTAATCGCGAGTGTGGCGAGGGCAATGAAGCTGCGGCGGCTGAGCATATTCCTGACGGGGACTCATGAACCGGCTGGCGGCCCTCGCAACGACCGCGGTGCGTCTGCTCCCGGCGCGCCGGCCGGCGCCGATCGCGGTCCGTAGTGTGGCAGTGGCCGCCCCAGTTCGTAGGCCCCGAGGTCCGGCGCTTTACCGGTAAAGCCATCGGTAATGCCCGGCAGTTCGACGCCGGCATCGATGGCGGCACTCCCCGGCTTCAGACGGAAGTCCAGCTCCTCCGGATTGTACAGGTGCTGTGGATCGGAGCGGTCCGGCATGGGGACATTCGTGAAAATTCCGAAATCGACGCTGACGCTGTGGGTGTCATTGCCGGTTGCCGCGCGGTATTCCTGCAGGGTGGCGAACTGACGCACTGGCAACTTGCCCAGGTAATCCGTGCGCAGCCCGCCCGCCGGTGCGTCCCACTCGAAGGAGTGTTCGGCGCCCGGGGTGGTACGAAAGCCGTTGAAGTCTGAATCCGAATAGCTGGTGAATGATTTCAGGGCAAACAGCGTCGACGTCCAGCCATCGGCGAGTATCAGGTTATTGCGAAAATGCACATTGGAGGCGGGCCCCGAATATCGCGCCTGGCCGATGAACGTGTTCTGGTAGATGAGGACGCCAGCGGGCGTGTCAACGAGCTTCAGGTACCCGCCGGTGGTCTGACCATAGACCAGGTTCTGGTAGAAGTAGAGCGGACCACCGAATATGGGTTGGGCGCTCAACGCACCTCCCGTGGAATTGAAGCAGCGGTTCTGGAAAACGCGGATGTTGTGCGCACCGCCGTCCGCTTCGATGCAGTTGTCATCGGCGTTGTAGATATCGTTATTGTTGATGTCGATGGCGACCGGGACCCGATCGCGAAGCTCCTTCGGTGTGCCATCCGGATCCCCGTAGGTGTCCACATCGATGCCGTCGTGCCAGTTGGCGACGTAGTTGTATTCGATGACATGGCCCTGGCCATACACCTTGACGGCGTATTCAGATCTGATCAGCGCCGGATAACCGGGGAATTTCGCCCACACTTCGGGGGTGAACCAGCTTTGCAGCTTGAGCGGATCATGACGTCCGATGAAGACGTTGTCGGCGATATAGAAATTCTTCGAACCGGACCAGCCGGCCTCGATGACGCGTCCCACGTCATATATCCGGCTGTGCTTGAGCGTAAAACCACTGGAACCGGCGATGTTCTTGATGCCGAGCTTGAAGGCGACGTTCGTATTGCGGACGGTGATGCCTTCAAAGTAGTTATAGCTGCCGCCCATGAGATTGAACAGATTGTCGCAGCCGTCGCCATCGAACACGACTTCGCCGTCACCGGCCGCCTTGATGACAATGGGTTTGTCGGCCGTGCCGTTCTGCGTCAGGTAGTAAGTGCCATCGAAGGGCGTGCCGTAGGCGGCGATGCTGCGGTCAAAACCGCTGTAGACGAAGCGATTGTCCTTGTAGACGCCGGCATGCACCAGGATCGTATCGCCCGGTTGTACACGCGGTGGCATTTCGCGCGAGTGGTCGGACTGGTCCGATCCCAGGTAGTAGGCCGCCAGCAGGCCCGTAAAGCCCGGTTGCTGCCGCGGGCCTTTGAAGTCGAACGGATACACGTGATAGACCTGGCCGCCCGCGGCCGGCTGCGGTTCACGGCGGGTACGGACGGTGACGGTTCGGGTCTTGATGCCGCTGACCCCGTCCGGGTCGGAGAGCACCAGGCGTGCCTCGTATTCGGTATCCGGTGTGAGATTCAAAATGCTGCCCGCAAACATATTGGGCGCGACATAGCGATTGAAGTGTTGCCCGTCCCCATCACGCGGCAGACCGCCGCTCACGGCTTCCTGCTGCATGCGAAATAGTGGCAGGGCTTTGTGCCACACGGCTTCGCCCTTGCGCCGGTAACTCACCTGCACCGCGGCGTTGCGGTTGTCGTCTCCGGCAATACGCCATTCGAACCCCAGGGACCGCAAGGTCGCCGGTTCGACCCAGAAGTCGCCGGAGACGGTCGGGCGCGCCGGCACCGCAGTCTGTGCGTGCGCCCGAGTCGGGGGTATCAATATCACGAGTGTCACAATCAGCAGCTGCAATAAGACACGCGTCGCAGCGGGGCCGGCGATTTTGGTCACTGTATTGCTCACATTTGTTTGTCGCCGGAGTATAAGGCTGTTCAGGGTAATATGGCGCCGCAGCGCGCGGCAGTGTAAGTAAAATGGGGGAACGTGCATGGAGCGCATGATGAGACGGGCAATGCTGGCCTCAGCCCTGGTCGGTGTGCTGTTGACTGCCGCAACCCCTGCACGGCTGCAGGCGGCGGATGCTCCGGCCCCCGCCGCCGCGCCGAGCGCTGCCGAACCCGATGACGGCATCAAGAACAGCGTAGTCAAGGTATTCGCAACGAACCGCCGCCCCGATCTCACCAAACCCTGGAGCAAACAGTCACCCCAGGAGGTCACGGGCAGTGGTGTCGTGATCGACGGCAAGCGCATTCTGACCAATGCCCATGTCGTGCAGTACGCAAGCCAGATCGAGATCCAGGCGAATCAGGCTGGCGACAAGCTCGAAGCGAAGCTCGTGGCAATCGCACCGGAGATGGATCTGGCGGTGCTGTCCGTCGATGATGCCTCGTTCTTCAAAGACCATCCGGCGATCGCACGGGCGAAGCCACTGCCGCGGATCAAGGATGCGGTGCTGGCCTACGGCTACCCGACCGGCGGCACCTCGCTGTCCATCACCAAGGGCATCGTCTCGCGCATCGAGTTCGTCGACTACAACCTGCACTCCGCGGGCCTGCGGATCCAGATCGATGCGGCCTTGAATCCCGGCAACAGCGGTGGTCCCGTCATCGATGGGGACCGCATGATCGGCCTGGCCTTCGCCACCCAGGGCAACAACATCGGCTACGTCATTCCAACGCAGGAAATCGAACTCTTCCTGGATGACATCGCGGATGGTCACTATGACGGCAAGCCCGCCATGCACGATGACCTGCAGACCCTCGAGAACAAGGACCTGCGACGTTTTCTGAAGCTGGAGGCCGCCGTGCACGGAGTCGTCGTTCATCGCCCCTATCGCAGCGATGCGGGTTATCCGCTCAAGGAGTGGGACGTGATTACAGCGATCGGTCCGACACCGATCGACGACCAGGGCATGGTGGTACTGGGACCGGACGTGCGCGTGCGCTTCCAGGTCCTCATCCAGACGCTCGCCAAGGACGGGGTAGTCCCCTTGAGTGTGCTGCGCGGCGGCAAGGCGCTGAACGTGGCGCTGCCGGTGAGCGCGAAATACCCGCTGATCCTGAACACTCTTGGGGTGCAATACCCCGCGTACTTCATCTATGGACCCATGGTGTTCACCAACGCCTGGATCGAAGATGTGCCGCTGGCCACTTCCGCACAATCCCAACGGGGTGGGTTCGCGGCGCTGAGTATGTTCAAGGCGTCGATATTCTCGCGTGTTGGGGATGCGCCAACGCCCGATCTCGAGGAGCTGGTGATCGTCCCCTCGCCATTCCTGCCGCACATACTCACTTCAGGCTACGAGAATCCGGCCGGTGCCGTTGTCGCCCACATCAATGGGCAGCCCATCAAAAGTCTGCGCCAGATGGTCACGCTGCTGCGCGATCTGAAGGATGAATTCGTACGTTTTGATTTCGAGCCCACCGACCGGCAGGCCGTGGTGTTCGATCGCGCGGCCATCGAGGCGGCCACCGAGGAGATTCTGACGGACAACGGCATCCGTGCCCAAGCGTCCCCGGAGCTGCTGGCGATCTGGCAACACCGCACGAACGATAAGGCGGCGGCCCGGTAGGCATTCAATGCGCCGGGCCGCGCCCTTGGGCGGCTGCGGTTCAGATCACACGCGGACCTTGAAGGCCTCACCCTTGGAATCGAGCGTGATGTTGCCCTGCTGGATCGCCGCCACAAACTTGCTGGTCTTCAGAAAACCCCCGAAGGCGAAGAAGTGCAAGCCGTTGAAGTTCACTTTCCCCGCCGCCTGTTCGCGCGCGATCGTGCGGATGGTTTCCTCCGGGCCGCTGTCACCGAGCAGGTTCGCGACCAGCGCCATCTTGCCGCCGCCCATGAGGGCGCGCATGGACGCGCCGGCGCCGCAGATCTTGGCATAGCGCAGCAGGGTCTTGAGGCTGGCGGGGCCCGGCAGGCCGGCGCGCACGGCGTTGCGCACACCGGTGCGGCGCAGGGTGTGCTCCCATTCGATGAAGGGTTCCGGTTCGAACACGACCTGGGTGACGAAGGTCAGGTCCACGGCCTGCTCCTTGGTCAGCGCGATCTTCTTCTGCTCATATTCGCGCAGCTGATCGGTGGTCATGTGCGCATGGCCTTCCGGATGGCCGGCCATGTACATGGTCCTGATACCGGCCTTGGCGAACTCGCCGCTGGCGAGCACGCCGATGGTCGAATCGAAGGCACCTTCCGGCGCCGGCATATCGCCCGCGACCAGCAGGAACTTGGTGACGCCCGCGGCAGCGAAGCCCTGTGCGATCTGCGCAACTTGGGCGACATCCTTGATGCGGCGCGCCGGTACATGTGGCACGGCAGTGAAGCCCGCCGCCTGGACGGCGCGTGCGGCCGCGGTGAGTTCCTCGAAGGTCTGGTTCGGGAACAGCGCGATGAAGATGTCCGTGCCCGGCGGCAGCAATTTCGCTGCCTCGGCCAGGTGCTCGGTATCCTTGCAGGTCATTTCGACCGACGCCCCTTTCAGCAGGGCCTTGATCTGTTCGATTTCAGTTGCGGAGTCCGACATAGAAGTACCAATGTTTGTGGAGTTGAAGGAAAGTCAGGTTTCGACCAGCAGTCGGCCGTTTTCGAGCCGGACCTTGAAGGTGCGCGCGGGTTCGTAGGCGGGCGGGGAGAGGGCTGCGCCGCTCTTCAGGCAGAAGCGCGCGAAGTGGCGCGGACAGATGATCTCGCAGTCCTCGACATCGGCCGCGGCGAACGATTCACCGTCATGGGTGCAGCGATCCTCCATGGCGTAGAAGTCACTGCCGCAGCGCGCGATGACGATGGGAAGACCATCGACCTCGGTGCTGAACGCGCGATCCTCGCGCACCTTGTCGGCTGCACCGACATCGATCCACTGGCCCGCCATGCTAGAACATCCCGGTCTGGAGCCGGGCCGCCTCGGTCATCATGGATTGATTCCATGGCGGATCGAACACCAGTTCGACCTTGGCCTCGCTGACGGTGGGGATCATCTTGATCTTGTCGGTCGCATCATCCACCAGGATGTCGCCCATGCCGCAGCCTGGAGCGGTGAGCGTCATTTTGATGTCGACACTGCGCGTGCCATCTTCCTTCGGATTCACCGCGCAGTCGTATACCAGTCCGAGCTCGACGATGTTGATGGGGATTTCGGGATCAAAACAGGTGCGCAGCTGCGCCCACACCGCATCCAGTACGTCGCGTTCGGTGGCATTCACGGGCAATTCGGGCACCTTCAGCACCTCTTTGCCAATGGCATCGGCGTCGGTGCCGGCCAGTCGGTACAGATTGCCGTCGATATAGACCGTGAAGCTGCCGCCCAGCGCCTGGGTGATGTAGCCGGCCTGCCCGGGCTGCAGGGTCACTTCCTGGCCGGCGGGCACCACCACGGCCTTCACCTCGCGGTAGATCACGACCGGTTCGTTTTCGTGCGACCTCATCGCAGCACTTCCGAGGAGGACTCGTTGCCGCCCTCAGTCGAAATCGTACCGCCCTGGGCGAGCGCGGCATTGAGCGTGTGCCAGCACAGGCTGGCGCACTTCACCCGCGAGGGGAATTCGCGCACGCCGGACAAGGCGGCGAGTTTCCCCAACGACTCATCCACCGGCGCGTTGGTTTGCGTCAGCAACGCGTGAATGTGGTTGAACAATTCGTGTACGGCGCCACGATCACGGCCCTTGACGGCCTCGCTCATCAACGAAGCCGACGCCGTCGAGATGGCGCAGCCTTTGCCCTCGAAGCGGATGTCCGTGATTTTGTCGCCCGTCAGGCGCAGCGAGACTGTCAGCCGGTCCCCGCACAGGGGATTGTGGCCGTCGGCCGTGGCATCCGCCGGATCCAGGCGCCCAAAGTTACGGGGCTGCCGGTTGTGATCGAGGATCACATCGCGGTACAGGTCCTTCAACTCCATCAGCCAAAAACCTCCTGCGCGCGCCGCAGTGCCGCGGCGAGCTGGTGCACTTCCGCCAGCGTGTTGTAACAGGCGAACGAAGCGCGGGCGGTCGCCGGGATACAGAAGAAGTCCATCACCGGCTGGGCGCAATGATGGCCGGTGCGAACCGCCACCCCGTCAGCATCGAGGATGGTGCCCAGATCATGGGGATGGATCCGGTCCATTACAAATGACACCACCGCGGCTTTGTGTTTGGCCGTACCGATCAGGGTCAACCCGGGTATGCCGCTCAGCTGCGCCGTGGCAGCCTCGAGCAGGCTGTGTTCATGGGCGGCAATGGCCTCGATACCCAATGTTTCGACGTAGTCGATGGCAGCACCCAGGCCCACCGCACCGGACATGTTCGGCGTGCCCGCCTCGAACTTGTACGGCAGCTCGTTGTAGGTGGTGCGCTCGAAGGTCACGTTCAGGATCATGTCGCCACCGCCTTGCCAGGGCGGCATTTCGTTGAGCAGTTCCTCACGGCCGTAGAGCACGCCGATGCCGGTTGGGCCATAGAGTTTGTGGCCCGAAAAGGCGTAGAAGTCGGCGCCCAGCGCCTGCACATCGACCCGGGTGTGGGGAACGGCCTGTGCGCCATCCACCAGTACCGGCACGCCGCGTGCGTGGGCGGCCGCGATGATTTCGGCGATGGGCAGTATGGTCCCCAGCGCATTGGAAACATGCGCGACGGCCACGATGCGGGTGCGCGCCGACAGCAGCCGGTGGAACTCCTCCATGATGAGTTCGCCCGAGGTGTCGATGGGCGCGACCACCAGGGAGCAGCCGGTGGCGTCGCGTACCATCTGCCAGGGCACGATGTTGGCGTGGTGCTCCAGGGCCGTGATCAGGATTTCATCCCCGGGTCCGAGCCGCGCGCGGCCCCATGAGTGTGCGACCAGGTTGATCGCCTCGGTGGTACCGCGGGTGAAGATGATTTCGCGCGTCGAGCGCGCGTTGAGGAAGCGCCGCACGCGCTCGCGCGCGCCTTCAAAGGCCGCGGTGGCCTCCTGGCTCAATGCATGCACGCCGCGATGCACATTGGCGTGCGAGCGGGTCTCGTAATCGTCGACGGCACGGATCACCGCCAGCGGGCGCTGCGCGGAGGCGGCACTGTCCAGATAGACGAGTGGCTTGCCATGGACCGTGCGGTTGAGAATCGGGAAGTCACGGCGCACGCGTTCGACATCGTACGCAGCTCGCGCGGCGGCCCGGATCGGCGTAGCACTCATGACAGCAGCTCCTGCAGGCTCTGTGCATCCTGCATATGGCTGGCGAGGCTGCGCTGCACATGGGTGCGCAGCGCCGGGACGTCGATCTTCGCCACCACGTCGGTGATGAAGGCCCATTTGAGCAGGCGCTGGGCGACCTCGGCTGTGATGCCGCGGCTCAGCAGATAGAACAGCATGGTGTCATCGAGCTTGCCGGTGGTGGCGCCGTGGCTGCAGCGCACCTCATCGGTGTGGATCTCCAGCTGCGGGCGCAGATCGATCTCGGCCTCACTGCCGGCGATCAGGCCCTTCAGGGACTGCGCCGAATCGGCATGGTGCGCGCTGTCACGCACGATGATCAGACCATTGAAGCCGATCCGGGCACGGCCGCCGGCAATGCCGCGGAAGTTCTCCTCGGTGCGGGTATGCGTGGCCTTGTGATCGACGACAATCATGGTGTCATGAACCTGCGGACCATCGGCGAGCGCGACGGTATCGATCCGGGTGCTGGCTGCCGCTCCGGCCAGCTCCACGTCAACCGTCGAGCGCGCGGCCAGCGCGCCCACCTGCAGCAGGTGCAGGTGGTAGCTGGCATCACGCGCGACTGTCGCGCGTAGCGTATCCGTCCAGGAGGTCGCAGCACCGGTCTCCTGCAGCCGGTAGTGATTGAACGCAGCCCCGGCCGCCAATTCGACACGCACCACCGAGTTGATGAACTGGGGCGTGGTCACTTTGCCCACGTGGCGTTCGATCAGGCGCAGGCGCGCATTGGCGCCCAGGCGCACATTCAGGCGCGGATAGGCCGCCGTCGGCGCGGCGCTGTAGAACAGCACTTCGATGTCGACCGTGGCCGCGCCGGCCGTGACTTGAATGTCGGCCCCGTCGGTGGCGAAGGCTTCGTTCAGCAACGCGAAGGCCTGCTGGTCGGTGGGCAGTTCGCCCTGCAGGCGCGTCAGGGTTGCCGCACCGAGGGCCCCGGTCGGTGCCGACAGCTGCGGCGCAAACTGGCCGTCGATGAAGACAAAGCGCGTGAAACCCTCGATGGCAGCCGGCAGATCGATGCCGTCAGCGCTGCCCGCCGCCGTGCCGGGGGTGAAGTTCGCCTTCTCGAGAATGCGCAGGTTCGCATAGCGCCAGTTTTCATCGCGCACCGTGGGCAGGCCGCGCTCCAGCAGCCCCTGCAGGGCCTTGCGGCGATGCGCGAGGGACGCCGGTGCGGGTGGCTGCGCGGCGAGCGCCGCAGCGTGCTCGGCCGCGATACGGGTGAGGAGGGGACTGCTCATGCCGCCTCGCTGATCACCCAGTCGTAGCCGCGCCGTTCCAGCTCATGGGCCAGCGTGTGATCGCCGCTGCGCAGAATGCGCCCGCCGGCCAGCACGTGCACCTTGTCGGGCACGATGTGATCCAGCAGACGCTGGTAGTGCGTGACCAGCACGATGGAGCGCTCTGCGCCGCGTAGGCTGTTGACCCCGGTCGCGACGACCTTCAGGGCGTCGATGTCGAGCCCCGAGTCGGTCTCATCCAGGATGGCCAGGCGTGGCTCGAGCACCAGCATCTGCAGGATCTCGTTGCGCTTTTTCTCGCCGCCGGAGAAGCCTTCATTGACGCCACGCGACAGGAAGGTTTCCGGCATCTGCATCAGCTGCATCTTCTCGCGCACCACACCCAGGAACTCAAAAGCGTCCACTTCCTGCAGGCCACGCTGCTTGCGCTGCGCGTTGAGGGCCGCCTTGAGCAGGTAGACATTGTTCACGCCGGGGATTTCGACCGGGTACTGGAAGCCCAGGAACACGCCACTGCGTGCCCGCTCCTCCGGCGCCAGCGCCAGCAGATCCTGGCCATCGTAGGTGACGGTGCCGGCGGTGACGGTATAGCCCGGACGGCCGGCGAGTACATACGCGAGGGTGCTCTTGCCCGAGCCGTTCGGACCCATGATGGCGTGCACTTCGCCGGTGGGAACGGTGAGTGTCAGGCCCTTGAGCACCGCGGTGGCGCCGACGCAGACGTGCAGGTTTTCAACTATCAACATGATGAAATTATCCGAAAAATGATCTGAATCTTCAGCCGACAGCGCCTTCGAGGCTGACGGCGAGCAGGTTCTGGGCCTCGACCGCAAACTCCATCGGCAGCTCCTTGAAGACGGATTTGCAGAAACCGCTGACGATCATGTTCACCGCATCCTCGGTGGCCACGCCGCGCTGCTGGCAGTAGAACAACTGGTCTTCACTGATCTTCGAGGTGCTCGCCTCGTGTTCCACCGTGGCGGTCGGATTCTTGACCTCCACGTACGGAAAGGTATGCGCGCCACAGGTGCCGCCCATCAGCAGCGAGTCGCATTGGGTGAAATTGCGGGCGCCATGGGCGCTGGGCAGGATTTTCACCAGTCCGCGGTAGGAGTTCTGGCCATGTCCGGCCGAGATGCCCTTGGACACGATCGTGCTGCGGGTGTCCTTGCCGATATGGATCATCTTGGTGCCGGTGTCGGCCTGCTGGTAGTTGTTGACGGTGGCAACCGAGTAGAACTCCCCGATCGAGCCGTCGCCGCGCAGCACGCAGCTGGGGTATTTCCAGGTGATCGCCGAGCCGGTCTCCACCTGCGTCCAGGAAATATGCGAGTTGCGACCGCGGCACTCGCCGCGCTTGGTCACGAAATTGTAGATGCCGCCAACCCCGCGCTCATCACCGGGATACCAGTTCTGCACGGTCGAGTACTTGATGAAGGCATTGTCGAGCGCCACCAGTTCCACCACCGCCGCGTGCAACTGATTCTCATCGCGCATCGGCGCTGTGCAGCCTTCAAGATAACTGACGTGGGAGTCCGAATCCGCGATGATCAGCGTGCGTTCGAACTGCCCGGTATTGGCCGCATTGATGCGAAAATACGTGGACAGCTCCATCGGGCAGCGCACGCCCTTGGGTATATAGACAAAGGAGCCATCGGAGAACACGGCCGAATTCAGCGCCGCGTAGAAATTGTCCGCCACCGGTACCACGCTGCCCAGATATTGCTCGATGAGTTGCGGGTGCTTGCGAACGGCCTCCGAAAAGGAGCAGAAAATGACGCCGGCAGCCGAGAGCCGCTCCTTGAAGGTGGTGGCGACCGAGACGCTGTCGAAGACTGCATCCACCGCCACACCCGCCAGGCGCGCCCGCTCGTGCAGCGGCACGCCGAGTTTGGCGTAGGTCTCCAGCAGCTTCGGGTCGACTTCCTCCAGGCTCTTCGGGCCGTCGGTCCTGGCCTTCGGGGCGGAGTAGTACGAAATCGACTGGTAGTCGATGGCCGGGTACCGGGCATGCGCCCAGTGCGGCTCACGCAAAGTGAACCAGTGACGCAGGGCCTTGAGGCGCCATTGCAGCAGGAAGTCCGGCTCACCCTTCTTCAGGGAGATCAGCCGCACGACATCTTCATCCAGGCCCGGGGGGACCGTCTCGGACTCGATGTCCGTGACAAAGCCGTGTTGGTACTGGCGGCTGACCAGCTGTTCCAGATCCGTGGTCTCAGTCATGGCGGGCTGCGAATTTGATTTCATGTTCGAGGATGGGTAATCGGGGTTGCACGGCGTCGAGGCCAGCCAGTTCAGCCAATGTCACGTCACTCAAGGCGCGGCGGATGGCCGCGTTCAATCGCTGCCACACCGGGGCGACCCGGCAGTTGTGCTCGATACCGCACTGTCCGTGGCCGCTGGAGCAGTCGGTGAGGGCGATGGGCCCCTCCAGGGCGTCGAGTATGGCCGCGACCGTGATCTGGGCCGGGGCGCGGGCCAGCTGGTAGCCCCCGTGCAAGCCGCGTGTTGAAGTCAAAAGCCCGGCCCGGTGCAGCTGCTTGAGCAGTTTGCTCACGGTCGGTGCCGCGATGCGGGTGCGTCCAGCCAGCGCCGCCGCGGTCCGCAGCTGGTCCGGCTGTTCGGCCAGGGCGGCCAGGACCACCGTGGCATAGTCGGTCAACTTGCTGATGCGTAACATGGATTCGGAGTACCGTAAGCGCCGGCTTGGGATAAGTAGGACTATTTTAGTACTCTTTAGCTCCTAAATCCAATCGCTGCATCGCGGCAGGCCGGGACAGTGTGTCATGCCGATTTGGTATTCTCCGGCAGCCGAATCTGGCTCCTTGATCAGTACCTAAGGGGGTACGCGACAATGAATCTCAGCGATCTGGAAAAAGTTGCCCGTGGCATGGTCGTCAAGGGCAAGGGTCTGCTCGCTGCCGATGAAAGCTCGAGCACCATCAAGAAGCGCTTCGACAGCATCAAGCTGGACTCGACCGAGGAACATCGGCGCACCTATCGCGATATGCTGCTGACCGCCCCCGGGGCGCAGGAGTGGGTGAGCGGGGTGATTCTCTACGACGAGACCATCCGCCAGAAAACCTCGGACGGGGTGAACTTCGCGGAGTATCTGACCCGCATCGGCGTGTTCCCCGGAATCAAGGTCGACCTGGGTGCCAAGCCCTTTGCGGGCTTGCCCGGCGAGACCATCACCGAGGGACTGGATGGTCTGCGTGAGCGTCTGCAGGAGTATTACAAGCTCGGTGCGCGCTTCGCCAAGTGGCGCGCGGTGATCGACATCGGCAAGGATATTCCCAGCGCCTATGCGATCGAGGCCAACGCCCAGGCACTGGCGCGCTACGCGGCGTTGTGCCAGGAGCAGCAGATCGTCCCGGTGGTCGAACCTGAAGTGCTCATGGACGGTGATCATTCGATAGAGCGATGCGAGGCGGTCACGAATGAGACACTGCAGGTGGTATTTGATCAGCTGCACAAACAGCGCGTTTACCTCGAAGGCATGATACTCAAGCCCAATATGGTGATTTCTGGCAAGAAGGCGGCGAATCGAGCCTCCCCGGAGCAGGTCGCGCAGGCAACCGTGCGCTGCCTGAGGCGCCATGTTCCGGCCGCCGTGCCGGGAATCGCCTTCCTGTCCGGCGGCCAGGCCTCGCAGGAAGCGACCCTGCACCTGTCGCTGATGAACCAGATCAGCGGGCTGCCCTGGAGCCTGACTTTCAGCTATGGCCGCGCCTTGCAGGATGCGGCTCTGAAGGGCTGGGGTGGCAATGCGGCCGGATATGCCGTCGGGCAGAAGGAATATCTGAAGCGCGCGCGGCTGAACAGCCTCGCCACTACCGGGCGTTACACCGCGGACATGGAAAACAAGGCCGCCTGAGGCACATTCAAACACGTGACTGACGAAATCATCGTGGACGTCCGCGACGCGCACTACGCAGTGCGCGAGCGGACCATTTTCTCGGGCCTGTCACTGCAGGCGATGAAAGGGCAGATCACGGCCGTGATGGGTCCCAGCGGCACGGGTAAGACCACATTGCTGCGGCTGATCACGGCGCAGATCTATGCCGATCGTGGCGAAGTCATAGTCTTTGGTGAGAATGTCGCCGAGCTGAACTCGCACCAGGTCTTCGCCATGCGCAAGCGTACCGGCATGCTGTTCCAGGACAGCGCGCTGCTGAGCGACATGGATGTGTTCGAGAACGTAGCCTTTCCGCTGCGCGAACACACCGACCTGTCGGAGTGTCTGATCCGTAACCTGGTGCTCACGAAGCTGAACGCCGTGGGCCTGCGCGGCGCGGCCGAGCTGATGCCCGAGGAGCTGTCGGGCGGGATGGCGCGCCGGGTGGCGCTCGCCCGGGCCGTGGTCATGGACCCGGAACTGCTGATCTACGATGAGCCTTTCGTTGGCCTCGATCCGATTGCACTGGGGGTCATCCTGCGATTGATCCAGCAATTGAACAAGACGCTGGGAATCACCAGCATCATTGTTTCCCACGACGTGAACGAGCTATCGAGCATCGCGCATCGCAGTTACCTGATGGCAGCCGGCACGATCGTGGCGGCCGGAACGCCCAAGGAGCTGGCCGGCAGCCAGTCGCCAATCGTGCGCCAGTTCATGAGTGGGGATCCGGATGGGCCCTCACCGTTCCACTATCCGGCGCCCGACCTGACGCAGCAATTCCTGGCGGATGCGTCCGCGGTTCAAGCTGGAGGCGGGGCATGACCGCAGCGGTGGTAGGGGATGGCCTGATCCTGCGGACCCTGGCGCATATCGGCCGGATCGCGATTTTCTTTGCGGAAATGGGCGTGCAGTGCGGACGGGTGCTGGCCCGCCCGAATCTGGTCATCTACCAGATCTACAATGCCGGCGGTCGCTCGCTGGTCATCATCATGCTTTCGGGCCTGTTCACCGGCATGGTGCTTGCCCTGCTGGGCTTCAATCTGCTGCAGCGCTTTGGTTCCGAGGACGCGCTCGGCTTCGCGGCCGCGCTCGCGCTGCTCAAGGAACTCGGGCCGGTGCTCACGGCACTGCTGTTCGCCGGCCGCGCCGGCACCGCGCTGACTTCGGAGATCGGCCTGATGCGCGCCACCGATCAGCTCACGGCGATGCAGATGATGGCCGTGGATCCCTTGCGCTACGTGGTCGCGCCGCGCTTTCTGGGCGGATTGATTTCGATGCCGTTGCTGACCGCGGTCTATGATGTCGTCGGCCTGTTCGGCGCGCACCTGGTGGGCGTGCAGATGCTGCGCGTCGACAACGGTTCGTTCTGGTCCCAGATGCAAAGTGCCGTCAGCCTGCACGATGTCAAGGAAGGCATCGTCAAGAGCGTGGTGTTCGGGTTCATCTGCAGCCTGATCGCCGTTTACGAGGGTTATCACGCTGAACCCACCGCCGAAGGGGTGGGCCTGGCGACGACGCGCACCGTCGTTGCCTCTTCCGTATTGATCCTGTTGCTGGATTACATGCTGACTGCGGCGTTCATCTGAGCGTCGCGGCGGCCATGCACTGATCGAGGATTTACATGCGCCCGAATCGTGGAATTGAAATTGGCACGGGACTGTTCGTCGTCCTGGGCTTTATCTCGTTGCTGTTCCTGACGACCCAGCTGCCATCAAGCGGACTGAAGCTTGCGCAGACCAAGGCTGGATTCCACATCACCGCCGCATTCGACAATGTGGGCGATCTGAAGGTGGGTGCGCCCGTGACGATGGCCGGCGTCAACCTGGGAGAGGTGGAAAGCGTGCGCATTGACTGGACTACCTACAAGGCGGTGGTCAAGATGCGCATCGATCCGCAGTACGGCAAGATTCCGGACGACAGTGATGCCAGCATCCAGACCCAGGGTCTGCTCGGTGGCAAGTACGTGGCCGTCGGTGCGGGCGGTTCGGAAACCTTCCTCAAGGAGGGGAGTCAAATCACTTTGACGCAATCGGCGCTGGTATTGGAGAACCTCATCAACAAGTTCTTCTCCGGCCAGGCCAGCAAGGGCCAGGATGCTGGCGACTCCAGCGCTCCGGCTGCCAACACCGGCTCTTCGGCGCCGAAAAAGGGGACATCGAAGTGAAAGCGAATCTGCGACTGAAGACCACACTGGGTGCGCTGGGGCTCGTGCTGCTGTCGGGTTTGGGCGGCATGGCGGCCCAGGCGGCGGCGGCCGCGGCCCCCGCCGGCACGGCCATCAACAATCAGGATCCCACGCAGCTGATCCAGGATGTCGCATCCAGCATTCTCAAGGAGCTGGACGCCAATCGTTCCGCGTACGTCAACAATCCAAACAATGTGCGGGCGCTGGCTGACAAGTACCTGTTGCCGTACTTCGATACGCGCTACTCCGCGCAGCTGGTGCTGGGCAAGTATTGGCGCACCGCCTCGGAAGACCAACGCACGCGCTTCATCAAGGCCTTCCAGGATTCGATGCTGCAGAACTATGGCAATGCACTGGTCAACTTCACGGCCAACAAGTTGAAGGTCCAGCCGGGCCACGTTGATCCGGGGGCCGACCAGGCCAGCGTGAGCACCACCATCAATCGCGACGACGGCACGACGGTGCCGGTCATCTACGTGCTGCACAAGACTCCCGAGGGCTGGAAGGCCTGGGACGTCAAGATTGAAGGCATCAGCTATGTGAAGAGCTTCCGCGATGACTTCGCCGCCCAGATCGACCAGAAGGGTCTCGACGCGGTGATCACCCGGCTGGAATCCGGCGAACGCCCCGCGGCCCTGCCGGCGGCGAAGTAACGCCATTGAAGGAATTTGACCCTCAGGTGACCGTCGCATCGCCAGGGCACATTTCGGTCGGTTCGGCGCTGACGTTTGAGACCGCGCGCCGCGTCTGTGAGGCTGGCGTCGCCTGTTTTGTCAGCGACGGCAGCCCCACGATCGTCGTGGATTGTTCAGCAGTTCCCAATGCCGACAGTGCCGGGCTCGCGGTGCTGATTGAATGGCGCCGCTGGGCTCACCAGCACGGGCGGCACCTGAAGTTCACCAATCTTCCGACGCAGATCAGCGCCATTGCGCACCTCAGCGAGGTTTCGGAAGTACTGGCGGACGCTGTCGCCTGATTACTTCGCAGCCGGTGCCGGTGCCGGCGCGGAGTCGTCCTGCAAGGATTTCTGCAGATCCAGTTCCTCCTGGTCGACCTTGCCGTTGTCGCCGTGGATCAGGAAGCTGCGCTGTTGCAGATACGCATTGCGCGAAAAAGCGTAGCGGTCAAAGGCGTTCTGCTGGTCCAGCAGCTGGTAGGTCGGCAGCAGCGATTCTGAGAAAGTGTTCACCAGGCCTAGGGCTTCCACTGAATAGAAAGTCGCCGTGTCGTGGATGTAGTCCTGCGGCGCGCCGAATGCGTCGACGAGCTTGCCGAAGCCATCGCGAAAGTCCGAGGGTCCCAACAGGGGCAATACGAGGTAGGGGCCGGGGTGAATTCCCCAGGTGCCCAGCGTGCGCCCGAAATCATTGTCTTCCTTCGGCAGACCCACCCCGGTGGCCGGATCGAGCAGGCCGGCCAAGCCCAGCGTGCTGTTCAACGCCAGCCGCGCGGTTTCCAGACCCATCATTTTGAATTTCGCCTGCAGCAGATCGTTCACGATGATCACCGGCGTATGGGCGTTCTCGAACAGGTTGGCAATGCCTCGCCGTATGAGTTTCGGCGTCACCGCCTGGTAGCCGCGGGCGATGGGCAGCGCCACCTTGTGGGCCAGCGCATCGTCGAAATTGAAGGTGGTGCGGTTGAGGCGTTCCATAGGATCGCGGGGATCCTTGGTGGCACCGGGAGGTAGCGTGGCACACGCGGTCAGCAGCGTGAGCAGACAGAGTGCGCCACACAGGGCGATCGGGCGAGATTTGCTGTGCATGGAAAACCGACAATAAGTGAAGTAGCCGGTAGTGTAGCAAGCGCCACCGGGCGACTTGGTGCCGCTCGTCAATCGCCGCCCGCACCGCCGTTGTTGCCGGTATTCGGCGATCGGCCACCATGGGCACGCCGGTCCTCGAGGATGGCGTCGCGAACCTCCTTGAGGCGCGCCTGGAAGCGTTTGCGTTGCACGACCGTGAGGTCCGGGGAGGCCAGTGCCAGTTCCAGCTGCTGCGTCGCCAGCTGAAACTGTCCGTTTTCGATGTTGTACTCACCCATGTAGTAATAGGCGTCGCCGGCATCCCCCGCGCTGCTGGCGGCGAGCGCCGTGAGGCGCACCTCGGGGGGCGTGGGCGGCTCGTTGTTGAACAGATCCAGCAGCAGTGCATGGGCCTTCGCGGCCTGGTTGGCCGCGATGAGAGCCTCGGCATAGCGCACGGTGAGGGGAGTATTGCGCGGGAAAAGCGCCAGGGCCCGTGCGAAGGTCGCCAGGCCCTCCGGCACCTGGCCGGCGGCAATCTGCGCCTGGGCCAGCAGCGTGTGCAGCATGATCACGCCCTGGTTGGCGCTGACCAGCGGCTGCACGATGGGGATGGCATCGGCCGGATGACTGCGCTGAACCAGCGCCAGGGCCTGTCCGTAGCGTGCCGCCAGGGTCGGATGGGGTGTGTTGACGCGGCCGGCATAGTAGCCGCGCAGATCAAATTCGTCCGTTGCCGTGAGCACCCGCAGCCGCTCCTGGACCAGCGCGAAGTTCACGCTGTCCTCGACATGCTTCGGCCGTTCCATCTGGGCCGCGCGGTTGCGCGCCTCGGCGATACGTTCGCTGGTGACCGGGTGATCCAGCAGCATGCGCGGAATGTTCGATTCGCCATAGCCGTAGCGGTGGTAGAAGGCCTCGAAGAAGTTCGGCATGCCCAGCGGATCGAAGCCGGCATGGGCGAGGTAGGTCATACCAACGCGGTCGGCCTCATATTCCTGGTCGCGCGTGAAGTTGATCTGCATCTGCGCGCCCATGCCCTCGGCCGCCATGATGCCGCCCTCGACCGCGGCCGGGCCGGCACCCACCGCACCCAGTGCAATGGCGCCCAGGACGGCGGCCATGGTCTCCAGGCTCTGATGAGTCGAGGCCAGGGCACTGCGGACCAGGTGGCGTTGGGTGACGTGGGCCGTTTCGTGGGCCAGCACGCCGGCCAGTTCGGATTCATTTTCGCTGGCGAGGATCGTGCCGTAGTTGACGACAATGAAGGCGCCGGGCAGGGCCTCGGCGTTGATGTCGCTCTCGCGCGCCACCAGATAATGGAAAATCCGGCTCGAGTCCGGCGCCTGCGAGGACAGCCGCAGGCCCAGGCTCTGAACGTATTCGGCGACCTCCGGATCCTCGAGGATCTCGTTCTGCTCGCGAAATTCGCGAATGACCATGCGCCCGATCTGGTACTCATCGTCGAGGTTGGCGATGGTGCCGGCCGGGGTGCCGATATCCGGCAGGTCCGAATTGGACTGGGCCGCCGCGTAGCTCGCGAAACCGCCGCACACGACGGCAGCTGCGACCACGCTGATTTTCCTCATTATTCGCATAATACCTGTGACAACGGCCGACACTCCGGAGTTGCAGCCAAAGGCATAAACAGACGTAGCCGGACTGGCGATGCCAAAAGGGCATATAACGCGTCCGCTGCCAAAAGGTCTACAGCACCAGCAAATTCACCCGGCCATGCTACAACGCGTCCGAGGCAAAGTCCGCCAGCCGCGAACGCTCGCCGCGTACCAGGGTGACATGGCCGGAATGCGCCCAACCCCGAAACCGGTTCACGGCAAAGGTGATGCCTGAGGTGGTTTCGGTCAGGTAGGGGGTATCGATCTGGGCCACATTTCCCAGGCAGGCGATCTTGGTGCCGGGGCCGGCGCGCGTGATCAGGGCCTTCATCTGCTTCGGGGTGAGGTTCTGCGCCTCATCCAGGATGATGAAACGGTTCAGAAAGGTGCGGCCGCGCATGAAGTTCAATGAGCGGATCTTGATGCGGTTGCGCAGCAGGTCATTGGTCGCAGCCCGGCCCCAGTTACCCCCTTCCTGGCTTTGGGTCAGCACCTCGAGGTTGTCCATGAGGGCGCCCATCCAAGGCTCCATTTTTTCTTCTTCCGTGCCCGGCAGGAAGCCGATGTCCTCCCCCAGCGGGATCGTGACCCGGGTCATGATGATTTCGACGAAGCGGTTGGCCTCCAGGGTCTGTACCAGGCCCGCGGCCAGGGCCAGCAGCGTCTTGCCGGTGCCGGCCGGTCCCAGCAGGGTGACCAGGTCGATCTGCGGATCCATGAGCAGGTTCAAGGCAAAGTTCTGCTCGCGGTTGCGGGCCGTCACGCCCCAGATATTGTGCCGATCGCTGCGAAAGTCGCGGGTCAGCTCCAGGGTCGCCGTGTCGCCCTCGACCTTGCGCACAATGCCCTCGATGCCGTGCTCGGCATCCTCGTACACGCCAAGATTGGGCAACCAATCATGCACGGCAGGTCCCGTCACCTCGTAGAAGGTGCGCTCGGATTCCTTCCAGGAGCGCATGTCCTTGCCATGCTGTTCCCAGAAATCCGCCGGCAGGCCGGCCATGCCGGAATAAAGGACATCCGAGTCCTCCAGCGTCTTGTCGCTGTTGTAGTCCTCGACATGCACACCGAGCACGGCGCCCTTGATGCGCAGGTTGATGTCCTTGGAAACCAGCGTGACGCGGGCCGCCGGCGCCTCACGCTGCAGCTGCAGGGTCTGCGCGAGGATGGCGTTGTCCGCGCCGTGCCCGGGGAGTATTTCCGGCAGCGTCGCCCCGCCCAGCGGGCGGGTCTGGAAGAACAGCCGCCCGGTGGAGGCCTTCTTGCCGTGGTTGCCCGAATACCCCGTCGGTAGCGGCAGGCCCTGATCGATCTGCTCCTTGGTCGCATCGCGAATCATTTCGTCGAGGAACCGGCTGGCCTGACGGACATTGCGCGACGCCTCCGACAGACCCTTCTTGTTGGCGTCGAGTTCTTCGAGCACCACCATGGGCAGGTAGATATCGTGCTCCTCGAAGCGGAAAATCGAGGTCGGATCGTGCATCAGCACGTTGGTGTCCAGAACGAAAAGGCGCCTCGTGGCGCGGTCCGCACCCGCGGTTCCGGTCACTGCCGTGCCGGAGCCATCGGGGGGCTGTTGATCAGAGAGACTTCGCCGCTTCAAGTACTTCCTCCACGTGTCCGTTCACTTTCACCTTGCGCCATTCGCGCCGCAGATAACCTTCCTTGTCGATCAGAAACGTACTGCGCTCTATCCCCAGGTACTTGCGCCCGTACAGGGATTTTTCCTGGATCACATCAAACAGGCGACACACCTTCTCATCGCTGTCGGACAGCAGTGGGTAGGGCAGCTTTTCCTTCAGACAGAATTTCTCATGTGAGGCGAGGGTGTCGCGCGAAATGCCCACGATTGCCGTGCCCGCCTTGCGAAACGCGGCGACCTGATCGCGAAACCCCTGCGCCTCCAGGGTGCAGCCGCTGGTCATGTCCTTGGGATAGAAGAAAATCACCAGTTTGCGGCCTGCGGCACCCGCCAGGCTCCAGGATGGCTGTGCACCGGTGGCGGGCAGCGCGAACTCGGGGACCTTGCGGTCCAATACAACCTTTGGCATGGGATCGTCCGTCGGCAGTGCTTGGATTAAGCCTTTACCGGCTCGAGTATCGCGTCCAGGTTCAGCGAGTCACAAAACTCCATGAACTCCTCCCGCAGATGCGACACGTGGATGCGGCTGGGCACATTGATGATCATCTGGACCGAGAACATCGGCGCGCCGGTGTGGGCGGCCGGATAGCTGCGGGTGGACACTTCGGCGATGTCGATGCCGCGCGTGGAGAAGAACCCGGACAGCCCCGAAACGATGCCCGTCTGGTCCAGGCACACGACATCGATCGAGTAGGGCAGCATGTCGGTGCGCGCGCTGCGCGGCTCGGTGCGGCGCAGGTGCACCGACAGATTGCTGGTTTCCATCAGGCGCTTGAGTTCGGTTTCGAGCTTCGCCAGCGCATGCCAGTTACCGGAAACCAGCAGCAGCATGGCGAACTCGGTGCCGAGGTTCGCCATCCGGCTCTCGCTGATATTGCCCCCACACTCGGTGATCACCCGGGTTAGTTCGTGGACCATCCCGGTCCGGTCGCTGCCGATCGCTGATACAGCGAGGTGTTGCTTCATCTTCTCGGGGGCCGTCATGCGAATAAGCGCACCGAGTGTACCGGTTGCATCCGCCCAAGGCGACCTTGGCGGGGGGGTGCCTAAATCCGAACTTGCCCAGGCCGCCCGTGCCTCGTACCATCGCGCGCTCCGCGCACGCGCCGCAAGATTAGATTTCGGAATGTTTTCAGGCAGTCTGGTCGCAATAGTCACCCCGATGCACGCCGACGGTGGACTGGATTTTTCCGCCTGGGGGCGCCTGATCCAGTTCCACATCGAAAATGGCACCAGCGGCATTGTGGTGGGCGGCACCACCGGGGAGTCGCCCAGTTTGTCGGATGATGAGCTGGTGCAGCTCACGCAGCGTGCCTGCGAGCAGGCCCAGGGCCGGATCCAGATCATCACCGGGGCCGGCAGCAGCGGCACGGCGGCCACCGTCGAGCGCGTACGCCGGGTGTCGCAGCTGCCCGTGGATGGCGTGCTGATCGTGACGCCCGCGTATAACCGGCCCACGCAGGAGGGACTGTTCCGGCATTATGAGGCGGTGGCCGCCGCATCGCGGGTGCCGGTGATTGCCTATAACGTGCCGTCGCGGACCGCCGTCGATATGCTGCCGGCGACGGTCGCGCGCATCGCGCAACTCCCGCGCATGGTCGCGGTCAAAGAGGCCGTGGCGCAGGTGTCGCGGGTGCGGGAGATCCTGGAGCGGGTGCCGTCTTCGTTTGCAGTGCTCAGTGGCGATGATGCTTCGGCCTGCGAGGTGGTGCTGGCCGGTGCCCGCGGTGTGATTTCCGTGACGGCCAATGTGGCGCCCGGCGCCATGGCCGCCATGATCGCCGCGGCGGTGCAGGGCGATGCGGCCGGTGCGCGCACGTTGGATGCGGGTATTGCAGCGCTGCATGAGACGTTGTTCCTGGAGACCAATCCCATTCCGGCAAAGTGGGCACTGGCGCGCATGGGTTTGATCGGCCCCGGATTACGCCTGCCCCTGACCGAGCTGGCGGAGCCGTTCCGAGCGCAGCTGGAGCGGGCACTGCGTCAGTCCGGAGCACTGCGGTAACTATTTGAGGTGGATTTGATGCTGAAGGGAATGCGCAATGTGGCGGTGCTGGTGGCAGCGGCCTCGAGCCTGAGTGGCTGCCATCTGTGGCATTCGGCCTACCACTCCTGCAGCGACACCAGCGATTCCTACCTGAAGGCGACCAGCGTGCCGGTGCTGCGCGCGCCGGTGGGAATCGAGCCTCCGGATACGAAGAGTGGGCTGCAGATCCCCGCGCTCAATGAGCCGCCGCTGCCGCCGCGCGGGCCGAAGGACCCCTGCCTGGATGAGGCGCCCAAGTTCAGCGAACCCCGCACCCCCCGGCCGCCGCCGGCGCCGTGAGGGGCGATGCGCTTACGGGGCTTGGCTTCGCGTATCATCGCCGGCTTCACGGTTGCGCGCAGATTTGATCTTTTGCCTGAGAAAAGTTTTATAAGTTATTGATGGGAGAGGTGGCCGAGCGGTCGAAGGCGCTGGACTGGAATTCCAGTAACATCTTCACGGGTGTTCGTGGGTTCGAATCCCACCCTCTCCGCCAGCTTCGGTCACCGCACCCGCATCCGGTCCATGGTGGTCCGCATCGGCTACTCCGCGACGACCAGTCGTGAATCCCGTCAGGCCCGGAAGGGAGCAGCGGCAGCGGCGATGTCGGGTGCCGGAATCCAAGCTGGTGCGGATCACCTCCAAATGGATGAAGGATGGGCTGTGGCTTATGTAGCGTTGGCTCGCAAGTGGCGGCCGCGGCGCTTCACCGACATGATCGGGCAGGAGCACGTGCGGCGTGCGCTGACACATGCGCTGGATACCGATCGGGTCCACCATGCCTTCCTGTTCACCGGCACGCGCGGGGTCGGCAAGACCACCATTGCCCGCATCCTCGCCAAGTGTCTGAACTGCGATCGCGGGGTCTCGGCCTCGCCCTGTGATGAGTGTCCCAGCTGTGTGGCCATCAACGAGGGGCGATTCGTGGACCTGATCGAGGTCGATGCCGCCTCGCGCACCAAGGTCGATGACACCCGCGAACTGCTCGACAATGTGCAGTACGCGCCGACGCAGGGTCGCTACAAGGTGTACCTCATCGACGAGGTGCACATGCTGTCGACACACTCGTTCAATGCGCTGTTGAAGACGCTCGAGGAGCCGCCGCCGCGCGTGAAGTTCCTGCTGGCCACGACGGATCCGCAGAAACTGCCCGCGACCGTGCTGTCGCGTTGCCTGCAGTTCAATCTGAAGCGCCTGTCGGTATCACTGATCGCCGCGCGGCTGCAGCATGTCCTGGAACTGGAAGGCATCAGCTTTGAGCCCGCCGGCTTAAGACTGCTGGCGCAGGCGGCGGATGGCAGCATGCGCGATGGCCTGTCGCTGCTCGATCAGGTGATCGCCTTCGGTGGCGGCAGCGTCGCTGAGGCGCAGGTGCGCGACATGCTCGGCACCGTGGCACGTGACCATGTCGTCAAACTGGCCCAGCTGATGATCGAGGCACAGGCCGCACGCGTGGTCGCCTGGGTCCAGGAGCTCGAACAGTGGGCGCCGGATCATGCCCAGCTGCTCGATGAGTTCGCAGCGCTGCTGGTGCGCGTGGCGCTGGTCCAGGCGGTGCCCGACTACGACGGGGATGAGCTGTACGAACTGGCCCTGCTGCGGCAACTGGCGCAGGGTCTGCGTGCCGAGGACGTTCAGCTGTACTACCAGACGGCCATCATCGGTCGGCGCGATCTGCACCTCGCCCCGGACCCCCGGGCCGGATTTGAAATGACGCTGCTGCGCATGCTCGCCTTCCGGTATGCCGGCTCGGGCCTGGCCGCGGGCCCCCCAGGGGCGGCCCTAGCGGGCGGCGCGGCGGCGGCGGCCCGGTCGGCTGCCGCGCCTGCGACCCGCACACAGGCCCCGCCAGCAGCCCCTGCGAGCGCGCCCGCGGGGGACTGGACGGCCATGGTGGGTGACATGAGCTTGAGCGGGGCCGTACGCTCCCTGGCGCTGAATTGCCAGTTCGTCGACCACCGCGACGGAGTCATCCGACTGGCCCTGGATGCGCGCTTCCAGGCGAGCCGAACCCCGGGCATCGAGGCCAAACTGCAGCAGGCCCTGAACGGTTATTTCGGCGGCCCGGTGCGGCTCGAGTTCGTGGCCGAGGCGGCCGCCGAAACCCCGGCCCAGATCCAGGAGCGCGAGCGGGGCGCGGCGCTGGTGGCGGCGCGCCAGGCCTTCGGCGAGGATCCCACGGTGAAGGCGCTGCAGGAGCGCTTTGGGGCAACCCTGTTACCGGATACGATCCGACCCACACGCGAACGCTAACTGGTCACCCTTACCTTCAGGAGCATCGGCAAACTCATGCGCGGCAATATCGGCAATTTGATGAAGCAGGCTCAGGTCATGCAGGAACGCATGCAGAAGGCCCAGGCCGAGGTACAGGCCATCGAAGTGGTGGGGGAGTCCGGAGGTGGCATGGTCAAAGTCACTCTGACCGGCCGTCATCAGGTCAAACGCGTGCAGATCGAGCCATCCGTGGCCGCCGAGGACCGCGAGATGCTCGAGGACCTGCTGGTGGCGGCTTTCAATGATGCGGCCCACCGTATCGAAGTGCGCACCCAGGAGATGATGGCCGCCGTCACCGCCGGCCTGCAGCTGCCGCCGGGTGTGAAACTGCCGTTCTAGATGAAGCATTCGCGCAATCTTCTGAAACTGATCGACGCACTGCGCGCGCTGCCCGGCGTGGGGCCCAAAACCGCCCAGCGCATGGCGTTCCATCTGCTGCAGGAAGGCCGCCCCGGGGCGCATGCGCTGGCGCAGGCGCTGGGTACGGCGTTGGCCTCGGTGCAACGCTGTCGGCGCTGTCGCATGCTCACCGATGATGAGCTGTGTTCGATTTGCGCGGCACCGCAACGCGATCGCAGCCTGCTGTGTGTGGTGGAGTCACCCGCCGACGTCGTGGCCGTGGAACTCTCGGGCAGCTATCGCGGCTACTATTTCGTGCTGATGGGACACCTGTCGCCGCTGGATGGGGTGGGTCCGGATGAGCTCGGCGCGCGCGAGCTCGAAGCACTGCTGGCCGAGGGCGCCGTGCAGGAACTCATTCTTGCGACCAACCCGACGGTGGAGGGTGAGGCCACGGCACACTATCTGCGCGAGCTGGCCGCGGCGCGCGGTATTCAGGCGACCCGTATCGCGCACGGCGTGCCGGTGGGCGGGGAACTCGAATATGTGGATGGCGGCACGCTGGCGCATGCGCTGGTCGGACGCCAGGTGATGGGTTAGCGCTTCCCCAGGGTTTCAAACAAGCGTCGCAAGCGTCGGTAACTCTCGTAGCGGCGTGGACTGATCTGCCCGGATTCACTGGCCGCGCGCACCGCACAGGCCGGTTCCTTCAGGTGCCGGCAGTCATCAAAGCGGCACTGCGGTGCACGCTGCGCAACTTCGAGAAATCCCAATGA
>DATHOA010000126.1:0-10945 GCA_035485475.1 Steroidobacteraceae bacterium | reverse complement strand
ATCAGCACGGTGCCGAAGGCTATGGCCACGAAGCCCGCGATCAGCCAGATCTCGAGCCAGTGGGCCGCCAGCGGCTTGAGTGATACCAGCAGGGCGGCCAGGACGCCGACCGCACCGATGGCGATGCCGGCGGAGCCCGGCACGGCCAGCAGACCCGCGGCGTCGATCGATGCGCGGATGTACTGCAGCGTGCCCAGCGCGTGCGTGTCCAGGGCTACCGTATTGTGGCCGTGGGATTTCGGATCGATCATCACCTTGCGCATCCCGGCTCCTGCAGCGGTCAGTGCTTGACCATGCCCATCATCTGGTCCACGCCCGCTTCGATGATGGCGTCCGGAATGTCCGGCCGGTTGCCCTTGGCGGGCATGGTGCCGGCGGTACCGGTAAAGCCGTGCAGCGCGTGGTCATACAGTACGGTCTTGCCCTTGGCGATGCGCGGCCCCCAGGCGGCGGCATCGCCGGCCTTGGGTGCACCCGCTATGCCCAGGCCGTGGCAGGCCGAGCAGACCTGTTCATACACCTGGGTCCCATCCTTCGGGATAGGCAGCACCACCCCGGTCCCGGCCGGTGCATCGGGCTTGATCGCCATGGCGGTATTGTCCTGGCCCACCAGGGCTTCCTGCGACAGCGGCTCGATGCGGCTGGCCACGCTGGTCGCGAAGTCCCGCTGTTCGACCACATCGGCTTCCTGAGTATGTGCAGCGACCGTGCGTGCCAGGGCAATGATGCCAAGGGCGACCACCACGAGAAGGCCGATCACCATACTGAACGTATTGACGAAGTGCGTGTCCTGCTTGCTCACAATTAGCGCCCGGCACCATCAGCCCCGAGAGTGGGCGGCGAAGTATAGCGAGTAACCGCCGCGCTCTGGAACAGCGTGAGCATTTTTGGCATTTCAACGGCTTATGTGGTAGCGACCTTGTCCTGCGTCCGGGTCGCGAAATCGCTGGCTTCGTGCCGCTCCCGCAATTGACTCGCCGGGTCACCGGTGATGCGATTGACCATGCGCCCACGCTGCACGGCCGGTCGCGCGGCGATCGCGGCGGTCCAGCGCTGGAGGTTTTTGTACTCGGCCACCTGCAGGAATTCGCCAGCCTCGTAGACCAGTCCCTGGGCCAGTACGCCGTACCACGGCCATACCGCCATATCGGCGATGGTGAATTGTGTCCCGGCCAGGTACTCGCTGTGCGCCAGATGCCGATCGAGCACGTCCAGCTGCCGCTTCACCTCCATGGCGAAGCGATCGATGGCGTATTCGATCCTGGTGGGCGCGTAGGCATAGAAGTGGCCGAAGCCGCCGCCGAGGTAGGGGGCGGACCCCATCTGCCACATCAGCCATGACAGGCATTGCGCGCGCGCCATCGGCTCGATCGGCAGGAAGGCGCCGAACTTCCCGGCCAGGTGCAGCAGGATGGCGCCGGACTCGAACACCCGAATGGGGGTGGGACCACTGCGGTCCATGAGTGCCGGAATCTTCGAGTTCGGATTCACGTCAACGAACCCCGAACCGAACTGCTCGCCTTCGCGGATGTTGATGAGCCAGGCATCGTATTCGGCGCCCGCATGGCCGGCCGCCAGCAGCTCCTCCAGCATCACCGTGACCTTCACCCCATTGGGCGTGGCCAGCGAATACAGCTGCAGCGGGTGGCGGCCCACCGGCAGTTCCTTGTCATGCGTAGGACCTGCGATGGGGCGGTTGATGTTGGCGAACTGGCCGCCGTTCGCCTTGTTCCAGGTCCAGATCTTGGGGGGGACATAGGCCGGAGTGTCAGTCATGGTTTCAACTTTTTGAATTGGCGCGCCCGGCGGGATTCGAACCCACGACCTGCAGCTTCGGAGGCTGCCACTCTATCCAGCTGAGCTACGGGCGCACTTGACCGGAACCGCGAAGTTTACCGCAATGGGGAGCCGGAGTGCTCCTGCGGAAGATTTCTGCCTAGCGCTTGTGCTCGCTTGCGGCCAGGTCGTTGATTTCGGCGATCAGCTGCTCGTGGCTGCCGGCCTTGCCCACGTCGGTGATGTACTTGCCGTTGATGACAACCAGCGGTACGCCTTCGACGTGGTAGCGCTGGGTGATCTCATCGGCGCGCTGCAGGTCGGAGTTGACGGCGAAGGAGTTGTAGGCCTTGCGAAACGCTTCCGCATCGATGCCGTTGTCCTTGGCGAACTGCAGCTGTCGTTGGAAGGTCTCATCCGGGGTATTGCCGACCAGCGGGTTCTGCTCCTGGTGCAGGGTCTCGAAGACCTTGTCGTCCAGATCGTTGCGGCCGAGCTGCTTGAGCGTGTAGTACAGCTGCGCATGGGCGCGGTGTACCGGTCCCCACATCACGGGGACGCGCACGAACTCGACGTAATCGGGCTTGCTCTTGCGCCAGGCCTTGAGGAAGGGCTCGAGCGCATAGCAATGCGGACAGGCGTACCAGAACACTTCCAGCACTTCGACCTTGCCGGCCGCGACGGAAGTGGGCTGCGATGGGACCACCGGGTCATAATTGACCCCCGGTTTCCACTTGCCGTCCGGCAGCTGGTGCTGCGCGGGCAGATCGGCAATCTTCTCCAGGGAGGTGCTGCCGACCGGGGCGTCATCAGCGTCATCCGCCGCTTCCGGGCCACTGGCAGCGGCCGCCGCGATGGCGGCGGAGCTGACCGGGGGATTGGCGAGAGCGGTGGTCGCGGCCGGCGGCGCACTGCCGTCCGGCGCACTGCCGGCATCGGCCGCCTCACCCGGTGGCGCGGAATCCGGTGCGCTGATCGTGGCCGCGGCGCCCTGGGTGGTGGGCGGAGCGGCTGTTTCACGGCCGCAGGCGCTGAAGCTCACGCTGAGCAGGCCGATCAGCAGGATGATGGATCGTTTCATTCAATAAGCTCCGTGGGCTTTTCGGTCTAGCGCATGCCCTGGATATAGGCCCCGAGCCCCTTGATGTCGTCGCTGTTCAGTCGCTTGGCGATGGTGGCCATCACGTCACCATTGCGACTGGTCGGGGCGCCGGGCTTCGCACCGCTGTAGCGTGCGCCGCTGGCGAAATCGCCGAGCTGTTTGGCCACGTAGTCGGCGAACTGCGCGCGCAGCGCCGGGTAATCGGCCAGCGCATTGCCGCGGCCGACCGGCCCGTGGCAGGCCGTGCAGGCTGGAATCTCGCGCGCGGGATCCCCGAAGCGATACAGGTTCTCGCCGGCCCCTTCCATCTTCGGATCCGCTTCGCCGCCCACCGGCGTCTGCGCCTGGTAGTACACCGCGACGCTGTCGATGTCCTTGTCACTGAGGATTTTGACGATGCTGGCCATTTCGGTGTTCACGCGTACACCGGCCTTGAACAGCTGCAGCTGCTCGGCGATGTAGACCGCGTTCTGGCCGGCGATCTTGGGCCACTGCACGGTGGTGCTGTTGCCATTGGGTCCATGGCAGGCCGAGCAGGTTGTCGCCTTCAGCGTTCCCGCTTCGACAGTGCCGTCGGCAAAGGGCGTACCCTGTCCGAGGGCATCAGCCGCCGTCGCGGTCTGCACCGCAGCCCCGGAAATAAAGGTCATGGTTGAAACCAGTCCGATCCAACCTGCTTTCATGAACGCCGACATGCTCATCCGTGCTCCGCGGGCGTGAGAGGTCGCGAATTGTACACTACGGATCCGAAGTACTAAGAGGTCCCACGCACGTGAGCCGGTTTCCAGAAGTGAGTTTCATGCTGAGCGCCGCGGCCGGCCCCCAGTTTCCGGCTGACCACGGTGTGGAGATTGCCTTTGCGGGTCGCTCGAACGCGGGCAAGTCCTCCGCGATCAACGTCATCACCGCACGCCACGGCCTGGCACGCACCAGCAAGACGCCCGGCCGCACGCGGCTGCTGAACTTCTTCTCCTTGGGAGGTGACCGGCGCATCGTGGATCTGCCCGGTTATGGATTTGCGGAAGGACCGCGCGAGGAACGCGCCGGCTGGAAACCGCTCATCGATGCCCTGCGTCCGCGGGAGAGTCTGAAGGGGTTGTTCCTGGTGGTGGACAGCCGGCGCGGGATTTCCGACAGTGACCTGGAACTCATCGAATGGGCGGACCCGTCGCGGCGCCGGATCCATGTATTGCTGGCCAAGGCGGACAAGCTGACGCGGGCCGAATGCAGCAAGGCGCAGGCGGCAGCGGTAGCGCAGCTGAACGGACGCGCCACGGTCCAGCTGTTTTCGGCGTTGCGGCGCATCGGAATCGAGGACGCACAGGATCGCCTGCAAAGCTGGATTGAAACTGGCAGCTGATCGGATAAGAATAAAGGACCCCGGTGAACTCGAACTGAGCTCACCGGGGTTAGACAAACCCGGAACAGGTCTCGTGAACCGGGTTTCCCGCCCAGGGAGGGAAGCGGGGAGTGCTTGGGACACTCATAGGATTTGATGTGGGCGGGGGTCGGAAGTTCAACAGGTCAAACATTAAAAACTGTTGAACATTCAAGTGGTTGCGCAGCCACATGTTGCGGCTATGCAACAACGGGTGAAGGGCGCTTCAGTGCGCCTCATCCCAGTTGGCGCCTACTCCGGTATCGACTTTCAGCGGCACCTTCAGTGCCAGCGCCTCCACCATTCGCGTGCGCACGGCCGCCGTCACTGCGGCGACCGCGTCGGCACGCACCTCGAATACCAGTTCGTCATGCACCTGCATGATCAGGCGCGCCGGCGGTTTCTCGGTCTCGCACCAGTCATCGACGCTGATCATCGCCAGCTTGATGATGTCCGCGGCGGTGCCCTGCATGGGCGCGTTGATGGCGCTGCGCTCCGAATACTGTTGCAGCTGGCGATTGCTGGAGCGGATGTCCGGCAGATACAGCCGCCGCCCGCACACGGTTTCGACGAAACCGTCACGACGGGCCTGCTCGCGGGTGTTGTCCATGAACTGGCGCACGCCGGGATAGCGCGCGAAGTAACGGTTCACATAGTCCTGGGCCGAGCCGCGATCGATGCCCAGCTGTCGCGCCAGGCCAAAGGGCGACATGCCATAGATAAGACCGAAGTTGATGGTCTTGGCGGTACGCCGTTGGTCGGAGCTGACCGCGGTGGTGGCGACCCCGAACACTTCGGCGGCGGTCGCCACATGCACGTCCAGGTCCGCCGCGAACGCGGCCAGCAGACCGGGGTCCCCGGACAGGTGCGCCATGATGCGCAGTTCAATCTGTGAGTAATCGGCGGCCAGCAGCACGTATCCGGGAGGGGCAATGAAGGCTTGGCGGATCCGGCGCCCTTCGGCGCGGCGGATCGGAATGTTCTGCAGATTCGGGTCGGTCGAGGAGAGTCGCCCGGTCTGCGCCACCGCCTGGTGATAAGAAGTATGCACGCGCCCGGTCGGCCCGTTGATCTGCTGGGGCAGCTTGTCGGTGTAGGTCGATTTGAGTTTGGCCAGGGTGCGGTAGTCCAGCACGATGCGCGGCAGCGCGTGGCTCTGCGCCAATTCCTCCAGCACATCCTCGGCGGTCGACGGCTGTCCGGTGGGCGTCTTGCGCAGCACCGGAATCTGCAGCTTCTCGAACAGGATCTGCTGCAGCTGTTTGGGGGATTCGATATTGAATTCCACGCCGGCTTCGCGATGGGCCAGGATGACCAGCTCGCGCAGCTGGCCCTCGATCTGCCGGCTCTGCGCCGACAGCAGCGTGCCATCGATGAGCACACCGTAGTACTCCATGCGCGTCAGCACCGGCACCAGCGGCTGTTCGATCTGCTCATAGACACGCGCGAGCGCCGGCTGGGTCTGCAGTTTCGCGGACAGCACCTGGTGCAGCTGCAGCGTCACATCGGCGTCTTCCGCGGAGTACTCGGCGGCGGTTTCGACCGCAACCTGATTGAAGGTCAGCTGTTTTGCGCCTTTTCCGGCCACCTGCTCGAAGGTGATGGTCTGGATGCCAAGATACTTCGCGGCCGTAGAGTCCATGTCATGGCGCGTTGCGACGCTGTTCCAGACATAGGATTCGAGCATGGTGTCGTAGCGCATGCCACGGATCTGGATGCCGTGATTGGCCAGCACATGCGCATCGTATTTCAGATGGTGCCCGAGCTTGGGTTGGTTCGGATCCTCCAGCAGCGGCTGCAAGGCCGCGAGCACGCGCTCGCGCGACAGTTGCTCGGGTGCGCCGGCGTAGTCGTGTGCCAGCGGCACGTACGCCGCGCTGCCCGGTTCGACGCAGAACGAGACGCCGACAATCTCGGCGACCATGTAATCGAGGCTGGTGGTTTCGGTATCGAATGCGAACAGCGGCGCGCCGCGCAGCCGCGCCAGCCAGCTCTCCAGCTGCTCCCAGCTCAGCACGGTTTCATAGTGGCGCTGCGGCGGGGTTGGCAGCGCGGCCGTCGCCGTGCCACTCGCCACCACTGCACTGCCCGGGACCGCAGGCTCACTGCTCGCGGTGCTGGCGGCGGCAGTGCCGGTCAGCTGCCGCAGCAGGGAACGCATTTCGTAGCGCGTGTACAGCTCCTGCAGCACGGCGGTATCGACGGGCTGCGGCTTCAGATCATCGAGGCCCAGTGGCAGCTCCACATTGGTGTCGAGGGTGGCCAGCTTGCGCGACAGGGCCAGTGTTTCCAGGCCATTGCGCAGGTTCTCGCCCACCTTGCCCTCGATTTCCGCGGCGTGTTCGATGATGCCGTCGGCCGTGTGGTATTTCTCCAGCCATTTGGCCGCGGTCTTCGGGCCCACCTTGGGCACGCCGGGAATGTTGTCCGATGCATCGCCGACCAGGGCCAGGTAGTCGATGATCTGTTCCGGCCACACATCGAACTTGGCCTTGACGCCGGCGCGGTCCAGGCGCGAACCGGTCATGGTATTGACGATGGTGATGGATTCATTCACCAGCTGTGACATGTCCTTGTCACCCGTCGAAATGATGACGTCGTAGCCGGCGGCCTGGGCGCGACATGCGAGGGTGCCGATCACATCGTCCGCCTCGACGCCCGCGATCCGCAGCAGCGGATGCCCCTGGGCCTTGAGGATGGTCAGAAGCGGCGTGATCTGCGCGCGCAGGTCATCCGGCATTGACGGACGGTGAGACTTGTAGGCCTCGAACAGGTCATCGCGAAACGTGCGCCCCGGCGCATCGAAGACGATGGCCAGTCGGGCATCTGCAAAGTCGTTCGCCAGTTTCACGACCATGTTGAGCACGCCGAGCACCGCGCCGGTGGGCTCGCCGGCGGCATTGGTCAGCGGTGGCATCGCGTGGAAGGCCCGATACAGATACGAGGAGCCATCGACCAGGACAAGGGTGGGCTTGGACATTTGCGGGGTATTACGGATATTAAGTAATAGCGGGACCCCAAATTATACGGCTCACTGTCAACGACCGGGTCGCCTGCCGCGCTTTATCTGCCTATGCGTGACTCCCCGGCCGCTGCCATCGCCACGAACCGCTTCGGCCTGGGTGCCCGGCCGGGGGAAATCGCGGCCTGTGCCGGGGACCCGCGCGGCTGGTTGGAGGCGCAGCTGAAGGGCGCACCTGCGGTCATCCGCGATCCGGGGCTTGAGGGCACGGCAACGCTGGTCGCGACCATTGACAAGATGCGGGCGCAGAACCGGGAGGCGAAGGCCGCGGCAGCCGTGAACGCCGTAGTGAAGCTGGGCGAAATCTATCGCCCGGCGTATGTCGGGGAAGTGACGGCGCGCCTGCGCCAGGCCGCGACCACCGATCGCCCCTTCCTGGAACGCATCACGCAGTTCTGGAGCAATCACTTCGCGGTCTCGGTGGACAAGGCGGTGGTGCTCGGCGTCGCGGGCAGCTACGAGCGCGAGGCCATCCGACCGAATGTGCTCGGCTCCTTCGCGCAGCTGCTGCTGGCCGTCGAACGCCACCCCGCGATGCTGCTGTACCTGGACAACTTCCGCTCGGTGGGCCCGGATTCAATGCTGGCTGGCCGCGCGCAGGAACGCACCGGCAAGGCCCTCGGCATCAATGAGAATCTGGCGCGCGAGATCATGGAGTTGCACACCCTCGGGGTGAATGGCGGCTACACGCAGGCGGATGTGACGGCCTTCGCCAAGGTGATCACGGGTTGGTCGATCGGCGCGGCCGGTAGGGGCATCGCCGGCGGCGGCGAGCCTGGGGCATTCTTCTTTCGCACCAATATTCATGAGCCCGCTGCCCAGACCATCATGGCCAAACGCTACCCGCAGCAGGGTCAGGCGCAGGGCGAGGCCGTGCTGCTGGACCTGGCGCGCAGCCCCGCGACCGCGCAGCACATCGCGACGCAGTTGGCGCGACACTTCATTGCCGATGAGCCACCGCCACAGGTCATCGAGCACCTGGCGCAGGTATTCAACCACTCCGACGGCGATCTGCCCGCGGTTTACCGCGCGCTGATCGCGCAGGAGAGCGCCTGGTCGCAGCCACTGTCCAAGTTCAAGACGCCCAATGACTATGTGATTTCGACCTGGCGTGCGCTCGACCTGCCGATCGACGACCCGCACAAGATACCGCCGTTGTTCGCGAACCTCGGTCAACGCGTGTGGTCACCGAACTCCCCGGCCGGCTGGCCGGATCGCAGCGCGGATTGGGACGGCGCCTCGGCGCTGATGCAGCGACTGCGCTGGGCGGATGAAATCGGGCAGCGCGTCGGCGGCAGCATCAACGCCGTGCAGCTGGCCCCGCAGGTACTGGGCGCGACCTTGAGTGACGACACCCGCCAGGCGTTGGGCCGGGCGGCAAGCGCGGCGCAGGCCGTGACCCTATTGATCGCGGCTCCGGAATTCATGAGGCGCTGATTATGGATACCTTGGCGATGAAACGACGTCAGTTCCTCCAGGGCGCAGCGCTCGCGGCCGCTGGCGCGCTGATCAACACGCGCGTGTCTTTCGCAGCAGCGGGAGGTGACGCGCGACTGATTGTCGTGATCATGCGTGGCGCGGTCGATGGCCTGGCGGTCGTGCCACCGTACGGCGATCCGGCGTATGCGCGACTGCGCGGCACACTGGCGATTGCCGCGCCGGGTGCCAGCGATGGCGCCCTGCAACTCGACAACCTTTTCGGGCTGCATCCGCAACTGACCTTTTTGCACGAAGCCTTCGCCGCCGGGGAGCTTGCGGTATTCCACGCGGTCGCGACGCCGTACCGTGATCGCTCCCATTTCGATGGACAGGATGTGCTGGAGAGCGGCGTGCTGCGGCCGCACGCCTCGCAGACCGGGTGGTTGAACCGCGCACTGGCGACACAGCCCAGGGCGGCGGCCAATGGCGAACGCGGTGTCGCGCTGGCATCGAACGTACCGCTGATGATGCGCGGCCCGGCGCACGTCGCATCCTGGGCACCGACGAAGCTGGCGGAACTGGATGAGGACACCCTGCAGCGCATCGCGGACCTTTATGCGCATGACCCGATGCTGGGGCAGCGTCTCGCTGATGCACAGGCGGCCAATGCCATGGCGGCGGGCGGGTCGCAGGACATGATGGGCGGCGCCGGCGGCAACCGCTACGAAGAGGTCATCCGCGCGACGGCGGGATTCCTGGCCAATGCCTCAGGACCGCGCGTGGCGGTATTCGACACCACGGGCTGGGATACGCACCAGAACGAGGGCGGCGCGCGCGGGCAGCTCGGCACCCGCCTGGCCGCGCTGGATGCCGCCTTGCGCAGCCTGAAGACCCAACTGGGACCCACCTGGCGCAATACGGCCGTATTGGCGGTGACGGAGTTCGGGCGCACGGCCGCGGTCAATGGCACGGGGGGCAGTGATCACGGCACGGGCACGGCGGCGTTGCTGCTGGGCGGCGCGGTGCACGGCGGGCGCGTGATCTGTGATTGGCCAGGGTTGTCCGCCGCGAATCTCTACCAGCAACGTGATGTGGCGCCGACCCTGCATATGCATGCCCTGCTCAAGGGCACGCTGATCGATCACCTGGGTGTGGCGCCGGCCGCGCTCGATGCGGTGTTCCCCGACAGCGGCAGCGTCAAGCCGCTGCGGGATCTGTTTCGCGCCTAACGCGGTGCGGAGGACGGCGCCGATGAGGCGGCCGAGGAAGCAGCGGGCGCGGAGGCGGCGGGGCGCGTCACCACGCGCGCGTTGCGATCCGGCATGTACAGCGGACCGCGCTGACCGCAGCCTGCCAGGCCGACCAGCGCGCACGCGGCCAATCCCAGCACCGTCCCTGAATGACGCGCGCGCACTGTGCGTATGGCGAACATGCCGGTGCCTCAGCCTTTGAGCTTCGCCGCGACGCGACGGTAGGCTTCACGAAACGGAATCCCTTCGCTGACCACCATGGCGTACGCCTGCTCGGCGGCATGGATGGAGGGGTCGAGTGCGATGTTCTGGGGCTTGAAGGACATTGCCGCGATGGCCGCGGGCAGCAGGTCGAGGGTCTGGGCGGCCAGGTCGATGCCGCGAAACAGTGGCGCCTTCAGCAGCTGCAGGTCGCGCTGGTAGCCCGAGGGCAGCTTGGCAAAGATGCCCAGTGCCTCATCGAGCGCGGCATGCGCCGTGGCGGTGCGACCGCGCAGCAGCTCGAACACATCGGGATTGCGCTTCTGCGGCATGATCGAAGAACCGGTCGTGAACGCATCGGGCAGCGCCAGGAAGCCGAACTCCTGCGTGTAGAACAGCAGCACGTCGGCGGCGAAGCGTCCCAGGTCCAGCATCAGCAGCGTGATTTCGAACAGCAGATGCGCTTCGGCCTTGCCGCGCGACAACTGTGCGGCCGTCACCGGTGTCTGGGTCGAGTCGAATTCCAGGTCCCGGGTCGTGGCATCGCGGTCCAGCGGCAGGCCCGGCGCGCCGTAGCCGGCGGCCGAACCCAGCGGGTTGCGGCCCAGGCGGCGCAGCACGCCCTCGAGATTGTCCGCATCGTCACGGATCTCGGCGGCAAAGCCACCGGCCCACAACGGCACGGAGCTGGGCATGGCCTGCTGCATATGGGTATAGCCGGGCAGTACGGTGTCGTGCTCGCGCGCGCCCAGGTCATCGAGCGCACTCGCGACCCGTCGTGCCGCGGCGGCCAGTTC
>DATHOA010000125.1:0-58153 GCA_035485475.1 Steroidobacteraceae bacterium | reverse complement strand
GCTCCAAATCGATACCGATGTCGACTGAAGGTCAGTTCCAACTCTTATCTGTCACTGCCGCGTGTTCTATCTCTGCCTCATGCCAGAGGCATTCACTTTGACATTCGCATCGTTATCACCGACGCGCTCTAGCCTGCGGTTGAAGTCAGCAATTGGAGCCTAGGCCGTCTGAACTACAATAGGAACAACATGTCACTCCCGAGGCGAGTGGGCGAAGTCAGTTGGGTGCAAACCCTACGGCCAATGAAACCTAAGGATCGGGCAGTTGCCAGAATCTGAAAAAAACGGCACGCTCACGGGTCAATGGTTCGCCTGCCGTGTAGCTATTGTTGTTCCGCATCAGTAGCGGAATTGCCATCAGAGTATCCGTCATTCCGGATCTCCACCGTCTTGTGGGCGCCCGTTATAGTTAGTTGAATTGTTCCCGAGAAGCGGGATTCACCGGGATGCGCAAGCGCCTCATCAGCCCGTTGCTCACTTTGGGCCGCTTGGACAAGGCGTGCGCTCGCCTCGGGCTCGTATTGATCGGCAGACTTTTCTGGGGAGTACGACTCGCCATTGAACGCCATATGCAACGTGCTGCTGGACACATCGGGGTCGGGCGGTGCAGGTAATGGCGAAGCCGATTGGATGGCCCGAACCAGAGAGGATTGCCATCGGGCATCCCCATTGCACTGCACCAGGGTTGCCTCCCTGACATTCCCCATCGTGTCCTGGACGATTCGGACTTGGCAGGAGAATGCGGGGGCGCCGATGGGTGTTCGCGGACGCTGCCACGCGCGCTCGATACGGGAACTGATCTGTCCGACATACTGACCATACAACTTAGAGAGGCGGACGGCATCCGCCGCAGTGGCATTAGCCGTACTCGGCAGATCCGTGTCCGGTACCAGAACCACCACTTCCGCGAGATCTTTGCGCACATCGATCCGCCGCAAGTGGACGGACGGGAGGTCCGGCTTCCGTTGTGCGGGATCCGTCAAAGCCCGGGGATCCAGCGCAATCCATTGCATGGCTTCCTGATCGTTATCGCTGCTCACGCTGATTCGCGCCGGAAGGAACTTTGGACTAGGCGTTTGTGCTCCCGCGCTCCACATAACTTGACGAAGCAAAAAGCCATGCGCCAACAGACATAGCGATGCCACAACCGTACTGCGTGCCGCGTGCCCGGCTCGCGCCGACAAGCGGGGTCCGCGCGCAGGAGGGGCAACAACCCGGCGTTGGTACGTGTAGGTCGAAATCTCGATTGGCCGTCGCGACACTAGATGGCTCCAGCGACACTCAACCAGTGTAGCGGATGTCGAGGTGCGGTTCTCACTGGCCGGGTTTCATGGGTTACCTCCGCCGTATGGCCGAGCGACGGATCGGTGCCAATTGTGGGCCCACCGGCACGCTGTTATGGTGTGTACAGATGTCACTTGGAATACACATCATGCGGACGACCATCGTCATTGACGACAAGTTGATGAAACAGACCCTGCGACTTACGGGGCTGAAGACAAAGCGGGAGGCGGTGGAGCTTGGCCTTCGCACCATCGTGTGTCTTCGCAAGCAGGAAGAAATCCGCCACTTTAGAGGCAAGCTCCATTGGCAGGGCGACCTTGATGAAATGAGAACGGACAGGTGATTTTGGTTAGTCAGCTGGCCACTGTGCGTCGGGATGACACCCGGTTGTCGTTCGAGACTGCTGCACCCTTGAGGTTGAACACCCGAACGGCGTTCTCATAGAGAATCTTGTGCTGGTCCTCGGCCGACAGTCCGATCGCATTCAAATATCGCAACGCTTCGGCCGGCAGCCAGCAAGGATAGTCACTGCCGTAGATCACATGATCAATGCCGTAGAATTCCGTCGCGAATTTGATGCCCAGCATATGCGGCGAGACGGTGTCCACGTACATCCTCTTGATGTAGGCACTGGGAGGCAGGGGCAGTCCCGCGCGCTTGCCATTCTTGTCCATCCTGCCGGCCTGATACGGCAGTGCGCCGCCGGTATGAGACATGAAGATCTTCAATTGCGGGTGCCGTGCCATCAGGCCTGAAAAAATCAGGCGCATGGCGGCAACGCTGACCTCCATGACGCGACCCAGGCTCAGGTGCAGTGCGCCGTTATAGCCGTCGAGCATTTCCATGAAAATGGCATCGGTCGGATGCAGAAATATGGGTACTCCCAACTCCGCCACCCGCGCATAGAACGGCTCCAGTCGATCCGCATCGATGTGCGGATCGGTGCCGATACTGCCGGGCACGTTGACGCCGACCAGGCCAAGTTCCGTCACGGCATGGTTGAGGACTTGCAAGGCAATATCGGTATCGACCAGGGGCACCGCTGCACTTGCCCAAAGCCTGCCGGGGTACCGCCTCTGGGCAGCGGCCATCTCCTCGTTCCACAGCATCGCGGCAACTCGCCCTTCCTCCGGGGGAAGCTCGGAGAAATGCAAGGAGAACGGCCCGATCGAACAGATGACGCTCACGTCGTGACCGAGGCCGTCCATGTGTGCCAGCTGCGCGTCCAGTTCAAACCACTCGTCGTCCAGCACGAACAGGGGCGCGCCGGACTCCCGCCAGTAGTCGTAGCCGCCCTTGTTGTTTCGCTGCGCGGTGGGGAAACCGGCTCGACCCACCAGCTGCTCGAATACCGCGCGCGGCCACCAGTGGAAATGAGAGTCGATGATTTTCATGATGTCACCCCGCCGCTCCTGTGCGAGTAAGTATACAATGGTATCCCGATTGACCGCTGCGCGCCACTGCGGCGGCGAAGCTGCGGCTCAGCGGCGAATGCTCTGCAGAATATCTTGGCAGCTTGCGCCCATGAGCACCGTCTGTTGCAGCGGCTGCGCCCAATCGATCGGCAACCCGTTTGGAATCGCGAGGTTAGCAGCCTTGCGGCAGATGTCCGACCATGCCAGGGGCTTTCGACTGCTGCCGAACGGATCCAGCACCGTGCTGCTGCGGACCGCCGGCGTGCCCGCGCCGACCGTGACCCTCGCTCCCCAGTGCTGCGGATAACTGCGGTCAAATTCCGGGTCGCTGCGCATCGTGGTATGGCCAAGCCGTGATGCCATTGTCTCACTGAGCGGCGGATGGATGCGCGCGACATCGTATAGAGCCTGTGGGGCACTCGCGATCAGCGCCAGCTGGTACGGAACAGACAGCAGCGACCCCAAACGGTCGAAGGGCGGCAGGTTTTTGCCGATCATGCCCAGGTAGGCGCCGGGAACGACAATTTCAACCGGGTCATCCACGGCTACGGGAGATTGACGATGCAGCTCGATGAACGCCTCCACGGCTGCCAGACCCTGACGCGAAGTCGGGAAGGCCTTGCTGTCCATCTCGGCGATGCGCGGCAGTGAACCTGCTGCCAGGCATTCTATGTGAAGGGGCAGCCCCGCACTGTGCGCCCAATCGAAAATAGCCCCGGGGCTGGCCTTGAACCCCGCACCTGCGGCCCGCGCCGCGAGCACGCCATCCACAGCTGCATGACCCAGCTGCAGCCATCGCGGCACCTGCCGACTCGTGCGCGAATGGCTCCGGGAGACCGCCAGGGCCAATGCCGAAAGGAATTGCGATCGGTCCAGCCCCCACAGTCGCGCCGCCACGGCGGCCGCGGCGATCGGGGCGGCGGCGAGCGTCGGCCAGCAGCCACGGTAGAGGACCGCGGCGCCATCGATCATGGCCGAGAAATTCGCCATCACCTCGTAGCCGGCTGCAATCGCGCCCACCACCGCAACGGCGTCAAGGGGGAGCGTCCCGGCCAGGACCAGGGCGGTCGGCACCACCACCGATCCAATGGTCGCGCAGCCGGGCAGATAGATATCGTCTATTTCGGTGGCGCGGACTGCGGCCACCAGGCACCGGATGCGATCTTCAGGGACGGAGCCAGGAAGCTGCAGCAGCGGACGCGATTCCGCCAGGCGCAGCCCCACGGTGGCCGCCACGAGCGTATCGAGAGTCCGCAGTTGCACGGTCTGCGTGACGGCAGTACCAAACTCGGGCGCAACGATCCGCTCAACCACTCCCTCCCAGGACCGGATCACGTCCGCTTCCGATGCCATCATGAGACCGACTGCGAAGAAGCCCCGATGGCGGTGCGCCGTGACGGGCGACCAATGAACCAAATGGCAATGCCGGCCAGAATCTCCGAAACGGCCACTGAGGTGAAGAATTGCCGGGCTTCCAGCGCACCCGCCAGCAAAATGCCACCCAACAAGGGGCCCAACATGCCGCCGATGCGCCCGAAGCCAGAACCCCAGGCGATGCCGGTCACGCGAATACGGGCCGGATAAGACATCGCCGCCAATGCATTGAGTCCCCCTATGCCACTGTTGATCGTGTAGCCCAGTACCCCAAAGATCACCAACGCAAGTGCCGAGTTGAGGTCCACGTACGCGAGTCCCACTGCCAGGAGCGCGGCAGAGGAAGCGTAGAACAGCAGCAGCGCTTTGCTCGCGCCGAACCGATCCATGAGGAAGCCGGCCGTCGCGGTACCGACAATCCCGGCCACGGTGCGAATGCTCAACAGCAGCGCAATCCTGCGATATGCCACATGGCCCACGTTGTGGAACACCGTGGTTTCCCAGTTGTTCATCATCTGCAGGGTGAAGAAGCTCAGGAAATAACTGATCCAGATCAGCATCGTGATGCGGAACATGCCATCGCTCACCAGGGCGGTGAGGGGGGTCCGGGGCCGCGCCACCGTGGGGGCTGATAAAACAAAGCGCTCCGTTCCGCGCAATTCAAGCGCAGGATCAATCTTGCGCAGATTCTGGCCAATCCGGGGATCCTCCGGATATCGGGACACCAGAAAGCGAATCGATTCCGGTAGCGCCATCAGGACGACGGGCACCATCAGCAGCGCCAAGGCCCCTCCGAGGTAGAATCCCCCCGGCCAGCCAAAGGGTTGCAGGACGAACGCAAGCACAAAGGCCGTGACGAAGCTTCCGGCCGTATAACCGCAGAACACGATACCGATGAGACCCGCGGCCAAACGCTTGGGCGCCAGCTCGGACGTGAGGGCCACGCAGTTGGGCAGTGCGCCGCTGAAGAAGATCGCGGACACGAAGCGGACGACCATGAGTTGCCTGGGCGAGTGGGTCAGCCCCGCCAACACCGTGCACAGGCCGAAGCAGGCCAGACAGATCACGAGCATCCGCCTGCGGCCGAAGCGATCCGACATCGGCCCGACGAACAGCACCCCGGCAAGCAGCCCGGCCTGCTGCGCGACGATCACCATCGTCAACGCCGAGGGCTTCACATGCCACGCTTCGGCGATTGCAGGCGTCAGAGCGCCCGCGACGAACAGATCGTAGCCGTCGACCAGCATCACCAGCATCAACACGACCACGGTCACGACATGGCCCCGTCCCAGAGGCCGAGAGTCCAGATACTCCTCGGCGTTGAACGTTGCCCGTGCCGAACCGCTCGCCATAAGTCCCCTACCCCCTCACCCGTCCATACACTACATCTGCGCTCGCAGACCGATCTTATAGTAACGGCCAATCGGGTCGAAGTAGGCGGGATTGCCGCGACCGGGCAACTGCGGGGGCGGCCGGTCCGTCAGGTTGTCAATGCCGCCGAAGATTTCCAGCTTGCCGTGCGGCTTGTTTATCAGGTCGTAGCTGACCGTCGTGCCCAGATACAAGGCCCCGGCCACTCGGTTGTTGTTGACGCTGTTCGTGAGGTAGGGGCTGTACCCCGGATCCAGGGGACCCACGAGGGTGGGATCGTACCTGCTGCGGGTAATGTATTTCTCGTTGAGGCTGACCCTGAACGGCTCGAGTGAATAGGTCTGGATACCGTCGATGGTCCAGTTCGGAACGCATTCGATCGCAGACAGCGGGCTGCAACCTGTGACCCCCGCGTCGTTCAGTGAACCCGTTGCCGACTTGGTGGTGAGATAGGCCGTATGGGAAGCAGTGATATTGATGTTCATCTTGCCTGCCAGATGGGAATCGACGCGGTCCAGGGCAAAGTTGTACTCGCCGACGAAGTCTTCACCGCTGGTGCTGATCTGATTGAGATTCTGGTAGGTCAGATTGAGCAACGTGATGGCGCCTGCCGAATCCCGAGTGATCAGTGGACAGTACTGCGCCTGCCCCGCATTGCACTCGGCTACCACGGTTTGCGCCGGCAGCGTCGAAATCGCATCGCTGATGCGAATGTCGAAGTAGTCCACGGACAGACGCGCACCCTCGAGGAATCCTTCGGGCTCCAGGACCAACCCAGCAGTCAAGGTCTCGGCCTTCTCAGGCGTCAGATTCTTATTGCCGCCCGAATGCGTGGTGACAATCGATTCGCTGTGCGTCACCGAGTCCTGGATGGTCTGCAAGCCGGTGGTCGTCGGATCATAGAGCTCCGAAATGTTCGGGGCGCGAATGTCACGCGAGTCCGTCGCGCGGAAGCGCAGCCAGTTGGTGGGCTCATATTCCGTACCGATTTTCCAGGTGGTCACAGATCCGGAGGTCGAGTAATGCGTCTGACGCACCGCCCCGTTGATATCCCAGGACTTCGCCAGGAACAGGTCAGAGAGCAGCGGAATCACCGTCTCCGCGTACTCCTCCTCCACGTTGATACGTCCATCAATGGCGTTACCGTTGCCCTGGTAGAAGGCCAGCGCCTTCGATATCGGATCTGCATTGCCGAAAGCCGCATCAGTGCGGGCGTCGACGCCGACCGCAACCGATACCGGACCCGCCCAGGTGCGCAGCGGCTGGCCTTGAACACTGGTCGATGCCACGCTTTCGACGATGTCACGAGTCTGCAGGGAGGTCCCGAAGGCATAGGCTTTCGCCGCGGCACTGAACTGGTTCTGGCCGAACAGATCCAAGGGCTGACAACCCGCGGCAGCGGCACGCGTTGCGGCATTCGCGCTCACGGTAGCGGCACAGACCGGAACCCCGTTGGGCCCCGTGACCGCCTGCACGGCCATGTTGAAGTACGGGACGATGGGATCATCGGACACCGTCTGCACGAAATCGCTCTCGCCGAACTGGTAATACCCCTTGATCTTCCAGCTGTTACCCAGGTCATAGTCCAGGCCGGCGCTCATGCGGTAGGTGTCGGTGCTATCCAGTCCCTGCGCGAACCCCAGATCGACGCCTTCACGCCCGAACCCGAAGCTGGTGATGCCATCAGCGACCATGTCGGCACGGACCGACGCGGGTATATAGGGATTGGTGATCTGGATTGTGAGGTTGCCGGCATCCCGGATCGCGCCCTGTTCGTTGCTGCCGTCGACCTTGGCATAGTTGAAGGTGACGTGGCCCGTGAGTTTGTCCGTGAAATCATAAGTGAGGTTGCCGTACGCCGTTTCGCGCTCCACCGGCACCTCGATATCGACGCCCGTCAGATAGGCGTTCTGTCCGGCGCCTGAACCACCGATCATGAACAGACCCTTGGGTACCAGCTGTCCATAGGTGAAGGGCTCCGGCGTTCCATTGGGCGAGAACTGGGTTCCCATCAGCGGCCCGGAGGTGATGAGACCGCCACGCGTGAGCTGGGACGTATTCGCGCCCGGGCTGATCACCTGGGCGGGAAGGCCATTGACTCCGGGCGTGGCGTTGGTGACCGCTTCGGTTTGCGCAGCGCACCACTCGCGCTGGTAGCAGTCGCCGATGGCCTGTTGATTTTCAAATTCTCCACCGATGACGACATGTCCCTTGCCGCCCGCGAACGAGGTCCCGAATGCCACACCGGCCTGGTAGTTCTTGCCGTCGTTGTGTCCGGAGTCCCCGAACTGGATGTTTGCCTTGGCCCCTTCGAACTTGTTGTCCATGATCACGTTGACGACGCCCGAGACTGCGTCGGACCCGTAGGCTGCCGACGCACCGCCGGTGACCACTTCGGTTCGCTGCATGAGGATCGTCGGAATGATATTGAGGTCCACGGTCCCCAACTCCGTTCCCGGAACGATGCGTTGCCCGTCCATCAGGACCAGGGTTCGCACCGGACCGAGCCCGCGCAGGTCGGCAAAACGCGCACCAATGTAGTTGGAATTGAGGCCCGTCGTGGTCGGCGACAAGCCAGGCCTGAACGCGGGAACGTCAAAGAGCGCGTCGCCCAGATTCGTGACGCCCAGATCCTGGATCTGCGTCTGTCCGACGACCTGCACCGGTGTAGGAGATTGGTATCCCGAGTTTTCGATGTGGGAGCCCGTGACTACGATTTCCGCGGCGGGGGCGGCATCGGCATCCGGCGCAGCTGCCGGCGCCGGTTGGCTCTGGGCGCGAACCGCGGGGGCAAGCGCAATAGACACAACGAGCGCACCTAGCAGGATCGAAACAGGCCGCCTTCGCGACCACGAGTTTGAATGCAGCGCCACTGTGGATCCCCCTCTGTCGGCTCCGATGCTTGCGACCGTTGACCTGTACGCGCTTCTCAGTATCCCATCTGGTATCCCACTGTATACCGTCTGATGCGAACGTCAAGTCTCGACGCTCCGGCAGCAATGCAATCCGCAGAAGGGCTGATAGGGTTTGTTATGATTGCAGTTGTTGAAGGGGGCACTCTCCCACCTGGGGGATTGGCGAATAACTCGGAAAAAGGGATATGGCTAAACGAGCGCTAAAGAAGAAAACCGGAGATCCCGTGGCGGAATTGCCACGATCGGGAGCCTCGCTAGGGCACAGCTTGTTCGTCGCACTGCGCGAGGAGATCGTGACCGGGAGGATTGCTGCGGGCGAGGCGTTGCGGGAAATCAAGATCGCCAAGCGCTATAACGTCAGCCGCACGCCGGTGCGCGAAGCGCTGAAAAAACTTCAGACGGAAGGACTCATCGCCGATCTGCCGGGTCAGGGCGTCACGGTGGTGGATCCCTCGCTTGAGGAGATATCCGACTTCTACCTGATTCGCGAGGTGCTGGAAGGACTCGGGGCGCGATTGGCGGCGCAGCGCGGTCGCGACACGGAGATCATGATTCTGAAGGCGCTCCTGCAACAAGCGGAGGAGTCCGATGCCAACGAGCAGACCGAGCGCACTTTGGCGCTGACAACCCAGTTCGATCAGCAGGTATTTCAGGCGGCCCGCAACCCCAGGTTGTTCCAGATGATCGAGGCTCTGCGCGCCTCCCAGGGCCACAGCCGCCGCGGCAACATGCTGGACAAGGAGCGACGCGCCCAGTCACTGCAAGAGCGCCATCAGCTGGTCGAGGCCCTTGAAAAGCGTGACGAGTCCAAAGCGGAAGCTGCAGCGAAGGACCATCTGCGCAAGGCGCGAGAGCACCGGATGATCTCGCTGCTGAATCGAGTCACCGGCCGATAGCACCGCAGGAGTGTCGGTGCCTCACAGCCGAATGGTTTCGGCGGCGCGGACCTGGACCATGGCGGTGCAAAAGGCAGCATCCGCCTTCTCCATGACACAGGCGCGCAGGGTGAGCAGTGCCCCTTCGACCAGCTTTGCCTTGCTGCCCGGTTCAATGGACGGAGTCTCCTCCAGCGACAGCCCGCAGCCGGATCCGAGTCCGTAACTCAGCGCGCCCGACTGGGCGCTGGTCGGCAATTCGGCCAGCCCGGCGCGGGCGACCGCACCCGCCTCAGTCCCGGGCCTGGCGCAGGCGATCATCGCGTTCACGGCGCGACTCGCGGCGGAGCGACAGGCGCTGCGATTGACGGCCTCAGCCCAATAGCCATAGTGATCGACGGCAACCCACAGGATCAACGGCGCGATGGGGCTGCGCGTAATCCGCTCGAAGGGACGCAGTTGGGTACCCTCCAGGTTCGCCAGGGCGCGAAAATCGCGTGCGCCCAGGCGCCTTGCGATCCGCTCGCTCTCGACCAGCGCCTGCGCATTGGTGCCGCCGTTGGCGAAGACTTCCTCCCCGGCACTCACGGCCTCGCGCGCGATATCCAAACTGGCCTTGACCGCCAGCACTTCGCGCGGACGTTTGGCGGTGCGCGACTGCTGATATCGCGGCTCGTAGTCGATCAGGCTGAAGCCGCTCAGTGATGCGGCCAATTCCGCCTTGGCGGCTGCGCTCATGAGGTCAAAGCCGACGATACCGAGGGTGCCGCCTTGGACATTGCGGCTCTTCAGGGACTCGGCGATGCTTTTCCCGAGGCCACCGCCCGTGGAATGCATGTCCTCGATCCAGGTCTGCATGCGCAGAAAATACTGTTCGCGGCCACCGCCGGAGACGAACAACGACGGTTCGCCTTCCTCGGTGACCAGCAAGGCGCCGCCGGTGGGGTTCCCGGACAGGAATGCCAGATCGCCGTTTGTGTGGTATCCCTGCGACCAGATGATCACACCGGCCAGCTGGTCCGACTTGAGATTGCGCTGCACGAAGCGCGTTCGCTCTTCGAATTCGTCACGTGGGAATAGCGCGCGATCCCAAAATGTATAGCCGCGGGAGAGCACAGGGGTCATGGCGATCATGATGTCGTTCCTAAAATCAGATTATTGAGCCCAGCTCGCCCATGCGACTGGTCAGAGGCTGTGCACCCGCGTCGGTGATGATGACGGGCTCGCCACACATGAAGTAGCCGGTATCGGGCAGATACTGGTTTGGATGCATGACGAACACGGAGTTCTTCTCGAAGACGCTCTGGCACGAGGTCGCAATCTCCGGATCCATGGATCCGAGCGACATGCTGTGGCCGCGGGTGCGCATGTAGGGCGGCACGGTGTACTTGGCGTAGCCCGCAGCGCTGATGGGACGGTTGATGGCCTGCACGACATCGGCCACCGGGACGCCGGGCTTGGCGGCGGCCATACCGGCCCGCAGCGCGGAATCGAGCAAGGCAAACTTCGCGCGCTGCAGCTCGGTGGGCTCGCCAAACACTGCCGTGCGGCAGATTTGAATGTATTCGCCTTCGACGGCCGGGGTGATCTCCCCGAGCAGGACGTCACCGTCCTCGAGGATCCGGTTGGTCGGCATATGCACCGAGCGATTGTGCTGGGAGGCAGACAGCAGCTGGAAGTTGTCTTCCGCGCCGAGCCCGCGCAGGTAGGTTTCCAGTTCCGCGGCCACGACGTGTTCATACATTCCCGGCCGCGCGGTTGCCAGCAGATGCTCATAGCCCTGCTCGGCGATGGCGACGGCTGCCCGAGTGCATTTCAGCGACCATTCATCCCGCGGTCGGGCCAGTTCGGTAAAGATCAGATCCGCATCGCCCGCAGCGCTGCCCAGGATCTCGCGCCATCCTTCGGCGATGGCCCGGGGCATCTGCAGGCCGCCGGCGACGGACATCCGGGCGCGTCCGAGACCGCGCTTGGCGATCACCCCCTTCATGGTGTCCGCAAAGTCCTGCGGATCGCACGCCGCGAGCTGCCTGAATACCGAGCGCTCGCTCGCCCGCTCCTCATCCCACCGGGGCGTGATCACCACGAACGGTTCGGCGTCCAGCGTCACCAGGACCGCCATGTGCGGTCCCATCTGCTTGAAGCCGCTGAGCCACCACGCCGGATTCGTGCCCACGAAGCTGTGTCGGCCGTTTCCATACGCGACGAGCAGCTCGATGCCGTCCTGTTTCATCCGCTGCCGGGTCGCGGCCAGGCGTTGCTGATAACACTTGATCCGCAATGGATCAGAGGATACGAATTCGGTATTCACACTTGGGTCCCCTTTTGGTCAGCTTTGCGTTGGCTGCGCAGGCGCTGTGTTGCGGGTCGATCGACTTGGGTCCCTTCAATGACCACGCCGTACTCTGCACGGGCCGCCTGGGGTGACACATAGCCCTCCATGACATCGGCAAGAACGGCGTCCGGCTCCCGCTCGAGCGGGTCGCCCCAGCCACCACCCCCGGCAGTGCGGTATAGGATCTCGGTGCCCGCGCTCGACGCACCGGTCCCTGCGGGTACATGGAACTCGGCCTCATCGGCGCCCTTGATCAGGGTTTCCGCTGCTCGACCCGGCTTGCCACCCCACAGACCCCAGGGTAGACAGGTGAGCCGCCCTCCCGCGCCGTTCTGGGTCGCCCAGCGACCCGCGACCAGTGAGCGGGCGCGCGTTTGAATGCCCAGGCCGCCACGGAATTTCCCGGCACCGCCGGAGTCACAGCGCAGCGATCGTTCGAGGACCATGACGGGAGTTTTCAGCTCTATGGTCTCGATGGGCGAGTTGCGCACATCGCCCTGACACACGGACATCGAGACATCCTGTCCATCTTCACCCGGTCTGCCGCCCCAACCGCCGGACTCGATGCTCATGGCGACGAAGCGCTTGTGGCTGACGGGGTCAATCCCGGAAAAGGAGAAGGCCGCGCCCAGTGAACCGGAGTGGGCCGCCGGAATGCGTTCCGGAATGGCCAGGGCAAAGGCGTGCCAGATCGTGTCGACCACCGTCGGCAGAGCGCCACTCCAGGCCGCCATCAGCGCCGGGAATTTGGCCATCATCATGTTTCCCTCGGGAATGATGACCTTCAAGGCGGCGAACGCTCCCTCATTCAGCGGCTCGAGCGGTGCGGTGAGCGCCTTGTAGGCAATGTAGGCGCCGGCGAAAGTTCGTCCGTTCATCGGCCCTTCGCGCTGCGGCGAGCAGTTCGAAAGGTCGATCACCATGTCGCTCCCGCGCACCGTTACCTCGACTTTGATGTCGTATCCCAGCTGGCCTTTCCGGCCGTCGATGTAGGCCTCCGCACGATAAGTGCCATCGGGAATCTTCTCGACCGCCAGACGGCAGCGCGCTTCCGTTTCGGCGTAGATCGTTTTGATGGTGCGCTCGACGACATCCCGGCCATAGCGGGCGATGAGGTCCAGAAACCGCCGCTCGCCGAGCCGGCAGGCGGCCAGCTGGGAGCGCATGTCGCCCATCGAAGCATCGGGAAAGCGGATGTTGTCCCGGATGAAACGCAGCAGCTGTTCGTCCGGAACGTCGGCGTCGTAGATTTTCAGATTGTCGAACTGCAGTCCCTCGTTCCACGGATCGGTCGCCTGGTCGGCACCGAAGCCGGTGGACAGTCCACCGACATCCACCCAATGCGCCCGCACGACCGCGAATGCCACCACGGTCGCATCGATCAGGACCGGTACGTAAATCACCACGTTGTTGAGGTGCTGACCGGCGGTCGCCTGATGGTTGTGGAGCAGGACATCACCGGACTTGAACCCGTTGGTTCCATAGCGGGCAACGCCCGCCCGAATCACGACTCCGAGGTCCGCCACGAAATGCGAGACGCCACCGATGTTCTGGGAAATGAGCCGGCCCTCGGGGTCGAGCAGGGCGGTGCAATAGTCCTGCACTTCGTAGATCATCATGTTGTACGAAGTGCGCTGCAGGTCCACGCTCATTTCCGCGGTAATTGCCGGAAGCGCGTTACGGATGACCTCGAGGGTGACCGGGTCCAGGTTGGCCGCTGTACCTTTGGGCTTGCTGTTCATCGCTGCGCAACCTCAATGATCAGTTCACCGGTCGGGGCGACCGTCAGGACATCCCCTGCGAACAGCACGGTCGTGGAGGCGTATTCCTCGATGATGCAGGGCCCGGATAGCCTGCTTCCCGCGGCGAGGCGCTCGCGCCGGTAGACGGGGCATTCAATCGGGTGGGCGGCGTCCTCGAGAATGACGGGGCGCGTGCCCACCTTGGCATCCCCTGCCGACGCGCTCACAGCTGGGAAGGTGATTTTCGCCCTGGCGCCGAGGGACGTGAGGCGCAGGTTCACCAGTTCGAGGGGCTCGTGCAGGGAGGCGTGGCCGAACCGGCGGTCATGGACCTCGTTGAATCGACCGCGGATGCCTTCGACGTTACCGCTTGCGACATCCTCGCGGGAAACGGGAATCTGCAGACAGAATTCCTGTCCGACATAGCGCAGGTCCATCCACCAGATCTCGGAGCGTGCGCCATTCGGTACATCGGCATCCGCGAGTGCCTGCGAACCCAGAACCCCCAGTTCGGTCAGGATGGCACGCACCTCGCCGAAGTCCGAATCGACCAGAGGCTTGTAGTAGGTCCGCACGTAGTCATGCCTGATGTCCGACATCAGCATGCCAAGCGCCGAGAAATGCGCCGGAAGGTTCGGGATGATGACAATGGGGATATGCAATTCGCGCGCGACCGCCAGCGCATGCGGGGGACCTGCCCCACCCGATGCCAGCATGGCGAAATCCCGCGGATCGTAGCCGCGTTCGACGGACACGCCGCGCACGGCCAGGGACATCTTCGCCACGGCGATCTGAACGATGCCCTGTGCGACTTCATTGGCCGTCATGCCGAGACGCGCGCCGATTCGCGTGGACATGCCGTTCTCGGCACCCTTGGCATCCAGCGGCATCTCGCCACCCAGAAAGCTCGTGGCACCGATGCGCCCGAGGACGACGTTCGCGTCGGTAACGGTAGGCTCGGTGCCGCCCAGACCGTAGCAGATGGGCCCCGGACTGGAGCTGGCGCTTTTCGGTCCCAGGCGCAGCGCCCCGATCTCATCGATCCAGGCGATACTGCCGCCACCGGCGCCGATCTCGATGATGTCGACGACGGGAAACGCCACCGGGTGTCCGCTTGCGTAGCCGCCGATGTGATAGCCCTGCGCGATCGATATTTCAGAGTCCTTGATCAGGCTGGTCTTGGCGGTGGTACCGCCCATGTCGAATGATATGACGTTGGCGTAGCCCAGCCGCTTGCCGACCTGCGCCGCCGCCAGTACCCCACCCACGGGACCTGACTCCATCATCGCGACCGGCAGCATCTTCGCCGCATTCGGCGACATGGCACCGCCATTCGACTGCATGATCAGGAACTTGCCCCGGAACCCCTCATTCTCGAGGCGGCTCTCGATCCGGCCGATGTAGGCGCTGGTCTTCGGGCCGATATAGGCGTTCATGACGGTCGTCGAAATGCGTTCGTACTCGCGGTATTCGCGCACGATTTCGCTGGAAGCCGTGACGTAAACGGACGACCCGAGCATCGAGCGCAGCGTCCTGGCGAGCATTTCCTCATGATTGGGGTCGATGTATGAATGCAGGAAACAGATCGCAACGGACTGCGCCCCGGACTCCTTGACCGCGTTGCCGATCCGCGTCGCTTCCTGCTCCGTCAGCGGCACACTGACTTCTCCGTTTACGAGCAGGCGTTCGTTCGCCTCTATCGTCCGGGACCGCGGGACCAGGGGCTGAGGCCTGTGGAACAGGAAGTTATAGGCATCGGGCCGGTTCTGGCGGCCGATCTTGTACACGTCCTTCGTGCCGGCGGTGACGACGAGTGCGGTCTTGGCACCGGTCTTTTCGATGGCGATGTTGATCGCCACGGTCGAGCCATGCACCAGGCTTGCCGCGTCCTTGGTCTGCAGTTGCGCCTTGCCCAGGCAATCCCAGACGCCGCGCGAGAATTCCGCGGGCGTGGTCAGTGCCTTGGACTGCGATAACCGCCCGGAGCTCTCATCGAAGGCGACCAGGTCCGTGAAGGTCCCACCGATGTCTACCGCGATGTGAATTCGTTTTTCGGGTGGTATGTTCATTTTTTCTGCTCGTTGGATCCCAATGTATACAGCTTCAAAAATCCGGTCAAGTGGCGGTTCTGCAGGTGTGTGGAATGGGACTAAAATGATGGGAATTGGCATGCCGCAGCCCGCCAGTGCGGCCGCGGATTCGCGGCAGGGATTTTGATCCGTGCGTAGCGCTGCCTACAGCCCTGCGGCGGGCCTACTGACTAACGACCGGCGCCACCCGTCGCTTCGCCCCAGGTGCATCCTTGCTCGGGCCCGCAGGGATTGAACAGCGCATCGTGCTCGAGGCCGGTCGTTGCCGGATCACCGCGCCAACTCGCCGTCGGCTCGCCCGGCGGGGCATTCTTCGCGATGTGGGCCGCCATTTCGCGCAGCAGATTCGCCGTCGTCATCGGTTGCCAGCCGTGACCCTTCGTCGGTCGACCGTAACGGAACTCGCCGCCGTAGGCGGGTGCCTTGGTGCTATCGAGGAAGTCCTGCATGAAATAGACGGCTGGCGCGAGAAAGAAATCGTCGTTGTCACCGGTAAGGATATGAAGCTTGCCGACGAGCTGCGGCCCGATGCGTGACCAGTTTTGCTCGAGGTAGTAGCGAAGATCGTAGCCGTGGTCGCGCATGTAAAGGGCCACGTCGCGATCGATGACGCCTGTCTTGAGGTCGAACAGGCGGCGCGGATAGCCGTTTGCATCGGTCGGGCCATACGCGGCATTCCAGATATCGAGCTGGGCCGCAGATCGTCCGTGTGTTCCGGAGGCCAATTCCATCTGTGCGATGGCGCGCATCGATGCCACCGGCTGCCCTTCGGGCGACATCTGCATCATGCGCTCGGGTGCGCCGGGCGCCGCGTTGGGTACGATGAAGGCGTTCGTATCCGAATAGATGTCGACGGGCTGGTAACGCCGAAAGTCGATGGGATCAGGGTAGAAGGTCCACGTCCCGCCGAAGAACTCGGGGTGATACACCTGCAGCGCCAGCGATTCCCAGCCACCGGTCGATCCGCCCGTGAGAACTCGTGCATAGGGCTTGCGGATGATGCGAAAGTGCGATTCGACGTAGGGGATGAGCTCGTTCATGAGGGCATCGCCGTACGGGCCATTGTTCGCCGAATTGACTGCATAGGAGTCGTCAAAGAACGGCGTCGGATGCAGGAAGGAGACGACGATCATGCCGGGCATCGTGTCCGACACCCACGATCTGAAGAACTCGAATCCGGTTTCCTTCATGCCGCCGCCGTTGAACGCGCGCGGGCCTTCGACATTGGAACGCGGGTCGACGGGCGCAAGGCGTAGCGGTGTCCATTGCGAGACGGGCGGACTCGGATCGTCGGTAAACCCGAACGGCGCATCGAGGGTGAAGTGGCTCTGCTCGTACACGACGGGGTAGTACGTGTCGGGATGCTGGTCATAATCTTTGGGCAGCAACACGATCGCCCCGAGCTGCTGCGGCACACCCCACCACTTGGTCAGGATGTCGCTTTGGATCTTGATGCGCTTGACCCATTGCGTGTCCTTGGGCTCCTCGACCGGTGGGAGCTTGTGATCGAAGCTGAGCTGAACCTTGAATCCCTGCGCGGGGTCCAGATGCACCTTCACCGGCGTGCTCACCAGGTTCCCCGGTGAGAAGGCCCAGCGCTGGCCTTCCCAATGATCCTGGTGTGCCCAGATCGTATGCCCGTCAGCGCGGTGATACTGGGTATAAACGTTGAGCACCGCCTGGGCGTAGTAGTCGCCGGCGGGCAGCTCGCGCATGCTCGACAGCGGGTAGCCAACGGCAGCGGCATCGACAGTGCCCCAGTCGCCGGGCTTGAGCTGATCAATGTCGGCCGCGAAGAACGGGATGCGTCCGACCCGCACGCGGGCAGACTGATAGGCGGCCAGGCGCGGCTCGACATCGTTCTTCGCGTAGAGTGTGACGAAGACGCGTCCAGTGATGGGACCCGCATTGAGGGAGGCGGGAAAGCTCACTTGGAATTGGGTGGTCCCGCCGGTACCACCGCTGCAGGAGAGCAGGCCTGCCGTCAGCAGCAGGAGCACGCCGATCCGTATCATGTGAATCCCCCTTCGCTTGTTGCGGCGCGATATGCACATTGTATAGGCCGGCGTCGAACCTCGCATTAGAGTGAGCTGCCCGCACAATTGCGCGACGCGTTCCGTTACATTCGTCAATCCGAGGGAGGGGCGACCGACAGGCGCCGCGATCGACATGCCGATGCTCACAATCGAGAAGCTGACCCACGTCTATGCGAATGGCGTCAAGGCGCTGGATGGCATCTCGCTCGACATCCCGCAGGGGCTGTACGGCCTGCTGGGCCCGAATGGCGCGGGCAAGTCGACGCTGATGCGCACGCTGGCGACGCTGCAGTCGCCTACATCAGGATCGGTTCGCTTCGATGATATCGACGTGCTGGCCGATCCCCGGATGCTGCGGCGCAGGCTCGGCTACCTGCCCCAGGATTTCGGCGTCTATCCGCGCGTCTCGGCCCTGGAGATGCTGGACCACCTGGCGACGCTGAAGGGTCTCGCGAATGCGAAGTCCCGAAGGGCGACGGTCGAGCATCTGCTCAACCAGGCCAATCTTTGGAACGTGCGTCACAAGGCGCTGGCGGGGTTCTCCGGCGGCATGCGCCAGCGCTTCGGGATCGCCCAGGCCCTGATCGGCGATCCGTCGCTGATCATCGTCGATGAGCCGACCGCCGGCCTCGATCCGGAGGAACGCCTGCGGTTCCTCAACCTGCTGGCCGAGATCGGCGAAAACGTCGTCGTCATTCTCTCGACCCACATCGTCGCGGACGTTTCGGACCTGTGTCCACGCATGGCCATCATCCTGGACGGCCGCATCGTGCGCGAAGGCGAGCCGGCGGCGCTGATCGCGGGCCTGAAGGGCCGCATCTGGACCAAGGCGATCGGGCGCGAGGAGCTGGAGGCCTGTCGCGCCAAACACGAGGTGATTTCGACCCGCCTGTTCGCGGGGCGCACGGTGGTGCATGTGCTCGCGGATGCCGATCCGGGCGAAGGATTCGCGGCTGAAGAAGGCGGGGTCGAGGACGTGTACTTCTCGACCCTCTTCACCGCCCGCCACGCCGCCTGAGGCGGGCGCCGGCCATGTTCGCCAAGATCGCGGGTTTCGAATTCCGCTACCAGCTGCGTCAGCCGATCTTTTGGATCGGGCTGCTGCTCTTCGCCCTGCTGGCATTCGGCGCGGTGGCATCCAGCAACATCCAGATCGGCTCGAGCGACAACGTCCACAAGAACGCCGCCTTCGCGATCGCCCAGGCCTGTCTCGCCTTCGCGGTCATCTACACGTTCGTGGTCGTGGCCTTCGTCGCCAACGTGATCGTGCGCGACGACGACACCGGCTTCGGGGCCATCATCCGCACCACGCCGATCCGCAAGTTCGAGTATCTCTTCGGGCGCTTCACCGGCGCCTTTGCCGCTGCGGCGCTGGCCTTCCTCGCCGTGCCGATTGGCCTGTGGCTGGGCTCGTTGGCGCCCTGGGTCGACAAGGAGACGCTGGGGCCGCTGGTGTTCGGCAACTACGTCTACGCCTATGGGGTGCTGGCGCTGCCCATCCTGTTCCTGTCCTCGGCGTTGTTCTTCACGCTGACCACGCTCACCCGTTCGATGATGTGGACCTACGTCGGCCTGATCGCCCTCCTGATCATCAGATCGGTGTCCGCCGTGATCTTGACAAGGCCCGGGCTGGAGCATGTCAGTGCGCTCTGGGAGCCGTTCGGCACGTCGGCCTTCGGCGCGGCCACGCGCTACTGGACCGCCAGCGAGCGCAATGCACTGATGCCGTCGCTCGCGGGTGATCTGCTGTGGAACAAGGTGCTGTGGCTCGGCGTCGCCTGCGGCGTCTTGGCCCTAGCCCATCACCTCTTCAGCTTCCAGTCCGCCGAACGTTCAGGACGGCGCAAGCCTTCGGCGGCCATCGAGCCGGTTACTGTCGGACAGAACGTCGCCGCGCCCATGGCAGTCCTCGCCAAACCCAGCTTCGGCGCCGCCACGACCTGGGCGCAACTGTGGGCGCGGACGCGGCTTGACGCCAGGCAGGTCTTCTTCAGTCCCGCCTATTTCGTGCTGCTGGGCCTGGCGGCGCTGCTGGCGGGTCTGACCCTGTGGCTCGCCACGGATGTCAGCGGCTATGGCGGCCGGATCTTTCCGGTCACGAGGGTGATGATCGATACCCTCTCGACTTTCGATTTCTTCGCTCTGATCATCGCCATCTACTATGCGGGCGAGCTGGTGTGGCGCGAGAAGGAGCTGCGCACCCAGGAAATCATCGACGCGACGCCGGTCGCGGACTGGATGTTCGTGGGCCCCAAGACGGTGGCGATCAGCTTCGTGCTGATCTCGACCCTGTTCGTCGGGGTCGTCGTCGCCATCGTCATGCAGGCGGTGCGGGGCTACTTCCACTTCGAGATCGGCAAGTACCTGCTGTGGTGGGTCCTTCCCCACGGCATCGACTTCGTGCTGCTGGCGGCGCTGGCGATTTTCGTCCAGACCCTCAGTCCCCACAAGTACGTCGGCTGGGCGGTCATGGCCGTCTATCTGATATCGACCATCGTGCTCGACAATCTGGGGTTCGAGCATCATCTGTACCGTTACGGTGGCGGCCCCGATGTACCGCTGTCGGATATGGACGGCCAGGGCCGCTACTGGATCGGCGCGTATTGGTTTCGGCTGTATTGGAGCGCGTTCGCGCTCATCCTGCTGGTGCTGTCGCACGGCCTGTGGCGGCGGGGGTCGGAGACGCTGCTTGCGCCGCGCCTGCGCGCCCTGCCGCGACGGCTGCACGCAACGGCGGGCGTCATCCTGGCAATCGCGGTGGCAACCTTCGTCGGATCAGGCGCCTTCATCTTCTACAACACCAACATCCTCAATCCCTATCATACCCAGCTCGACGATGAGCGTTGGGCGGCAGACTTTGAAAAGAAGTTCCTTCATTACGAGAGCGTGCCGGAGCCGAAGGTCGCAGCGGTCAAGCTGAACATCCAGATCTTTCCGCGCGAGCCCAGGCTCGAGGCCCAGGGCAGCTACGTCATCCAGAACCGCACAGCGGCACCCTTAAGCGTCATGCACGTTCGCTTCCCACGCGATCTGCTCGTGGACACCCTCACCATCGAGGGCGCACACCTGCAGACGCAGTTCGCCGGCTACGGCTACCGCATCTACGCCTTTGACCGACCGATGCAGCCGGGCGAGACCCGCACGCTCAGCTTTTCGACCACTTTCGCGCAGCACGGCTTCCGCAACAACGGCGACATTCGTGCGGTCGTGGACAATGGGACTTTCATTAACGACCAACGCGTGGTGCCCCACATCGGCATGGACCGCGGCCTCCTGCTCCAGGATCGCGCGCGGCGGCGCAAATACGGGCTGCCGCCCGAGTTGCGCATGCCCAAGCTCGGCACTGCGGGCGCCGATCAGGTGAATTACCTGCGCCACGACGCGGACTGGGTGACCGCCGACATCACCGTCACGACGGACGGCGACCAGATTCCGATCGCGCCGGGCCAGGCGGTCAGCCAGAGCGTCAAGGACGGGCGCCGTACGGTCCGCTTCGTCACTGACTCGCCGATCATGGACTTCTTCTCGGCGCAGTCGGCCCGGTATACGGTGGCCACGCAGGCCTACAAGGGCGTGCAGATCAGCGTCTACTACGATGCCCGGCGCCCGTGGAACGTAGCGCGCATTGAAAACGCCATGCGGGCCGGTCTCGACTACTATCAGGCCAATTTCGGCCCCTACCAGTTCCATCAGGTGCGGGTGCTGGAGTTTCCCGCACCCCAAGGCGACTTCGCCCAGTCCTACGCCAACACCATCGCCTGGTCCGAGGGCATTTTCTTCATCGCCGATACCCGCGATCCGACCCGCGTCGACATGGTCACCTATGTCGGCGCCCACGAGCTCGCCCACCAATGGTGGGCGCATCAGATCATCGGCGCCGACGAGCAAGGCTCGACCGCGCTGTCCGAGACCCTGGCCCAATACTCGGCGGCCATGGTCATGAAGCACATGTACGGGCCGTACCTGATGCGCAAATTCCTGAAGTTCGAGCTCGACGGCTACCTGCGCTCCCGTGCCGGTGACGTGCTGGAGGAGGAGCCGTTGGAGCGCGTCGAAAACCAGCAATACATTCACTATCGCAAAGGGTCCCTGGTGATGTACCGGCTGCAGGACGAGGTGGGTGAAGACGTCGTCAACCGCGCCCTGCGCCACCTGCTGCGCGACTTCGCCTTCAAGGGCCCGCCCTACCCCACCTCACTGGACCTCGTGCGCGATCTGCGGGCCGAGGCGCCGGCCGACATGCAGCAGCTGATCACGGATCTGTTCGAGAAAATCACCCTCTACGATGTGAAGGCCTCGCGCGCCGTGGCCACTCAGCGCAGCGACGGGCGTTACGATCTCACCTTCACCGTCGACGCCAAGAAGCTCTACGCCGAGGGCCAAGGCCATGAATCGCCGGCACCCATGGACGAAACCCTGGACGTCGGGGCGTTCGACGTGGAGCCGGGCCATGCCGGCTATGACGCCAGCAAGGTGATCGCGGTCCAGAAGCTGAGGATCCACTCTGGCGTTCAGACCGTTACCCTGACGCTCGGCCGCCGGCCCAAGTTCGCCGGTGTCGATCCGTTCAACGAGCTGATTGATCGAAATTCGGAGGCGACGATTACTAAGGTCGCTGCCCACTGATCACCGTGGTTCGGAGCGGCCGTCGGTGTCGCTGCTGTAGTGCTGCAAGAGCCTGCGCCATCTGGTAGACGGATTTGGGGCCTGGATAGTCTCGAGTGCTTTACTCCCAATCGTCCCTGGTTCCCGATAGCATTCGCCGCCGTATTGCTAGTACGCCCTATCCGTTCTTGGTCGGCGTGGCCGGGTGCCCGGGCACCGGAGAATGCACTCTCCGCCAGGCCTCTTTTCGGTCTGTCCGTACTTATTTGCGCGGCCGCCTTTGTGATTCCCGCCCATTTCCTGCGGTTGTCGGCATATCCATTCCCCAATGTATCAATGGGCGGCAACTACCCCGTCGTTGGCGTGTCGGCAATAATCCCCCTCATTGCAGCCATTGTAGAAGAAGTCGCGTTTCTGGGTGTTCTGCAAGGCAGGTTAGAGCGGGCCCTGAGAGGACGCTGAGCTATTGCCGTGACGACGATCTGGTTCGTCCTCGGGCACGCCGGCACAGATTGTTTTTCCCGAGAGGTTCCGTTCCACCTTGCAGTAGCAGCTCTATGCGGGATCCTCGCGAGTTGCACTCGCATGGTAAATCCTGCAATAGCTCTTCTCTTTGCAGTAAATGTAATTGGCGTCGCGGCGACCTGGAACGGGGTACTAGACGTCTCGCATTGGCCCATCAGTGTGCTCGCGCTGATAGGCGCTTTTGCCGCATCTTTAGTTTTTCTCCTCTTACGACGCCTTCCACCGATTCGGCCGATTTGATGGCGACGACGCCCACCGCCGCCAATATCAATGTGCGCACGACCAGCCCTAACCACCTTCCTAGTTCACATCGTTGACCTTCCCGTTCAGGAAAGTAATCTTCATGTCGGGGTACGTGTAAATCTTCTTGGCACCGAGGTCAATGATTCGAGTCGGCGCTCCCAAGGTCGCTGTAACTTCATCAATCGACTGTCCGACCGAAATTGTCGTGGATGAACTAGAACCGGCACCAGCTGGCGACGAGACACTTGCTACAGCATCCTTTTCGGCAGAGTCCGCATCTGAGGCCTGCTGTGCGATTTCCTTGCCTGCGTCAACATCGGCAGGTGGTGCATCGGCGGCAAACTCGGCTTTGACCGGAGAGCCGGCCGCCGATGCTGGCGGCGCGGGCAGGCCACCCTTGCCACCCTTCTTCTGTAGCTCCGCAAGGCCGTCATCAACGGATTCCAGCAGATGGTTGTGCATGTCCTGAAGATCGCCCACAGCGATGGATACACCGGAGCCCACAGCGCATTCCTTGTTGCCATTTTTGCTTGCCAGAATGGTTCCAGTCGTGATGGTTCCAGTCGTGTCGTCGGCCGCTGGCGCAGCGTCAACGCGTAAGACATCTCCCTGACCGAAGGCACACTCTTGGCCGGCAGTGGATACAAGATCCAAATAACTGCCACCTACAAAAACGTGAGGCTTACCGTCGCTGAATAGCTGGACGATACTGCTCGAAGCCGGATCCACATCCTGCTTCGCCGAATTGGCCTGTGCTGCCGCGCCCTCTTGCTGTACCGCAATCTTGATCTCGTCGGCCACCATATTCTTTACTTCGGGGCTTAGAACTGGCGACCCGTTGGCAGCAGCCTCAGCGGGAGGTATGAGTAACCCGAGAACTCCTTGTGCGAAATCGACGAAGCCGCTTGACCTTGGCGGCCCAATGTATGCGCCGGATGCGCCGGCTTCATGCCCCGCCTCGTAGGCGGCGGCCAGGCTGGCGCCGACTACAAAGTCTGTAATCCAAAATGCAGGTGACGCATAGACCGGATACGGGGCGTAGTAGTACCCATAAGCCCCGTACCACGGGGCAGGTGCCCAGGCATACGGAACCGGCGCGGGCCAGGGCGCATAGGCGTAGCCGTAGAAGCCGTAGGGATAAAAGCGGGCCGGCGCGTACACATCTAGATTTCGGCCGTGATAGGGGTAACGGCCGTAGAATCGATCGTAGGCTCGACCATGCTCGTAATAGGTGCGGTGGCCAAATTCGCGGCCGTGATAATTGTATGGGTGTTGCACGAACCCGCGCCCGCCTCGTTCTGCGACGATCCGGGAGTGATCTGCGCGTTCGACCGAAATACGGCGGCTACCATCCAGACCGTGATGGATGTCCATCCCACGCTTTGGATCATGTATGTCGCTTCGACTTCCATCGGCTCGCGTGCGAACCGCGGCACCATTGGCGGCATGAAGTTCGTGTCCTCCGCGCGCCGCGGGATGTCCGGCAAATGCGGAGGCACCACCCGGGCGCCCACCGGCGCCAGCCGGATGGCCCATATTGGTATTGGCATGGTGCTCCGTCGTGACAGAGGTGGTGTGCGACGTGCTGGTTGTTGGTCCGTGCGAGGCCGTTGTCGGTCCATGAGATGCGGTAGTAGGGCCGTGCGATGACGTGGTAGGACCGTGGGAGCCCCCGGCTCCTCCCGCGCCCGCTGGCTTAGATGCAGCGTGAGCGGGTGCGGGTGCAGCTTTGCTCTCCTCCTTTTTCTCGGCTGCATAAGCGGCAGACACACTTAATGTGCTCAATCCGCAGACCAATAGTGCACTCAGAGTTGCGTTACGAAATACCGAGGTGCTCAACTTTATTCTCCCCACAGTTTCATTACGAACGTCCTGCGACCGACAGTCGTCGAAGACCGTCTATCACTCGACGTTCGTGACCTTGTCGTGCTGGAACGTCACCTTCATGTCGGGAAAGAAGTCAATTTCCTTGATGCCGAGCTTAACCACCTTAGTCGGCACACCGAAGGTCGCCACGACCTGATCTCTAGTTTGTCCCAAAGCAATTGTCTTGGTGTCGGCGGGAGCTTTGGCGCCCTGGCCGCCGGAGCCTTGCTGAGAACTCCCTTGGTCGGATGACGCTTCCGGGGCATCAATCTTGACGACCTCAGCAACTAGAGCTGCCGTGTCATCGGGAGAAAGAATTACCCCTTTTGTTGGAAACGGGAATTTGAGCGTCGCCTTGTATCGTTGATCGTTAATCGGGTCGCTCATCAGGGCAAAGGTGACTCCGTCGGGCTTAGTCATGATTCCAGTTACCCAGAACTTCTCGCCGGTGACAAATTCGCGGGTTGTGACGGCTGCATCCTGGCCACCCGCATGCTGAAGTCTGTTGAAGAAACCGACTACCTTCGCCAGGCCGTCCTGCGTGATCGCTCCATTCTTATAAATGTTTGTGGTTGCCACAGCCTGGTCCACCTGGGTCATTACGAGATGGTCCTTCTGCAATACAAGGACGGCCCCCGCTGTGACGATGTCCTTACCGTCCGCCGTTGCCTTCGCAGTTTGATACAGAGACAGCAACTGTTTCTGAACATCCCCTACCGCGGTGTCGCTTTGTTGGGCGAAGCTTTCTGTAGCCGCGAACGCCGATAACAATAAGCACAAAGCGGCTGCGAACTTGCCGTATGAGACCATTAGATTGCCACCTGATTCTTAGAGTTCTGTGCCCCTACCGTCCCAAAAGTGCATTTATTGCGGTAGGTTTTGCCCGAATCCCGCGCTAGCTCCATCCAAGGGATACTCCCAAAGACAGGTCCCTTCTAGCGATAGCTGATGAGTCTGCTAATTGGTTTGACATCACGCAGCGCACTCATCCCACGACTAAAATATAGTCTTACTTAAGGCAATCCAGTGTCAATTGATTTTCAGTAACGTGTCACACCAATAGATTGCTGCAGCGCCAACATCCGCGAGGTCGCGCGCGCCGCGTATCAAACTCCCGAGTGTTAGATCCGAGGGATCAAGCACAAATCAATCTATGTTGAATCTCTGCCGTGGGTCGCAGTGCTCGCAGTCGATGTGTAGTTGGAAGGTGATGCGCAACTATTTGAACCGGCGATACAATGTCACTGATGCGGAACTGTTCGAGTACGCGATGGCGAGGCGCGCACAGGAATCACGAAGATACAATTTGATACAGTGCAGACGCAGCACCATCGCTTGGGCGATGCGCGACAAAGCAACCTTTCCAGGTCCGCTCGCCAATGCAGGACAATTGTCTGACAGTTATGCGGTCTCCACCCAATTCTGAACCCCAGAGAATCCATGGGGCGAGACAACGCCAGTTTGCAACCCAAAGCAGTCGTACTAATGGTTGGGTCATCCGCTGAATCCGCGGTGGCATCCTATAATCATCGCCCTGACATGGCCGCCCAACCTCCGCGTGATCGATAAAACATACGTTTCGTCCAGATGCTCGAAATGAAACGATGTGCGTCGCGTGCAATCAAATTTGGTGTATTACCGTTGCCGAGTGCGCCGCGCTGAAGCGCGAGCTAAATGATTGAGGTGCCAGCGCGCGTCCGCCACATACCGCGCCAACGACTCCGCGCGTCCACGGATTGCGGCCACCAAGCGACTGACAAAGTTTCGGATCCCGCAGCACGCCGGCCGCTGCTCCTCTCCAAAGCCGTGATCAACTCACCGAGGTACCAGCAAGGGAGACGCGCTCACATCACTCCCGCACGTCCGACCCATGTAGCGATATGGCTCTCTAGAAAAGAAGCAAACTCATCCGCTCCGGGCGGCATCTGTCTGCTAAGACTGCTGATAAGGTGAATGTCGAAGCGCATTACGGGATTGGTGAGATGGCACACCACCACTTTTCGATTACGACAGGCAGGCATCCCAAAGGACGGAATTATGGCGATGCCTTCCTCCGCTTCAACCAAGGCACGACTGTCCAGCTCTCTGATCAGCACGCTCAGGAGGCCGAGGGTCCGTTATCGTTGGCCAACGATGACGGGCTGCGCCCGGAGCGTACCGATTACGCAGTTTGGCCGCTCGCCGAGCGTCTCGCCATCCTGTTCGGAGGCTCCGTATCCGAGTCCACAGATCAGGACCGACAGACGGCCGCAGTCTTGCAGCCGATATTCGCCACGGCGATTTCCGATCCCACCGCACTCACCGTCCTGGCTTCGCTGCGCCAACGCGACTTTCGCACAGCGATCGTGTCCAATACTCCATGGGGAACTCCGCCGCGCTCCTGGCGCGCAGAGCTTGCGTGCCATAAGTTGCTCGCTGCGGTCGACGCAAATGTCTTCTGCACGGACGTCGGCTTTCGCAAACCTCATTCCGCGCCATTCGAACTCGCCCTGAGTCTGCTGGATGTAAGTGCCGTTGACGCTGTCTTCGTCGGAGACGATCCGCGCTAGGATGTCGCCGGTGCGCAAAACGCCGGCATTCAGCACCCCCATCGCTGCCGCCATCTTGTCGTTGCGCGTGGCCAACCCACGATCCCGAGAACGTGGCAGCCAAGCCAACACAAATTCGGCTTGTGACAGCCGCGCCGCTGATTTGCCTTGTGTAGGGATACGCCCGCGCCCGGAAGCATTTCTTTCAGCCGAAATCAGCGCGCGGATGTTGGCCCGCACGCTGATTCGATTCGCTTACAACCGCAGTATGGTGAACCGCGGAGGTTTACGGCCCGTTAGTGGCCACTGCCGCCGGTAATGTTGTGTCCACTACCACCGGTAATGTTGTGTCCACTACCACCAGTGATGTTGTGTCCACTACCACCAGTGATGTTGTGCCCACTGCCGCCAGTGATGTTGTGCCCACTGCCGCCGGTGATGTTGTGCCCACTGCCGCCGGTGATGTTGTGGTCGCTGCCAGCCACAAGCGATACAGCGATAGTGCTGCTGTATTGGCCTTCAATCGACTGCGCAATGACAACAGACTGTGCCGCGGAATTGGTCTGGGCAAATCCAATGGCGACCGCGTTGTCAACGGCACCATCCAAATTCTTGGCCCCAGCGATTCCTCCGATCATGCAAAGCGTCAGGGACGCCGCAATTACATAGACTTTCTTCATTTGTATATCCCTATCCTTCCCAATCAAAAAGCCCAAGTTGCGGCCACCAAGATGTGGCCGCAGCCTTCCTCGAACCCAAAGCTTGTTGCCCTGAACAAGCTTTGGTCTCTCAATCACAGTGCCTTCTACTGCGAAGCGTCTCCCTCGGCAGACGCAGAGTCCTCCCCGCGATTTTCTTCAAAGAAAAAAACACCAACGCCGAAAAGACGACCCGAGTCTTCAGTCGGCTCGTCTGTGTCTTTAGATAACCAACTATCAAGCTCAGTAAGAAATGCATCCGCTGAGGCCATCGCCCGCGCATGAAAGAGTCTGCGGGTGCGATCCGAAAGTGGCCCATCTGAAGTCAAAAGACGGTCGAAGTACGCGTCCGACGAATTCTCTGCGGCAATGTTGTGTGCGACAGTTCCCGTTGCGGTCGCCAAGAAGCGGCCGTACTGCGCAAGCAGGCCTTCCTTTCCGGAACCTGCCTTAGATCTGGAAACTGCGGCACGGGCTTTACAGCGCACGAGAGTGCCACCGACTAGCTCGACAACGCCTTGCGCGACCAACTCATCGAGCGTCACGGCCTGCGGTAGTTCTGCGCAAGCCGTCTCAATCAGGTCCGCGATGGAACGGTTGGCAGGGCCCTCGCTTCGATTCAAGTCGAGGTCGAGCGGCACGCCGTACGCGCCAGAGAATCTCGGATTCGTGTGCCACGCTGACAACACGACAGCAATTCGGGTGAGTTGCTCGGCCGATTCGCTTCGGGACGAGTCTTTTCCTGATGCGCCTCTGCGAACTCGCTCGACTTCGCGTCGAGTCAAGCCCGCGACGAGTGCCAGCCGCGCTTCAGAAATCGTATGTCCCCTCTCTTTCTGAAGGCGAGCTTCCATTTCGCGGAGATAAACAACCCGCGTGGCTAGGGCGAGGTCGTTGGCGTTCATTCCATAGCTGATTGCTATGGGCATTAGCGGCGCGAGAGTCTGTTCCAGCAAATGCTCGAACGCTTGCCGCTCACGTAGGTCGCTTTGTGCCACGGCGAGTTGGTTCACGTTCGGCCGCCCAGCATCGAAACGGTTTTGAAGCTCCGCTCCACTCGTTGGCACATCAGTCCACGGGACTCTGTCCAGGCGAATTTGACTGACGCGCGGCACAGGCCGGATCCTGCGAACAGGTAGCCGGTCACATTATGCTCAAGCTTATTGCTAGGGCTTTCGCTGTCCATATCGGCGCAGGTAATGCAGGTCCCCGGAGTGGCGTCTGGTTAAGTAAACTTATGATGTGATTATGGAATACGGCCTTTGTGTGTCAATGCCTGCGGCGCTAAGGTTATGTGAAACTGTGGCTAAATGTTCCTGCGTCGCACCAAAACAGGGCGCAGAGAGCTGTTGTTTTATACAGCTTTGGCTTGGATTGGGTCGGCCAGGAGCGCGAGCGGGGGTCTGATGAAAACGATTCTCGTTAGTAGTCCCAGGGGCGGTAGCGGCAAAACTACATTGGCCGTGCACTTAGCCGTCGCCGCGGAATTGAGGCGCGAGGTCCCAGTCGTATTGCTGGATACCGACCCCCTCGGCTTTGCGCTCGACTGCTGTAACGTCAGGCGCACACGCCTCTTGGATACTCCCGGCGCCCGCGCAACGCGGCCCCAAGGCGTTGAAAAAGCGCTCCTGGAACTAAAGGCTGAGGGAGCTCAGTACGTCATTGTCGATACACCTCCATCAACGGTATCGACATTTCCAGAACTGCTCGGGTATGGCGACTTCCTTTTGGTCCCCGTAGATCCGAGCGTTTGGGAACTGCGTGCTCTCAAGAGAAGTCTGCCGGCAATTCGGCGTGCCGCCAGACCATTTGCCTTCGTATGGTGCCGGACCAGCAAGATCGTTCGCAAGGATCAGGCCGCTTGCATGGAAGAGTTGGCAACGTTTGGTCAAGTTCTCCGTGCAAGCATGCGTGAGCGCGTGATCTACACAGAACCGTTCGTCAATGGATACTCAGCCTTTGAGGATAAGCGTCGCGGGGATCCCGCCGCTGAGGATGTTTTTGCTATCTGGGCAGAAGTCCGAGAGAGGTTAGCGGCTATGTCCGAGCCTCAGCCACCAACAGTGAGTACTGATCGACCACAGAGGCCGACACCTCGGTCTCGTCGTACCAGGCTTCCAAAAATGTCAATTGGACGCACACTTCCTGCTGAATAGCCGAAACTTGGCCGCCGCGCTCATAGGTTCGGATTCGACTCAAATCCGACCCCCTCGAATTAGGCACCAGCGTCTTTGGCGATGAAGAAACCTACGTACGGTCGTAATGCGGGCCCAGCGGAATTGTCTCGGGGCCGCCGACGCTCGCGCAGCGCCAGCCACTCGTCTAACTGTTCGAGGAGGAGCGTCCCATGCCTCAAGGCGTGGTGGCAAAGGTCCGAGACATCCGCAGCTCCAACTTGAAAGCCCGACACCCCGCATTCTAGGACAGGCGCACCCTTTCCGGCGGCACTGCTCATCATGTTTTGAGCCAACGTATCGAGTAGACCCTGCAGAGGTCGCAGCATGTCTTCAACGGCCACCGCATCGCCAGAAAGCCTCTGCACAATCCGCTTACGCAACCGCAACAGCCCACGCTGATTGCGTACCACGACATCGCTACTCAACAATATATCCAGGCAAGCATTAGGATTTACACTGGGTAACTCAGCGTTTACGAGTGACTCAAAACTGATCTTCGCGCCGCGTTGCGGGAGATCAAGCGGCCTACCCTGGTCGGAAACGAATTGTGGGTCATTGACCCATCTAGCCAATATTCGTCCCATTTCTCTCACGTCGAATTCGAGCCTCTTCATCGGACGAACTTTTTCGGATTGTGTCGCGCGGCGAACCTCTTGATGAATAAAGGAACTGTCAAATCCCATTAGCAACAAGACGCGAACAAATGAAGTAATCACACGAGCCGCTCGAGATTCCAAGTTGTCTGCGGGTGCCTGCGCTTTGGAAGACGCGCGACGGCGGGTTGGAGTCCGCTTCGGAATTCGTGAACCGACTACACGTTTGTCTTTCATCTGGACCTCCTTCTCGCCTTCGATCACCAGGCCAACCCTAACAATTATCTATTTCTCGGCAAGTTCGCCACATAGCAAAATCTGACGCAATCGCCTCTCATTCAAAGATAGGACAAATAACTTTCCGAGCACGTTACCGGTATATGCGTGAACCGAGCAAGGTTATCTGCCGCAAAGTCACACTAATCAGCACCGCCGCTCCGCCACCGATTACGCTAGCAAGGGGATTTGGCACGTGGCTCTTTTGATTTATCCAGTTTCTCGACCCGCCAAATCGCGAGCATCGCAGCATCAACTTCGATGGACTGTATCCTGGAGTCTTGCCGCTGAGGGTCCAGCCGACGGGAGTCCCGACACGACTCCATACCTTCGATCGTTCTCTCCGTGCGCCGGATAGCATGTCGGCGAAAAATAGGCATTGCGCCAGGGTCACCATTGCGGCGCAATGTCCTACTGGCAGGCCTTCATCAGGACCCACGGAGAGGTTGTAATCGAGAGCCGCAACCAAGTCGCAAGCGAATCTACCGATAGCGATGAGGGCGTCGATCTGGGACCCGTCAGCGAATGACGTCCGCCGCGCTGCCTGCACTAGGAACGGCCGACTCGACGAATAGCACAGACGCACTCCAGTTCCGGCAGCAACGTCTGTCTGGTGATACACGGCGCCGCTGTAGAGCTCACATGGAGGCCTGAAGGTAACGCCTCTGGGCCTTCAATTTGCAGGACGGCCGGGGATAGAGTTTGGGTGCCAAACTTTGGATCGTCGAGCCAGCCACTAAGCACGCGAGCTGCTCGGTATAATTGGGTATTGCTGCGTGGCTGGAAAAGATTTTTGAGCTTTAAGTATGGCCGGCAAGAATGCCCGATTATTCCCCGTGATGATCGCAAGCTTGGAAAAGGTGGCATGCTCCCCATTGCTCTCAAGGCATTCGGACCCTGCGTGTGCGTACGCGCAGTCCAAGATGACGGTGAACTCGCCTGCATTGACACCGAATCGCACGACAATCGTTATCAAAGGTGCAAAACGCGGCGGCAAATGAGGACCACTGCAGATCGAGAGTCAGGTTGCAAGCTCAGTTTTAAAAATGAAAGGAAGCGCGAGGGTACCCTTCGATTCAATGCCCGGCACCTAAGGAAAGTCTGAAATACTGGTCATGACGGCGGGGACAACAATCGAAAATCGCTCGCCACTGGTGCGACGTTAGTTGAACGTCTCTTTCCGCGGAGACGTGCGCTTTTGAGGGTCTGCACACCCTCTCGTTCGCCGGTCTTTATCGACACGTACCCTACGCGTTGAGCAACCGTCGTCTCATCAGGTACAGATTCTTCGCCAGGCTCCGATAGCCCACCTTGCGGAAACCGATGCCGGTAAAAGCGCCATCGCCTCCGAGTCGTAAAGTGCTAATGGAGACTGAAACAGCCCCAGGGGATCGCTCGAAAGCAAATGGTAATCACACGGAACACATTGGAGCATTGCGGCGGCAGTCTGCGGCGTCTGAAGCAGTTACCGCGCGGCAGCGGCCATAGTCGCTAAAATGCCTACACTCGGAGATTTCAATGATAGTGAATTGGGGTCATGCGTGGCCGTCGATCGTCGCAGGGTTCTTGGCATCCCTGGTCGAGTTCGTCGAGGCGCTGACCGTTGTCTTGGCGGTTGGCACGGTACGCGGCTGGCGTGGCGCTCTGGCAGGTAGCAGCAGCGCACTCGGCATGCTCCTACTGCTCGTCATCGTGGTCGGTCCGGCCCTTGCGCGAATCCCACTTCACAACATTCAACTCGCCGTGGGAGCCCTGCTGCTTCTTTTCGGCATGCGATGGTTGCGCAAGGCGGTCCTGCGCTCAGCGGGAGTCATCCCCTTGCATGATGAAGAGGCGGCGTACGCAAAGGAAACGGCGGCGCTGCGACAAGGCAGACGCAATGAGGGCGGATGGGATGGGGTGGCCATCGCGACTGCCTTCAAGATCACCATGCTCGAGGGAATCGAGGTGGTCTTCATCGTCATCGCCGTTGGGGCGGGCGGGGTGGGTCTGTTGATCCCGGCGAGTGCCGGGGCGCTTGCAGCGCTGATCGTCGTGGTGATTCTGGGGGTCCTGATCCACAAGCCCCTGTCGATGATTCCCGAAAACACCCTGAAATTTGCAGTAGGCATGCTGTTGACCGCCTTCGGCACATTCTGGGTCGGTGAAGGAATCGGCCTCCAATGGCCGGGGCAGGATTGGGCGATTCTGGGCTTGGTGGCGGGCTATCTGATGGTCGCTGTCCTGAGCGTATTTGGGTGCCGGGCTCGCGTCGGGACATCTGCGACGGTTGCAAACCAGTAGGAGCCTGACATGCACTGGCTCAAGAAAATCCTCGCCGAGCTGCTCGGTCTGTTTGTGGACGATATCAGCTTCGCCTTGGCCATCATCGCCTGGCTCGGGGTTATCTGGTGGGGATTGCCGCGGCTCAATCTTCCGGCGCTGTGGAACGGCGTGGTGCTGTTCGCCGGCCTTGCCACCATATTGGCCGAGAGCGCGCTGCGCAAAGCCAGAAGGTCACGGTCGCGTTCGCCGGGCGGGCGGCCCATGAGCCCGAAGTAATTCAATTGAAATATGAAACCGGCGCGACGAAATCAAGACGCAATCGCCCCCTGTGACCTTTTCGAAGCTGTGGGCGATACGCCGACACAAACCGGAACCTACTTATGGGAACGAACGTCACCTTCAAGCGCCCGGATGGACAGACCATTCAGGGCTACCTGGCCGAGCCGGAACACGCGCTCGGTGCCGCGGCCATTGTGGTCATCCAGGAATGGTGGGGAGTCAACGCACAAATCCGCGGCGTCGCCGACCGTCTGGCAAACGCAGGTTACGCCGCGCTCGTGCCCGACCTCTACCGCGGCAAGTCGACGGTAGAGGCGGAAGAAGCGCATCACCTGATGTCCGGCCTGAACTTCGGCGATGCAGCCTCGCAGGACGTTCGGGGTGCCGTGCAGTTCCTGAAGACGCGCAACGGCAAGGTCGGGGTAACCGGGTTTTGTATGGGCGGTGCGCTGACGCTGCTGGCCATGTGCACGTCCCCTGAGATCGACGCAGGGGTGGTCTGGTACGGTTGTCCACCGCTGGAGTACGTTGACGCAACCAAGATCAAGGCGCCGCTTCAGGGGCATTGGGCCACGCAGGACGAGTTCTTTCCGATCGACAGCATCGATCGGTTGCAGGACAAACTGCACGAGGCCGGCGTGAACTTCGACTTCCATCGCTACCTCGCACGCCACGCCTTTGCCAACGAGACTGCCGTCGGGCCTGGGCGCATCCCCCAAACCCAATACGATCCGATCTGGTCACAACAGGCCTGGGATCGCACCTTTAGATTCTTCGGCCTATACCTCAGGTGACCTCGAGGAATTGATCGGCACCGCGGTGCGTGCGCCGCCACGGAGGCTTCGTTACACCTGGAACCTGTAGTGACATCGGCATGGGATGCCGTGCGCGATAGGGTTGGGTTGGGCGAAATCTCCGGAGTTTGTCAATGTTAGCGCCGAACCTATCCGAGAGTATTGTTTCATCCGCCGATCGCGCGCCGTTTCTGCTGCATCGCGGCTTCATTGGCGCGGGCGCGGTACTGTTGATGGCCGCGCTCATCACCGACTACACCTATTACACGACGGCGCTGTGGCAGTGGGCGAACTTCTCCGCCTGGCTGATTACGGCCGGCCTGATCGTGATGCTCGTGGCGGTGGTCTCGCTGCTGATCGACTTTGCGACCGGGCGCGCCAGGCGGCTCAACCCGGCTTCATTCATGCTGGTGACCGCCGCCGCCTTGCTGTCGTTGGTCAACGCGTTCGTGCACAGCCGTGACGCATGGACCTCGGTGGTACCGCAAGGGATCCTGCTGTCCGTGGTGTCGACGATACTACTGGTCATCGCCGGCGCGCGCGGCTGGAGCCTCGCGGTCAGCCGCGCGAGCGGAGACCGTCCATGAGAACTATGTCTCTGTGCCGGATCGTCGCGCTGATCTCAATTGCCGCCACTGCCGCCTGCAGCTCGAGGGCCGGCGATCCCGCCCGGCAATATGGGCCGGACCCTTATTTGCCCGAACCCCGCGAATACCTGCTGCCGCCGATGAGCGTGCCGAAGGCGATCGGTTGGCAGGCCGGCGAGATGCCAACAGCCTCCGCAGGCCTCACGGTGGCGGCGCTGGCAACCGGGCTGGAGCATCCACGCACTCTCTACACTCTGCCCAATGGCGATATCCTGGTCGTCGAGAGCAACAGCCCGGGTACCGAGCCCTTTCGGCCCAAGGACTTCATCGCCGGCAAGGTGAAGGCGCGGGCGGGGGCTGCCGCAACCGGCGGTAATCGCATCACCTTACTGCGCGAGGCCGACGGTAACGGCACTCGCGAACTCAGGACGGTCTTCATCGACCATCTCCACTCGCCCTACGGCATCGTGCTCGTGGGTGACACGCTGTACGTCGCCAATACCGACGCAATCCTCGCCTTCAGTTATACGCCCGGGATGACGCGGATCACCTCACCGGGCGTGAAGCTCACGGATCTGCCAGCCGGACCGATCGACCACCACTGGACGAAGTCGATGACCGCGAGCGCGGACGGTTCAAAGCTCTACGTCGGCGTGGGCTCAAACAGCAACATCACGGAAAACGGCATGGCCGTCGAGGAGGGCCGCGCGGCCATCTACGAGGTCGACCGGTCGACCGGCGCCAAGCGCATCTTCGCTTCCGGCACGCGCAACCCGACCAGCGTAGCCTTCGAACCGCACACGCAGCAGTTGTTTGCCGTCGTCAACGAACGCGATGAGATCGGCCCCGACCTGGTCCCCGATTATCTGACCTCGATCCGGCAGGGCGGCTTCTACGGCTGGCCCTACAGCTATTGGGGCACCCACGTCGACGTGCGAGTCCACCCGCAGCGGCCGGATCTCGTCGCTCGGGCGATCAGGCCCGATTATGGCTTGAGTTCGCACGTCGCTCCGCTCGGCCTGGTATTCAGCCAAGGCCAGCACCTGTCTTCACTATTCGCCAACGGTGCTTTTATCGGTGAGCACGGCAGTTGGGACCGCAGCCCCTTGAATGGCTACCAGGTGATTTATGTACCCTTCGTGAATGGCCGACCGCTCGGCAAGCCGATCCCGGTCGTTACTGGCTTCCTCGGTCGCGATAACGAGACGGTTCACGGACGACCGGTGGGCTTGGCGCTGGACCGAAGCGGGGCACTGCTCATCGCGGACGATGTTGGCAACACCGTATGGCGCGTGAGTGCACGGCAGCCTGTTGAGCCGTCAACCACGCAGCCGGAATCCGGGGTTCCGTAAGTCCCAATGAATCGAATTGTGTTATATTATGGTCAATTATATAGCGCGCCATACATATCTGAAGTTCCCCGGTGACATTCAGTAGTACGGCTCTATACTCGGATCGCCTGGCATTACGAGGGGGCTCTGCGCCGGCCGAGCTTGGAATGGAACCAACTGATACTTCGAATCCCGACTACTACCATCGAGTCGTTGATTGCCAGTGGGCCTGCCCGGCTCACACCGATGTTCCGGAATACATCCGCCTGATCGCGGAGGGCCGCTTCACCGAAGCCTACATGGTGAATCGCCTCTCGAATGTCTTCCCGGGCATTCTCGGCCGCGTATGCGATCGCCCCTGCGAGCCGGCCTGCCGGCGGGGTCGCGTCGAGCAAAAGCCAGTCGCCATCTGCCGCCTCAAGCGGGTCGCTGCCGATCTGCGCGACGACATCAGTACTTTGCTGCCACCGGTGCCGAAGCTGAAGAACGGGCGGCGCGTGGCCTGCATCGGTGCGGGTTGCGCATCGCTGACCGTGGCCAATGATCTGGTGCCGCTGGGCTATGAGGTCACCATATTCGAGCAGGCCGCCGAACCCGGCGGCTTGATGCGCACCAATATCCCCTCCTTCCGCCTTCCGCACGCGGTGCTGGCGGAGGAGATCGCCTCCATCACGGACCGCGGCGTGGATCTGAAGCTCGGCCATCCGATTCCCAGCATGCGCGAGTTACTGCAGTCCGGGGGTTTCGACGCCGTGTTCGTAGGATCCGGTGCGCCCCGAGGCAAGGAACTGAAGCTCCCGGGGCGGGAGGCCGGCGCTGCGAACATCCACATCGGCATCGCCTGGTTGGAATCCGTGGCTTTCGGGCATGTCGAGAAGATCGGTGAACGCGTGCTGATCATCGGTGTCGGCAACACGGCCATGGATTGCTGCCGTACCAGCCTCCGACTCGGCGCCAAGAGCGTGAAGGTGATGGCGCGCAAGCCGCGCGGCTTCTTCAAGGCCTCCGCCTGGGAACTGGATGACGCCGAAGAAGAAAGCGTCGAGATCGTCATCAACCGGTCGCCGAAATCTTTTGTGATCGAGAACGGCAAACTGACGGGCATGCTGTTCGACAAAATGGAGTACGACGTCGATGCCAGTGGCCGCATCACGGCGGAACGGGTTTTGGGAGAGGAATTCCTGCCCGCCGACGATGTCATTTTGGCGATCGGACAGGAAAATGCCTTCCCCTGGATCGAACGGGACCTGGGTATCGAATTCGACAAGTGGGATGTCCCGAAGGTGGACGAGACCACCTTCCAATCGACCCGTGCCGGCGTGTTTTTCGGCGGTGATGCGGCCTTCGGTCCCAAGAACATCATCTGGGCCGTCGAGCACGGTCACCAGGCGGCGATCTCCATTCATAAGCAGTGTCAGGGCGAAGCCGTGGCCGAGCGACTGCCGCGCGGGGTGAACCTGCAGAGCCGCAAAATGGGCATGCACGAGTGGTCGTACGGCAACGATTACGCGCCCGTCGAGCGGCGCCTGATGCCCCATGTATCGCTCAAAGAGCGCTTCAAGAACATCAACATCGAGGTGGAGTTGGGCTTCACCGCCGAGCAGGTCGAGCAGGAAGTGCAACGTTGTCTGAATTGCGATATTCAGACCGTCTTCACCGCAAAGCTATGCATCGAATGCGATGCCTGTCTCGATATTTGTCCGGTCGACTGCCTGACCATCACCGCCAACGGCACCGAGGCCGATTTACGCTCGCGCCTGAAAGCGCCGGCGAAGAATCTGCAGCAGGCGCTGTTGGTGTCGGCGCCGCTGCCGCAGACCGCACGGGTCATGGTGAAGGACGAGGACCTGTGTGTTCACTGCGGACTGTGCGCCGAGCGCTGCCCGACGGCCGCGTGGGATATGCAGAAGTCCTATATCCATTGGCCTCAGGCCCGTGACGAGTCCTGCTCCGAACCGGCGAAGAAGTCGAAGATCGCCTGATCATGTCATCCCCGCGCGTCAATGACTTCGTGATCAAGGTCGCCTCGGTCAACGGCACCGGCTCCGCAAGCGCCAACAGCCTGTTGATGAAGTCCATTTTCCGCAGCGGCATCCCCGTGATGGGCAAGAACTACTTCCCATCGAATATTCAGGGGCTCCCCACCTGGTATGAGATCCGGGTGTCCAAGCATGGCTATGTGGCCCGCTCCGGCCGCGTCGACATCATGGTTGCAATGAATGCCGAGACCTATTCCAGGGATCTGAAGGAGATCGCGCCCGGCGGCTACCTGGTTTATGACTCCACCTGGCCGCGTCCGGCGTTGTTGAAGCGCGAGGATATAACGGTAATCGGCGTGCCCCTGGCGCGCATGTGCAATGAAAACTTCAACGGCGTGCGCACGCGCATCCTGATGAAGAATATCTGCTACGCCGGGGTTCTGGCGGCGCTGCTCGACCTCGATGTCGAGGGTATCCGCGCGCTGTTGGCCGAAACCTACGCCAAGAAGCCGCAGCTCGTGGACAGCAACATGAAGGCGATCCAGCTCGGCTACGACTATGCGAAGCAGCATTGCACCTGTCCGCTGCCGCTGCACGTGCAGAAGATGAATGCGACCGGCGGTCATATCATGATCGACGGCAACACCGCCGCGGGGCTGGGCGCCGTATATGCGGGCGCCACCGTGGCCGCGTGGTATCCCATCACCCCGTCAACCTCGGTGATGGACGCTTTCAAGGCCTTCTGCGAACGAACCCGGGTCGATGCGGATACGGGCCGTAAGAACTTTGCGATCATTCAGGCCGAGGACGAATTGGCCGCGGTCGGAATGATTATCGGCGCCGCCTGGAACGGCGCCCGCTCCTTCACCTCCACTTCCGGTCCCGGCATCTCGCTGATGAACGAGTTCATCGGGCTGGCCTACTATGCGGAAATCCCCACCGTGATTTTCGACATCCAGCGTGTCGGGCCATCCACCGGCATGCCGACGCGTACTCAGCAATGCGACATCATGGAATGTGCCTACGCCTCGCACGGCGACACGCGCCATGTGTGCCTGTACCCCGCCAACCCCGAAGAGTGCTTCTACATGGCCGCCCAGGCTTTCGATCTGGCGGAGCGGCTGCAGACCCCGGTGTTCATGCTGTCCGACCTGGACATCGGCATGAACGACTGGATGTGCCGCGATCTGAAGTGGGATGACAGTTATCGGCCCGATCGCGGCAAGGTGCTGGGCCGATCGGATATCGAGAAATTAGAGAAATTTCATCGTTACTTCGACAAGGATGGCGACGGAATCGCGCCCCGGTCACTGCCCGGCGTGCATCCGAAGGCCGCCTATTTCACCCGGGGCTCCGGCCACACGCAGTACGGGACTTACACCGAGGACTCGGTTGAGTACCAGATCGTGCTCGATCGGTTGCTCAGGAAATGGGAGACCGCCAAGAAGCTGGTGCCACGCGCCGTCATCGATAGCGCAGCCGGCAGCGATATCGGCATTGTGTCGCTGGGCAGCTGCGAGGGCGCGGTGCACGAAGCGCTGGATATTCTCAAGGCGGACGGGGTGGGCGTCGATCATATGCGGGTGCGCGGATTCCCGTTCGGCGAGGAGGTGGAGCAGTTTCTCGCCTCACACCGGCTACTGTTCGTCGTGGAGCAGAATCGCGACGCGCAGTTGAAATCCCTGCTGACCCTGGAGACCGCGGTCGAGAAGTCCAAGTTGCGCTCGCTGTTGCATTACAACGGGCTGCCGATTTCCTCCGGCTTCATTGTCGAGGGCATTCTGGCGCAGGTGCGGCCGCTGCAGAAAGGGCAAGGCGCCGCGCTCGGTTAGGAGCCTGTATGACTTATATCTCCAAGCCCAAAGTCGCTCACCCTTCGCTGCCGCGCAACGAGCTTGGCCTGACGCGCCGCGAATACGAAGGCGCGATGTCTACCCTGTGTGCCGGCTGCGGGCATGACTCGATCACCGCCGCCATCGTCGATGCGTGCTGGAGCTTGTCCATCGAGCCGCAGAACCTGGTGAAGCTCTCCGGTATCGGCTGCTCGTCCAAGACCACCGCCTACCTGGTCAGCGGCAGCCACGGGTTCAACTCCGTTCACGGCCGCATGCCTTCGATTGCCATGGGTGCGAATGCGGCCAATCGACGCCTCTATTACCTGGGCATATCAGGCGACGGGGACACACTGTCCATCGGCCTTGGACAGTTCTGCCACGCCATACGGCGCAATCTCAACATGCTGTACATCATCGAGAACAACGGTGTGTACGGCCTCACCAAGGGGCAATTCTCGGCTTCGGCCGATATTGGCTCGACCGCGAAGAAAGGCGAGGCCAACTTCCAACCGCCCATGGATCCGGTGTTGTTGGCGATGACCTTGGGTGCCTCGTTCGTCGCGCGCAGCTTCTCGGGAGACAAGGAGCAGCTGGTGCCGCTGATTCAGGCCGGTTTCAAACACAATGGCTTCGCACTGATCGATGTCCTCTCCCCCTGTGTCACGTTCAACGATCACGAAGGGTCGACCAAAAGCTACGCTTACACTCGCGAGCACTACGAGCCGGCGGTCCACGCCGATTTCGTCCCCTTCGAGCGGGACATCACGGTGAGCTACGGTGCGGGCGAGGCGGTTCCGGTGGTCATGCACGATGGCAGCCGGATTGTGTTGCGTAAGTGCCAGGCCGGTTACGACCCCACCGATCGGGCGGCTGCCAGCGCCTATATCCAGGAACATGCGAAACAGGGCGAGTACCTGACCGGGCTGCTGCATATGGAACCCCCGCAAAGAGAGTTTCACGAGCTCAATGGCACCCCCGATGAGCCCTTGAACGCCCTGCCCTACGAGAAGCTCTCGCCGGGATCAAAAGGACTGGACAAGATCCTCAGCCGTTATCGCTGATCGGGCGCAGAGGCTTGGCATAATCGTTGCAACTTCCGTATGCTTGAAATCCTGATTTCAAGGATGCGGAATGTCAGTCGGTGAGAAACTTCTCGCGCAATCCATCGATGAGTTCGGCACGTACCAGGGCACTCTGGCCGAGCCGCTCAAGCATCGCCATATGCAGCAGACCCACCATGCTCATGATGGAAGTATACGAACGCGTATGCGGCACCTGGGCCACGTGACACACCAGCGACAGGCCGCCATGACGCTCGATGCGCGCCTGACTGGTCGGATCGCAGATCGCGATCAGCTGCACGCGCGCCGCCTGACAGAACTCCAGTACCGGATTGAATGCGGCAAGCCAGGGGCGCGGTGCAATCGCCAGCAGCACATCCCCGGGTCCCATGGAGGCCAGCTCCGAAGGCCAGCTCTGCGCATCCCTGGGCAGCACCTGCACGCCGGGGCGGGCGCGCGAGAACAGGGTCCACACCAGGCTTGCGACATCCGCATCGGCGCCCAACCCGGCGATCCATACGCGGCGCGCGGCGACCAGCGACTCGGCCGCCGCACGCAGCGGTGCTGCCTCCAGGGCCGAGAAGGTCCGGGTGAGATTGCCCAACTCCACCTGCAGATGCGCCGCGGCGGTCGCCCGACCCGGCGGCATCGGATCGACCGCCACCGCGAGGCCGGTGGTCGGACCGGTGAAATTGCGCTCCTGACGCGCCTGCAGGCGCACCTCGTTGAAATCACGGTAGCCCAAGTTGCGGAACAACCGCACGGCGGTGGCGGCGGATACGCCCGAGGCCAGCGACAACTCCTTTGCCGAAAACGAGAGCAGGTCGTCCGAATGATCCAGCAGCACCGTCGCGAGCTTCTGCTCGCTGGGCGTCAGCTCGTCAAACTTTTCCTGAATGCGGAGCGACAATAAAGTGCCCATATCAATGCATCATGTACCGAGTGGCGAACCGGGGAGAGTGAAATGAGCAAAGCCAAGGTCATACGCCAGCAGATATGGGAACGTTTGCGCCCCGTCGCCAAGCCCGACTCGCGTTTTCATCTCGACTTCGCCAATGTGATTCCTGATTTTGAGGGCAGCGAGCAGGCGGTCCAACGCCTGATCTCACAGCCATTCTACCGCGAGTCGCGCTACGCATTCGTAACTCCGGACAACGGGCTGGCCGAATTGCGCCGCCGCATGCTGGATGACGGCAAGACCCTCGTGGTCTCGACCTACGGCATCCATCGCGGTTTCGTGCTGCTCGAGCCGTCGCGGATCGCGCGCGAACACACGCTGTTCGCCTCCTGGCTCGATGGCCTGGAATATTTCGGCAGATCCATCGCACTGGAGGAGATCGCCAACCGCGGGCGCTTTGACTTCATGGTGACGGGGGCCTCCGCCGTGTCCTTGAACGGCGTGCGCTTCGGCAAGGGACATGGCTATTTCGATCTGGAATGGGGCATGTTCACCGACATCGGCGTCGCCGACGAACGCACCCCGGTCATCGCAGTCGTGCACGACGTACAGGTCGTGGAGGAGAAGCTGTTCCCCAGCGAGACCGATATCCTGGTGGATGCCGTGGCAACACCCACCCGCTACTTCAATGTAAAGCGGGGTCAGCGCCCCAAGGGCATCAAGTGGAACCTGCTCGAGCCAGAACAGCTCACCGCCACTCCACCGCTGCAGGAACTGCAGCGTATGCAGGGCCGCGCGGAATCGTAAGTTCAGCGCGGAGGCATCCCGGCGTAGCGCGCGACATCTGCGACCAGTGCGGCCAGGGCCCGCGCCGCGCGTTCGACCAGCTCCTTGCCCAGCGCGGCGCTCGCCGCCGTGGCATCGCCGCAGGCTCCGGCCTGATTCAGGTCCTGGGTCTGCCAACCGATCGAGGTGGCTCCCTCGACCCGCAGCACGGCGCTGTCCGCCTCGAGCGCAATGGCGCGGGACACGAAGTGGCGCGCGCGGTCCATCTTCACCAACCCGGGATGCAGATGCAGCATGATGCTGGTTTCAACCGCGCCGCCATGGATACCGTACTGCAGCTCGGCCGCGTCGAACAGATCGCTCATCGGTGTCACGTTGAACCAGGCGCAGTTCACCGCCAGCATGTTGAGGCGCACGCGCAGTTCCCGGCACACGATGTCGATCAGCTGCGGCTGGCCGCCGTGCGAGTTGAAGAAGATGATCCTGCGACAGCCGGCCCGATGCACGCTCTGCGCCAGATCGAACCACAGGCGTCCCAAGGTCTCGTAGTTGATGGTGAGCGTGCCCGCAAAGGCCGTGTGTTCATCTGATTTGCCGACGTTCTGCGCCGGCAGGACCAGCAGTGGCGACTCATCCGGCATCAACTCGACGGCCCGCGCCAGGATCCCGGCATTGATGGCCGCATCGACGCGCACCGGCAGATGCGGCCCATGCTGTTCCACCGCACACACCGGCAGCAGCGCCACCGTCCGCTCGGCATCGAGCCGCGAGAACTCCTCGGTCGTCAGATCCCACCAGTCACGCGCGCTCATGAGGCGCTCGCCAGTCGGGCTGCGAGTTCCCCCTTGGCAATCTTGCCGGTGGGTGTCATCGGCAGCTGCTCCACCACGCTCACCTGCAACGCCGCCAGGTCATAGCGCACCTTGCCGGCAATGGCCGACTTGAGCCACTGCGCCGAATGGGAGCGCTGCGGCTGCAGCGTGATGAAGGCGTGCGGGCGCTGCCCCAGTGCCGCGTCGGCGACGCCTACCACTGCCGCCTGCGCGACACCGTCGATGGCGCAGAATGCCTCCTCGACATCCCGCGGAAACCACAGCACCCCGTCCGTCTCGATCAGCTCCGACCGGCGACCCCGCATGGTGATGAACCCTTCCGCGTCCATCAGTCCCAGATCTCCGGTGCGCAACCAGCCGCTGCCGATGGCCTCCTGCGTTTTCTCCGGTCTTCCCCAGTAGCCCACCATGAAACCGCCGCGCAGCTCGATTTCGCCAATATGACCCGGTGGCAGGGGCGATCGGTTGGCATCGACGATCCGCACTTCCTTGTCCGGCAGGGCCGGCCCGACCCGGCCCAGCAACGCATCGTCGCGCACCAGTTCCGGAAATCCCAACGCCATGAAACCGCCCAGCTCGCTTTGCCCGAAACTCTCGACCAATGGCAGCTTCAACTCTTCCCGCCACGCCGACTTCAGCGACGGCGGTACCGGCCCGCCGCCAGACAGGCCGGCGCGCAACCTTCCGGGCACGCGGCCCTGCACCTGGCTTTCCGTCAGTACCTGCTGCAGTACCGTGGGGTTCGCCACGAGTACCGTGGCGGCCGTGCTGTCCAGCGCCGCCCAACCGGACTTCGGCGTCCATTTTCCCATGACATGCACACTGGCCCCGCGGCTCAGTGGCGGCAACAGGTTGGCCACCAGCTGGTAGGAGCTCGATAGCGCCGTCGGCCCGAACGAATGATCCGCGGCGCTGAGGCGCAAGCGTTCGGCGATGCACCGCGCCGCGCGCATGGTGGGCTCATGTGCCAGGCACGCACCCTTGGGTTTGCCGGTGGTTCCGGAGGTGTAGGCAAGATGCGCGATGGCGGTTTCATCCGCCGGGTCCGCGGGCGCCGGGAGCTGCGCATTCATCAGTTCCGGCAGCGACAGTGCGCCCGGCTGCGCGCCATCCATGCACAGCAGATGCCGCACCGTACCGACCGCGCGGGCGGCGCGTTGCACCGGCTCGACCATGTCATGGGTGTAAACCACCACCGATGGGGTGTGATCGGCCAGGTAGTCAGCCAATTCGGCGGCGAACTGCACGTTGACGAGCGCGGCGATGGCGCCGATCCGCCACGCGCCGAACAGGGTCAGGAGATAATCCATGCCGTTGTGGGCGAAAACGCTGACGCGGTCGCCGCGGCCTACGCCAAGTGATGCCAGGGCGCCCGCCATGTCCTCCATGCGGGCGACGGCCTGCGCATAAGTCAGCCCGACGTCACGGTCCACCCAGTGCAGGGCCAGTTTGTCCGGCGTGCGCTGCGCGCCCTCGATCAGGACCTGGTGCATCAACATAAGACTCCTCCGCGATCCCAAAGTACTGCGCAAGTGTGCCAGCCCGTTCCCCGCTCAAGGTGATGCGTCCGTTCGCGGTCGCGCGCGTACAGATGAGGCCCTTGCTGAAAATCGATTCCGGTGAGCTCTGATGGAAGCGGTGCATTGGCGCAAAGACCTCGAGCGGTTGTGCCGCAAGCGTCATGTCGTAGAGCGGGCGATCGGGACGCGCGAGGCGCCATACGCAGCTTGATGCGGGCTTGAGCGTGTAGCGCCCGGACAGGTCTTCCATCTCATCTTCGGGCAGACGCAGCGGCGTGCGGTTGTTGTCGCCGAAACCCACGTCGGTCAGAAAGTCCCCCTCCGGCAGGCTCACCACCAGTGCCAGATGGTCGAAGGGTGGGCCGAAATTTTGTTGCGGTACGGACCAGACCCGCGCTTCGATGCGTTTTACGGTAAAGCCGGCGTAGCCGAGCAGCGCACCGAAGGCCTCGTTGAGCTCATAACAGAAACCCCCGCGGCCGCGGCTGACGATCTTGTGCAGGCTACCCGCCGTGGTGAGTTCGCAGCGCAGGTGGGCCATGACATCCAGGTTCTCGAATGGAATGGCTTGCAGGTGTCGGCCGACCAGCAGCTTGAGCCCGTCCCAGGACGGCGGCGGCGGCACGGCAAGACCCAGCCGCCCCAGATACCGGTGCATGAGTTCTCGATCGGTCATCAGCCGCCCGCCATGCGGAAGCGCGCCAGCAGCCGCTCCTCGATGAGCTTCACCAGCTGATAGAAGGTCACGGACACCGCGACGGCGATGAAGGCCACCGCCCAGATCATTCCGTAATCGAGTTCGCCGCGGGCCGTGTTCAGCACCCCGCCCAGCCCGTAGCCGGTCGCCAGCCATTCCGCAATCATCACTCCGAGCAGGGCAGCCGGTGCCACCAGTCGTGCGGCCGCGCACAGGTAGGGCAGGCACATCGGCACACTGACCAGCAGCAGTTTCTGCCACCGGCTTGCTCCGTACACACTCACCAGATCCAATGATGCCGCCGGCACCTGCGCCAGCCCCTGGGCGATCGTGATGAAAGCCGGGAAGAACGTCACGGCGACGGTGACGACCAGCGTGGTCGCAATGCCCCGCCCGAACAGCAGCACGATGATCGGGGCCAGCGCCACCAGGGGCATGGTCTGCAGGAACACGGCCGCGGGCAGCAGCGCCGCATTCAAGCCTCGCCACAGCGTTCCGGTGGTCGCGAGCACCAGCGCGACGGCCAGCGCGATGAGGAGACCGGCACCGGCGAGCGGCAGAGATTGCCCCAGTGCCTGGATGATTCCCGCCCGCGCATCCGCCGCGTCCGGTGCGCTGACCAGGTACTGCCACACGCCCCACGGCGTGCGCGCAATCACGGGCGAGACCGCGAAGGCCTTCAATACACCCCACCAGATGAGGAAGGGCATGGCCACGGCACCCACACCGAGCAATACACGCAGCGTGCGCGCTCGGCCGCGTGCCACCGCCTGCGCCTCGATCCGCGCCGGGGTAATCGTCACGGCCAGCACCGATGCCGCGGCGCGGCGCCCCAGCAATGCACACAGGCCGTAAGCCGCCGCGGACATCGCGGTGGCGGTGAGCCCGATTCCCCAGATGCGCGCCGGATCGCCGCGGCCGAGAGACCCGAGCAGGAATGACCCCAGACCCCAGCGTGCGCCGCTGCCGAATTCGGCGAGGATTGCGCCCAGAATGGCCGCCGGCGCGGCGACCCGCAGTCCGCCCAGCAGCCCCGGCAGGCACGAGCGCAGCCGCAGCCAGTGCAACACGGCGATCCGGCCACCCCCGTAGCTGCGAATGACGTCGATCGGTCGCGGATCGATGTCCTGCAGCCCCAGCAGCGTCATCACCATGGTGGGGAAATAGACGCTCACCGCGGCCAGCACGATCTGCGGCCACTGCCCGGGGAGGGTAATCACCAGCACCGGGCTCAAGGCTATGGGCGGAATGCCGAAGATCGCAATGTTGAAGCCACGCATCAGGCGCTCCAGCGCCGGGATGAGCATGAACGCGAGCGCCGCCGCCGCGGCGATGACATTACCCGCCACAAAGCCGATCAGCGCCGGCTGCAGGGTGGCCCAGATATGCGCCGGATAGATGTCTCGATCCTGCCACCACTGCGCAACGATGGCGCTGGGCGATGGCAAGGCGCCCTGACCGACCAGATGCCAATCGCCCAGGGCTTCCCAGGCAGCAAGCGCGAGCAGCACGGACAGCGCTTGCATGGCGCGCTTCACGATGCCATCCCCGCATACAGCACGGCGGCAATTTCATCTTCGAGCCGGTGAAACTCCGGCGCCGCAAACAGCTCGGGCCGGCGGGGGCGCTCGAAGGGCACCTCGATGACCTGCGCGATGCCACCGGGATTGCGCTGCATGATCGCCACCCGGTCGGCCAGGAACACCGCCTCGTCGATGCCATGGGTGACCAGGATCGTGGTCGGGCGTTTTTCCATCCAGATCCGCTGCAGCTCGATGTTCATACTGCGGCGCAGGATCTGATCCAGCGCCCCAAAAGGCTCGTCCATCAGCAAGACCGACGGGTCCGTCACCAGCGTGCGGGCGATCGCCACGCGCTGGCGCATGCCGCCGGAGAGCTGCCCGGGGCGGGCGTTCTCAAATCCCTGCAGACCCACCAGTTGAATGAGCTGATCGATCAGGCCCTGGGCGGAAGACACGCTGCGCCCGAGCACCTGCAGCGGCAGCGCGATGTTCTGGCGCACGGTGCGCCAGGGCAGCAGCGCCGGGTCCTGGAAGGCGACGCCAAGTGCGCCGCTGCGACACTTCTGCTGCGGTGTCGCACCGCCGATGCGCGCGGTCCCCTCATCAGGGTGCTCCAGGCCCGCGATGATCCGCAGCAGCGTGGACTTACCGCAGCCGGAAGGCCCGATCAGGGCCGTGAAGGAGCCCGCCTCGCAACCCAAGGACACATCGCGCAGTGCGAACACCTGGCGCGCGTCCACCGCGAAAGTACGCGTCACCGCGCAGATCCGGATGTCATCGGTCGGTACCTTGAGTGCGGCGCTGCTCACGGCTCAGAGGCTCTCCAGCAGCGTGGTATCGAACATCGAGCGGTTCGCCATGATCCCGATGCTCTTCAGATAGCGGATATTGGCAGCGATGCCGTCCTCCGTCATCGCAAAAATGCCATGCGGTGTATCGATCAGCGGTTGGTTCGCCGTATTGGTGTAGATGTCATTCGCGGTGGCGCGACCGGTGCCGCTGAACCAGCTGTTCTTGAAATCCTTCGGGTACTTCGCCGGGTCCTTGAAGTTTTCGGTCCAGCCCATGCGGCTCGCGCGCAGCCAGCGCACCAGCAGCGGCCGGTTCGCCGCCAGAAACTCCTCGGTCACCACCACGGTATCGTTGTAGACGGTTACCCCGTAGTCGTAGAGCAGGAACGAGGTGGCCTTCTTGCCCGCAAGCCCGATGGTGTAGGGCACATCGGTGACGAAGTCGACCGTGGCATCTATTTCACCCTTGATCAGCGGTGTCGGATCGAACTGGTAGGGCACGATGCGCACGGCGCTCTTGGCGATGCCATTGAGCCGCAGCATGCCGAGCACCTGGTTCATGTTGACCGGCGGCACCGCGAGCACCTTGCCTTCCAGTGCCTTCACATTGGGGATGGGACGGGAGGCGAGACTCACGACGCCGATCGGGGTCTTCTGAAACTGCGCGCCGATGATTTTGAATTTCGCGCCCTGGGCCACGATCGCCTTGACCGTGGTATCGGGTGTCGTCAGCGCCAGCGGCGCCTTGCCCGCGAGCAGCGCACTTTCCGGAATCACATCGGGGCCGCCCGACAGATAGTGCAGATCGACGCCCTGCCCCTTGTAGTACCCGTTCTGCAGGCCGACGAAGTAGCCGATGAACTCGGCGTCGTTCACCCAGGCCGCCTGCATGGCCACCGTGTTGGTGGGTGTGGCGGCGCGGGCGTGACGCGCGCTGGCAAGAGAACTCACGCTGGCCGCGGCCATTGCGCGGCAGAAGTGGCGACGGGTGATCATGCGGATGCTTCCTCCCTCGGGGCACCTTGCAGGATCCGGTGCAGGAGCTGCGGAGTGAACGGGCCGGAGCCGTTCGGCACGGTGGTCTGCGGGCCCAAGGCGTTGGCAATGGCGTTCGCGATCGCGGCCACGGCGCCACTGCACCCGGCCTCACCGGCGCCCTTCATGCCCAGCGGATTGAGCGGCGAGGGGGTTTGGATGTGACGCAGAGTGAATCGCGGCACGGTTGCGGCACTGGGCAGCACGTAGTCCATGTATCCCTTCGACAGCGGCAGCCCGGCCGGGTCATACCGGATCTCTTCAAACAGGCATTGACCCAGGCCCTGCACGGCGCCGCCCATGACCTGGCCGTCCACGAGCAGCGGATTGGCGATGCGCCCGCAATCATGGGTCACGGCATAGTCGACCACGCGCACCACACCGGTGCCCCGATCCACCTCGACCACGGCCGCATGGCAGGCGCTGGACCAGCTGACCGCATCATCGTTGTAGCACGCCGCGGCATCCAGGCCGCCCGCCGGTACGACACCTGCCGCCTGGGCCTGCTGCATGAGCGCCGCAAGCGTCAGGGATTCGCCGGGCCGGGTGCGATCGACCAGGACCCCGTCCTGCCAGGCAATGTCCGCGGCGCGAGCGCCGCGCAGCTCGGCGGCCAGGCGGCAGGCCCGGTGTATCAAAGCGTCAGCGGCGCGACAGGCGGCGTTGCCACCCATCGTGGCGCCGCGCGAGGCAAAAGTGCCGGGCGAGTCCGGTGAATCATCCGTATCTCCGCTGAGCACGTCGATGGACTCGATGGCCACGCCCAGATGGTCGGCCAGGATCTGCGCCAGGGTGGTTTCACTGCCCTGCCCGATCGGCACGATGCCGCTCAACAGCTGCAGGCGTCCGTCGGGCCGCAGCCGCAGCCGCGCGGGTTCACCGCCCCCGCCGCCGGTCATCTCGACCACGAAGGACAGGCCTAGTCCCAGTGCAATCTCCGGCGCTGTTCGGGCGCGGCGCAGCGCAAACCGCGGATAGTCCACAGCGTCAAGCGTCGAGTCTAGCAGCGCCGGAAAATTGCCGCTGTCGAACACGACTGGTCCGCAGCCCGGATACGCTATGCCACGCTCGACCGGGAAGGCTTCCGGCGGCAACAGGTTGCGGCGACGGATCTGTGCCGCGTCCAGGCCGGTCGCGGTCGCGGCGAGGTCCATCACCCGCTCCATCGCCGCAATGGCCTGCGGGTAACCGGCGCCGCGATAAACGTTGAGCGGCGTTTTGTTGGTCACCACCGAGCGCGCGCGGCTGCGGAAGTTCGGAATGCGATACGGCCCGCGGACGCTGGCAATGGCCGCGCCCGGCGTATTGCCCAGAAATTGATACGCGGCGCCGATGTCGGACAAACACTCGACCTCGACCGCCGTCACGATGCCCGCGGCTGTGACCGCCGCGCGCAACCGCACGCTCTGCTCGCGCCCGTGACAGCTGCCGATGAAGGACTCCTGCCGATCCTCCAGCCAGTACGTGGCGCGGCCGAATCTTTGCAGGGCGAGCAGCACCAGGATCTCCTCCGCATACACCGCCTCCTTCGCGCCGAACCCGCCGCCCACTTGCGGGGCGATGACCCGCAGGCGCTCAGGAGCGATGCCGGTGATGCGCGCGAGTTCCTTGCGCAGGATCTGCGGAATCTGCGTGGAGCTGTGCACCAGGTAGCGGCCGCTCGCAGCATCAAGCGTGGCGATGGCGCCGCGCATTTCCATGGAATTGGCCGCCACGCGCTGGAAGCTGAAGGTTTCATCGACAATGATGTCGGCAGCGGCAAAGGCACCGTCGGGATCGCCGACGAGCTGCGTGGTCTGGTGGACGATGTTGCTGCCGAATTGCGGATACAGGAGCGCGGATCCCGGCTTGATGCCCGAGTGCACATCCATGACGACCGGCAGCGGCTCGTAGTCGATGGCCACGCGCTCGGCCAGGTCCTCCGCGGCATAGGCGTCGACCGCCAGCACGACGGCGACCGGTTCGCCGACGTAGCGCACCACCTCACGCGCCAGCACCCCGTGATGCGCGGGTTTGGAATCGGCGACCAGGTCAGCGGCCGGCAGCGCTCCCGTCCCGGCCGGCAGCTCATGCGCGGATAGGAAACCCAGGCAAGCCGGATCATTGGCCACGGCGCTGAAATCGATGCCGCGGAGCCGCGCATGCGCCACGCTGGCGCGGACCACGCGCATCGCCGCCATGCCCGGACGCACCAGGTCGGCCACAAAGTCCGCCCGCCCGGTGAGCAATGGAGCGTCTTCGCGCCGGCGTGTCGGCTGCCCGAACTTCCGGGACGCCGTCACGGCCGCACCGATTCGATTGCAGCGATAATGTTGGCGTAGCCGGAACAGCGGCACAGGTGGCCATTGAGATGATCGAGGATCTGGCCACGACTCGGCCCGGGATTCGCGGCGAGGAAGCTGGCGGTGGAAACCAGCATCCCGGGCGTGCAGTAGCCGCACTGCAGAGCATGGTGATCGCGGAAGGCCCGCTGCAGGCGGGTGAGCCCGCTGTCCCCGGGTGCCGCGCCTTCCAGCGCCGGCAGGCTCGCGATGGTCTGCACCACACACCCGTCGGCCTGCACGGCCAGCATCAGGCAGGCGCGCACGGGCACCGCGTCGACCACCACCGTACAAGCTCCGCACACGCCATGACCACACGCTACATGGACACCGCGGGCACCCGCCTGCTCGCGCAGAAAGTCGCACAACAGGTAGCGCGCGGGCACCTGCGCGCGGACGGTGGCATTGTCGACGGTCATGACGACAGCGATGGCCGCATCGGCAGCAGTCGGGGCGCGGGTCATGCGGCTGCGGCCTGTGCCATCAGCCGGGTCGCCCGCTGGCTTACCACGGGGGCGACCTCGAGGCGGTAGGCCGCGCTGGAATGCAGATCGGCGTACACCGGTGCGTTCAGGTCCTCCCACAGTGCCGTGGCGAGTTCGCCCGTTGCCGGCGGATGCGGGAACTGCGCGGCGATCAGGCGGGCCATGCGCGGACAGGAAAGCCCGGTGCGGCACACCCCGCTCAAGGCCACCCGGCAGTCAGCGCCGGCCAGGGTCACCAGTGAGCTGACGACCGGCGCGTGGCCGTCGCGGCGCGCAACCTCGTAGAAGCCCGCCCGTGACGGTCGGCGCGGCCACAGCACATGGGTGACCAGGGCTTCGGGCGCGAATTCATGACCCGGCCCCAGCAGGGCCGCGGCGGGAACAATGCTCTCGCCCTTCGCATCGCGCACGACGAACTCGGCACCCAGCGCCAACGCCACGGCCGGCAACTCGGCACCCGGGCCGTTGGTCACCAGGTTGCCGACGACGGTGCCGCGTTGCCGTACCACCGGATTGGCGACCCAGGCCAGCGCCGCGGCCAGGCCCGCGACGTCGCGGCGCACCACCGCGCAGCGCAGCGCCTGCTCCTGGCGCACCAGGGCCCCCATGCGAACGCGGGTGGGGAAGGTCTCGATCAGGTCGAGCCCGGCAATGCGATTGATGTCGATCAGCAGGCACGGTCGCTCAATGCGGCGCACCAGAAGCGGCATCAGGGTCTGACCGCCGGCCAGCACCCGCGCCGCCGCGCCGTGCATCGCCAGCAGCGCCACCACCTCGTCCACGCTGCCCGGGCGGGCATACCTGAAGGGCGGCGGCTTCACTCGCTGCCGCCCGAATGGGAGTGGCCATAGCGCTGGTTGACGCCCGCCTCACCGATGTCCTCCGCCCACACCTGCGGCTTTTCACGAATGAACCGCTGCAGCAGTTCATAGCAGGCCGGATCATCGGCAACGGTCACGAGGGTGCCGCGTGAACGCAGCCAGTCATCGGCCGCACGGATGGTGCGGCTCTCGCCCACGACGAAGTTCGGCACGCCGAACAGTAAGGAGGCGCCGCCGCACATGTAGCAGGGCGATAACGTGGAGTAGAGCACGGCCTCCCGGTACACCGAGGCGGGCAGCCGACCGGCGTTCTGGAAGCAGGTCATTTCGGCGTGCAGGATGGGATTGCCATCCTGCACGCGGCGGTTGCGGCCGCGGGCCAGCAACTCGCCTCGATAGAAGAGCGCCGCCCCGATCGGCAGCCCGCCCTCCTGATAGCCGGCCAGGGCTTCCTCGAACGCGACGCGCAAACCGGGATCGGCGGGCAGCGCAGCTGTTAGCTCCATGTGATGTCCCTCAATTCATGCTGACCTTGCCCCCTAGAACCGCCCCGAGACCGTCAGGTCGAAACTGCGCGGTGGCACGCGGGTCAGAAAGTCGTTTCCATAGAAGGGGTAGTCGTTCGTGAGATTGTGGCGATCGGTGAGGTTGTAGACGGTCAGCTTCGCAGTGTATTGCTTGTAACTGTAGAACACCGCGGTGTTGAGCGTGTACTGCCAGGGAATCTCCGGCGCCTTGAAGTAGCCGTTGGCGGTAACCACCGACAGCGGCACCAGGCCGCCGACACCCACCAGTTGTGGCAGACCATCTGCCGCGGCATTGGCGTTGGTGGCGGCAAGGTCCAGGTAGCCGGATTGCGAGATCTCGATGGGCGCGGTGATCTGAATGTTCGCCTGCACGCCAAATCCGGACTCATGCTTGTAGTTGACCAGCATGTTGATCAGATGTGCCGGGACTCCCGGGTCCTGGAGAGTCTGGTTGCCCGCAAACACCGCCGTCGTACCGGCGCCGTCGATGTTCAAGCCTGCGTATGCGGGGAAGTTGTAGAACGGCGCACCGGTATCCAGGGTCGTGTGCAGGTACGAGTAGCTCGCCGTGGCGAAGAAATGCGGATCCGGCTGGTAGTTGAGTTCGACCTCCGCGCCGCGAATATGCGCCAGGGAATGGCCCAGATCGCCGGGGCCCGTGGGCAGGGAGCGGGTCTGCTTGAAAATCGCGGTCGAGATGAACAGGCGTGTGTCCATCAGATTGAACTTGGCGCCCGCCTCGTCCAGCTCGGTGTTCTGACGCAACTGGACCGTGGGCGCTTCCCCGAAGGTGCCGACCGCACCGTCGTTGGCGTTCGCCAGGACGTATTGCGCCTTGTTGTACGTCAGATAGGTGGAGAACTGCTTGAAGGGGCTGTAGACCACACTGACGTTGCCATTGTAGAGGCCGTACCAGGCCGTGGATTCACGCTGGGCCAGGCCATCCACCGGATCCGGACCACCCAATGGATCGGCCTCGTTCAGTTGCACCAGATCACCCCGCAGGCCATACAGGGCGCTCCACTCGGGCGAGAACTGCATGCGATGTTCGAGGAACACGGCCGCGTCCTGGAGGTTCGAGATGACGCTGCTGTTCAGGTAGTACGGATCCCGGCCGGAAGTTCCGTACTGCGGATGATCGAAGGCCGCGATGTAGGGAACGGCGCCCCCGTCGGCCTGCGCGGACGTGGGGAACACCCAGGAGTTGGGATTGCCGGTCAGATCGAAGACGCTGACCGGCTCGTTCGCGTAGTTCTGCACGTCATCAACATGGGCGTAGCGATAGGTGAAGCCGCCATCGATATCGTTCGACACGAATCCCGTGGCGAACTTCACCTTGAGGTCCGTCTTGTTTTCGATGGTATAGCTGCCCCGCGCGGTATCCGCGTAGTACTCCATGGTCTGGTTGTAGCGGTTCAGGTAGTCGTAAAAGGTATTGTTGGTGATGGTGAAATCATCTGACGCCGCGAAGGTCTGGATGATCTGCGCCTTCGCGTGAAAGGCGTGGGCAGCCGTGCCGGGCGTCTCATCAATGACGGTCCGATCGCTCAGCTGGGCCGTGCCGCTGAGCTCGACGGGGGTGAGGAAGCCCTCGATCGGCGCCGTCGGGCCGCCCAGCAGGTAGCTGCCGCTGTCGATCAGCGCCTGGTTGGCCCGGTTGACGCCATCGTTCTCGCGGTAGAGGGTGTTCTCGATGGAGCCATTGACGAACACGCTGTAGCGGGGCGTGATCTGGCTGACCAGCGCGACATACACCGACTGCTGGTGAAAGAACATGTCGTGGTAGTAGCTGCCGCTGTCATCGGAGGTGAAGCTGATGCGGGCGGCCGTATCCGAGGTGAGCGGCCCACCAACGTCGATGGAGGCCCGGCGCTTCTCCTGGGTGTCGAATTCCAGGTCGAAGGTGCCCATGAACTTCGTCAGCGAGGGCATCTTGGTGGTGATGTCGATGGCACCGCCAACGCCGGCTCCGGGCCCGCCCTGGACGCTCGCGGGACCCTTGATGATGTCGATGGAATCCGCGCTGTTGAAACTGACCGGCGCGCCATAGCCATTGACCGAATAGCTGTCACGCATGCCATTGAAAAACATGTCGGCATACTGCCCACGGATGCGCGGCACGGCCGGCTGACCGAAGGCCGCGTCCGAATAGCTGCTGGAGGTGAGATACGAAAAGCCGCCCGGGTTTTGAATGTCGAGCGCATCGAGTTGCGCCTTGGACAGCAGCGTATTGTTCCGCGGCGTATCCATGACCCCTAGGTCCAGCCCGTATGCCGAGGAGGAGGACACGGTGGTCGGCAGGACCAGGTCGCCCCGGCGGATGCCGTTGACGACGACCTCATCGATGTCACCCGGCCCGGTTGGGGGCACCGGGGTATTCGCCCCGGCCGCCGTATCTGCCGCCTGGTCCGCGCAGGCGCAATGAGCGGCGACGGCAAGGCATGAGACAATGGCCATGCGGCACGCCCAAGAGCGCCGCTTCATCAGTTCGATTCCCATCTGAGTTGCATCCCCGGCATTCGGATTTCAATTTCCCGATTCTTGAAATTCGAATATGCAAGAAGCGTGCTCAGGGCTTCTCGCGCGCTTTCCGGGGTCTTAGCGCTGCAATTCGAGCCGGAAAACCAGCCGAAATACGCATGGCGCGTCATATGCGCCGACCCGAGGCGACGCCCCGTCTTCGTACATCGCCGCACCATTCCAGAGCAGGGCCGGACGGTCTCCCCACCCCTGTGGTGTATGATGTGGACTTGAATCCACATTCGAGTCCACAGTGATGAAGACGATTCAAATGACGATCGACGAGGGCCTGCTGAAAAGCGTCGACAAGATGACCCGCGCCCGAAAGACCACCCGATCTGCCTTTATTCGTGACGCGCTCGCAGCCGAGATCCGCCGGCAGCAAATTTGCGAGGATGAAATCCGTCACGCCGAGGGCTACGCAAGCAAGCCCGTGGTCCCCGGCGAGTTCGACACGTGGCTCGGCGAACAGGATTGGGGTACGCCGTGAACCGGGGCGACGTGTGCTGGTACACGTTCAAGACACCCGACAAGAGGCGGCCCGTGCTGATCCTGACCCGCGACTCCGCCATCGCGGTGCTGCACTCGGTCACCGTTGCGCCCATCACCTCGACGATTCGCAGCATCCCCACCGAGGTCGTGCTGACGGAAGCCGACGGGTTGCCAAACACATGCGCGGCGAACTTAGACAATATTCAAACGGTGCCGAAGATCAATATCGGTGGTCACATTGCCCGACTGCCCGGGCGAAAGATGAAAGAGGTGGCGGCAGCCCTGTCTTTCGCACTCGGCTTCGACAATGGCTGAGCAACGCAGTGCCGACGAGCCCGCGTGGCGTACCGAGATTGGTTGGCCGATCTTCCACACGGGCTCGCCAAAGACAGAATTACTCGCTGAAGGCAACTCCGCTAAAACCGGCGACACCGATGGGGCTCGAAGTCGCCTCTGGGGTGAGGTCGCCGTAGGCATCGATGGCGAATGCCGCGACATAGGCGCTGCCACCGGCACTGTAAATAACAGCGAGCCACTTCTTATCCGCGGAGACCGTGATGTCCGTCGGCGCCCCCGGCAGGGGTATCGACTTGTAGAACACCCCGCCTTGGCCATCGGTCAGGAATATGGAGATGGCCTCTCCCGGGGAGTTGGCCGTGTACCAAATGTTTCCCGGCCCCTTGGCCACCCAGCAGGGAGCGTTGGTGGGATAGGGCGGTGTCGGTCCGGTTATCGGGAACACGTCCCGACTCTTGTTCACGATGGCGAAGCTGTCGGGACTGTGGGCAGGTGTGAATCCCAGAACATCGCCCCAGAATGCGGCCCCGAGCGGGGTGTTGTCGGCGGTAGCGGGCAGCGTCACGGCGGCACTTGTGCCATCGAGCGCCCCGTCCCATTTGAGGGGCAGCTGCAGCAGGGATCCCGAAGTCATGGTGACAGCGGCCCAATCCTTGCCCACCACGATCTGTGCAGCCGAGGGATCGTGGAGCGCGACGACGGTGCCATCCACGTTGCCCGACGGCCAGTCATGACTTTCGGCGCAATTCGCGCCGACCACGAAGAGATGGTCGAAGGTGAGCGCGACTGAATCGGGCTTCAGGCAATTGCGTGCCAAGGCTATCGTTCCCTCGATATCGATGGAGTTGCGACGCCGTACGATTCGGCTGACCGTGTTTGAGCCATAGTTTGCGACGGCGCCGAGATCGCCTTTGAACTGCACAATTCCGGCATTGTTGCCTGCTCCGCCCATGCCTTGCGTCGGCAACATGTCCGCCATCGACAATGAGGGCGTCCCCGAGGTCTCGAGACTGAACACCACGAGTTGGTTGGCACTTGGACTATTCGTGCTGGTCAACACGAATACATCGCGACCGGGCTCGTCGGCGGCTGCCGCGCCGACTGCGAGCAATGCGACCGCCAGCATGCCGGCGGCGTGACGCACACCAGACTTGTTAACTCTTCGAGAATACATCGCGATCACCTCATTGAGACTTGGTAAATGGTCTGCAATCTCCCAGGCGTCGTGATCCGGTATGTGGTGTAGTCTTGACTTGTACCAGCTCACGACTCCGAGGGTCGATCAGAGAAAAGGGGCGTTCACGGGATGGGTATTCGCTGCGGGTCGGTGAAAAGTTACGGTGTGGTGCACCGCTCACCGATAGATCGCGCGGATTGAAATAAAAACAGGCTCTTCGTGATTTCTTGTGGGTAAAAGCGGCGTCATCGTGATGCTGAAGTGCTTGCTTTAGCGGCATAAGATGCATAGAGACGGGGTGCGAGATTTTGGCATGATGTGCGGATGCCCAAGACACGCAAAGTCCGCCGC
>DATHOA010000124.1:0-8455 GCA_035485475.1 Steroidobacteraceae bacterium | reverse complement strand
GCCGCCGGCCTTGGTGGTGAAGAAGGGCACGAACAGCTGCTCCCGCGCGGTCTCGGTCAGGCCCGGACCATTGTCGGCGACCTCGATGAAGCACAGCCTCCCGTCGATCCCGCAGGCCACCTCGATGCGCGCCCCGGACTGTCCGCCGACCGCTTCGGCGGCATTGCGCAGCAGGTTGATGAGCGCCTGCTCCAGCAGGTCGGCATCCGCCCGCACCGTCAGCTGCGGCGGCGACACGCTGCTCGCATAGCTGATATGCCCCTGGGCCAGTGCGGGGGCGAGCAGTTGCTCGACGCCCGCCAGCACACTCTTCAACAGCAGGGTCTGCGGCAGCGGCTCGGGGAGTTCGGCCACCTTGCGGTAGCGCTCCACGAAGCGCATCAACCCCGAGCTGCGGCGCCGGATGGCCTCCAGCGCTGCGGCCACCTCCTCGGTGTGCCCGCCGGTGCGCAGCAGCGCATCGAGGCTTTCGGACAGCGAGGCGATCGGGGTGAGTGAATTCATCATCTCGTGCGCCAGCACCCGCGCCATGTCGTCCCAGGCCTTGTGTTCGACCGCGTCCAGATCCCCGGCGAGACGCTGCAGGCAGATCAGCCGCTGCGCCGTCGCGCCCGGCACCGTGAACTGCGAGGCCGAGGCGAGCAGCGGTGTGCCGTTGGCGAGCCGCACGATCTGCTGCGCACCCGGCGGCAGCAACGCCAGCAGGCCCGCGGTGGTCGCGCCGAGGGCCGGCAGCTGCTCGAGCCGCGGTGCCGGCTCGCCCAACAGCCGGTGAGCGGCGCGATTGACCATCCGCAGTGCACCGTCGGCCGTCACGACAATGAGTGCCGCCGGTACGGTATCCAGCAGGGTTTGCAGGTAATCGCTGCCCTGGCGCTGCGCGCGGCGATCCTCCTGCAGATACTGTCGCGCCCGATCGAATGCGGGAAGCACCGGACCGGATGTGGACGGGTCCGGTGCCGGCGCCTCCAGCGCCCCGGCCGACAGCGACTCGAGGAAGCGCTGTGTCGAACGGTCGGCATGCCCCACCACCCGCACCAGATCGGCCACGACCAGGGCGGCGCACAGGATCACCACCAGCGCCGTCGCATAGAACTGCGTGGCGCTGAGCAACCGCAGCACGATGACGATCAGCACGGCCAGCAGTACGGCGCGCGCCAGTACCGCGAACTGGAAATGCCGCGGCAGGGCGCTAGAGCCCATGCTTGGACATCCGTCGATACAGCGCCGGACGGCTCAGGCCCAGCGCTGCCGCCGCCAGTGAGATGTTGCCGCCGTGTTGCTGCAGCGCCCGCTCGATGGCGCCGCGCTCCAGCCTATCCAGGTTCAAAGTCTCCGCCGCGCGGCGGCGGCGGGTCGCGGCCGCAGCGGCGAGCACCGTGGCGATGAGCTTGTCATTGCGCCACGGCTTGAGCACGAAATCCGTGGCGCCGTGCTTGAGCGCTTCGACCGCCAGCGAGACTCCGCCGTAGGCCGTCATCAGCACCACGGCCAGACTGGCATCGAGCTCCTGCAGGCGCGCCAGCGCGTCCAGTCCCGTGGCGCCGCTGCGGTCACCGGCCACGAAATTCATGTCCAGCAGCACCACATCGAAGCTCACCGCCTCGAGCCGGGCGGCCAGCGCATCCGGTGTGTCCAGCACTTCGATGAGTCGGCAGTTGCCGGCCAGTGCGATGCGGGCGGCACGCTGCACATCGGCGTCGTCCTCGACGATCAGAATCGCGGCAGCGTCGATTGTGTTCACTTTCGGACACCTCGTATCGGCCGGGTTCGTCGTGCGCCACGCAAGCGCCTGATTGAGCGCCATTTTTTATCACAGCACGCTGGCCATACACTAGCCGATATGGTTGCCGCCGTGAAAAGCCCCGCGCGCCACTCTGCCATGGACCGGCCGCTGTCGCAGCCGTGGTGGCGCCTGAAGCTGTGGCAACAGCTGCTGCTGGGGGTCGCGGCGCTGGTCCTGGTGATCACGGCCGGCGTGCTGCTGCTGGGTCCCGCACAGCGCAGTGTCAGCATTCCCGTCGGCAGCCTCACGATTGCCGCGGTCGAGCGCGGCGTCTATCACGACATCATTCCGCTCAGCGGCGAAGTCGTTCCGCATGACACGGTGTTCCTGGATGCCGTGGAGGGTGGCCGCATCGAGCACGTCCTGGTGCAGGCGGGCGACAGCGTGACGCAAGGCCAGTCGCTGGTGCAACTGAGCAACACGGCGCTGGAGCTGGACGTGCTGGATCGCGAAGGGCGGCTGGTGCAGTCCATCACCGAGTCGCAGTCCTACCAGACCCAGCTCGAGCAGAACCGGGTGGCCAATCAAAAGGCCCTGGCGCAGATCGACTACGACATCGTGCGCCTGCGGCGTGCCCTGGAGCGGCGCGAGGGACTGGTGGCACAGCACCTGGTCTCCGTGGAGTCGCGCGATCAGCTCAAGGACGAACTCGACAACGCACTGCTGCAGCGGCCCATGCAGGAGGAGAGCAATCGCCGCCAGGAGCAGCTGCGTACCAAGCAGCTGCCGCAGCTGCAGGCGCAGATCGCGAAGCTGCAGCAGGACCTGGTGATCACCCACGGCAAGCTCGCCGACCTGACCGTGCGCGCACCGGTGAGCGGTCTGGTGACCAGCATGGATCTGACGGTGGGCGAGAGCCGCAACCTCGGGGATCGCCTGGCCGAAATCACCCCCGCGACCGGCTACAAGCTGTCGGCGACGGTGGATGAGTATTACCTGGGCCGCGTGCGTCCCGGGCAGGCTGCGAGCATCCTGCTCGACGACAAATCCTGGCCCCTCAAAGTGACGCGCGTCTATCCCCAGGTCAAAGGCGGTGGCTTCGTGGTCGATCTGGCCTTCGACGGCGCGACTCCCGCCGGCCTGCTGCGCGGGCAGACCCTGCAGGGGCGACTGTCCCTGGGCGCCGATGTGCCGGGCCTGGTGCTGCCGGCCGGCGCCTTTCTCGAACGCAGTGGCGGGGATTGGGCGTTCGTGCTGGGGCCCGGACCCGACACTCACGTTGCCCAGCGGCGACGGATCAAGGTCGGCCGGCGCAATGCCGAGCAGGTCGAGGTCCTGAGCGGCCTGACCGCCGGTGAGCGCGTCATCACTTCCGACTACAACGGCCTGGAACGCATCGACCGAATCGATCTCAAATAAAAGGGGGGACCCACATGTTGAGCCTGCAGAACATCAGCAAGATCTACCGCACGACGGAGGTGGAGACTCACGCCCTGTCGCAGGTATCGCTCGCGGTGCGCACCGGGGAATTCCTCGCGATCATGGGCCCTTCGGGATGCGGCAAGTCGACGCTGCTCAACATCCTCGGGTTACTCGACAATCCGGACAGCGGCAGCTATTCGTTCTTTGGCGAAGAGGTCGCGAAACTGCGCGAGAAGGAACTCACGCGCCTGCGCCGCGGCAGCGTCGGATTCGTCTTCCAGAGCTTCAACCTGATCGATGATCTGAATGTTTCGGAGAACGTCGAAGTGTCGCTGCTCTACCGCGGCATGAGCGGTGCGGAGCGCCGCCGCCGGGTCACGGCGGCGCTGGAGCGGGTCGGGCTCACGCACCGCGCCCGGCATCTACCCAGTCAACTCTCCGGCGGTCAGCAACAGCGCGTCGCCATCGCCCGCGCGCTGGTCGGGGAGCCGAAGCTGATCCTCGCCGATGAGCCCACGGGCAACCTCGACACCGAGAACGGCACCGCGGTCATGGACATGCTGACGCAAATCAATCGTGCCGGCACCACCGTGATCATGGTGACGCACTCGCTGGTGCACGCGGCGGCGGCGGCGCGCACCGTGAAACTGCTCGACGGACAGGTGGTCAGCGAAACATTGCTCGCCGCCTGAGGAGCGCCAACGCATGTTCCGCAACTGCCTGGCCGCCGCGTTGCGCCATCTGGCGCGCAACAAGCTCTACACCGCCATCAGCGTGCTGGGGCTGTCGGTGGGACTATGCACGGCGCTGCTGGCGGCGCTCGTGATCCGCGACGAACTCAGCCATGACCATTTCATTTCCGGGTACGACGGCGTCTACATGGTGGTCACCGCCATTACGCCCCCCGGGGAAGCGGCCCTCTACAAGGAGGGCACCAACGGCTTCGCCGGCAGTCAACTGGCCCTGAGGTTCAGCGCGATACAGGCGATGACACGCATGCGCGGCGGTATTGCGATCCTGAGTCGTACCAACGTGGAGGCACACGAGCAAGCCTACTGGGCGGATCCCAATGCATTCGAGGTTTTGCAGCTGCCGGTGGTCGCGGGCAACCTGAAGTCAGCGCTTTCGCGGCCGAACTCGATCGTCATATCAAGAAGCATCGCGCGCAAGTACTTCGGTCGCGACGCGCCGATTGGCGAGACGCTGGTGGAGAAATTTGACGGGCATACTGAGACCGCTTTGCTGACTGTGGCGGCGGTGATCGAGGACCTGCCGCCGAACGGCACCCATCTCACGGCAGGGATATTCCTGTCCTCGCGGGCGCCCTGGACGCAGTTCTACCAGATGGACCACGATTCGAACCATGACCGCGGAGACGTAATCGGCACACACACCTACCTGAAACTCGCGCGACATGCGTCCGCCGCGCGAGTGCAGCAGGCATTACCCGCAATGGAACAGTCTCTGTGGAGCGGCGTGCCCAAGGGCTGGGCGCTGGACCTCAAGCTGGTGCGCATGGACCGCATAGACGCGAACCCATGGCTCAACCCAGGTTTCGCCAGCAGGCTTGCGATGATCGTCATCGTGGGATTTGGCATTCTCGTCATCGCAGGCGTCAACTTCGTCAATCTCCTTACCGCACGCTCCACACTGCGCGCCAGGGAAGTGAGCGTCCGCAAGCTGGCAGGTGCCGAGCGGCACGTACTGGTGCTGCAGTTTCTCATTGAATCGATTGTCTACGTGACCGTCGCAACCATGGTGGCGGTCGCGCTCACTGAATTGCTGTTGCCTTACGTGAACGCGTTTCTCATCACGGGCGCGACGTTCAAGTATTGGCAGGACCCGACGCTCATCGCCACCATCGCCCTCGCCGTCCTTCTGCTCGGAACACTCGCGGGCGCCTATCCCGCTTTTGTGTTGTCCGCGTTTCGCCCGCTGCGCATCCTGACCGGGGAGACCCGGCACTCGCGCGGGGCCGGGTTGCTGCGGCAGATCCTCGTGACCGGGCAGTTCGCGATCCTGATTGGACTGATCATTGCAGCCGCCGTGGTGTATCAGCAGCGTCAATTTGCCACCCAGGATGCACTGCGCGTCGACGCCGATCAGGTGCTGCTGATCCGCTCCTCCTGTAACACGGCGTTCACCACCGAATTGCGCAGGTTGCCGGGCGTTCGGGGCGTGTCCTGCTCGGCAGGCAACCTGGTGGACCATGGCGGCATAAACGTCTGGCTCCTCAACGATAAGGTCGGTGTCCCGCAGTTGATCTACCGAATTGTCGTGGAGCCCTCGCTGTTCGATCTGTACGCCATCAAGCCCGTGGCGGGTCGGACTTCGGGAAGTGCCGGAAGCACTTACTACGTCATCAATGAAACTGCGGCTCGCCATCTGGGGTTTGCGAGGCCCGCTGATGCCGTCGGCTATGAAGCGCCGGTGTACGATGCAAAACCACCGCAGAAGGTGTCCGTCATTGGCGTGATTCCGGATTTCTCCTTCGATTCAGTGGAGCACACTATCGAAGCGCAGGCATTCGGCGTCATACCTATGGACTCCGGGCTCGACCTGATCAACGTCAAGTTGACCGGCCATCAGATTCCCGAGACGTTGAGCGCTATCGACCGGCTCTGGATGGCAACGGGGCCGAAGACGCCGATCAGCCGTGTCTTCCTCCAAGAGCGCATCCAGGCCATGTACCTGGCAATGCTGCGCGAGGCACAGCTATTCGGAGTGTTCGCCTCGATCGCCGTGGTCCTCGCCAGTCTCGGCCTGCTTGGCCTTGCGGCATCCATCGCCGAGCGGCGCACTCGTGAGATCGGTATTCGCAAGGCGCTGGGGGCCGACACCGGCCGTATCATCCGTCTGCTGCTGCAACAGTTCACCAAACCCGTGCTCTGGGCCAATCTCATCGCCTGGCCCGTGACCGCGTACGCGATGCACCGCTGGTTGCAGGGCTTCGCCTACCATGTCGAGCTGCGGCTGTGGCTGTTTCCGGCTGCCGCCGCTTTGGCGTTGGTGATCGCATTGCTTACCGTCAGCACCCACTCGATTCTCATTGCCCGCGCGAAGCCCGTGGCAGCGCTGCGTTACGAATAGGCGCCGGCGCGGATGTTCCGTAATTGCCTGGCCGCCGCATTGCGCCACCTGTCGCGCAACAAGCTCTACACGGCCATCAGCGTGCTTGGTCTTTCGATCGGTCTGTGCACGGCGCTCATTACCGCACTCGTGATCCATAACCAGCGCAGTCACGACCATTTCATCCCGGGGTACGACCGGATCTACGTGGTCGCGAGCGCGATCACGCCCCCTGGCCATGCGACCCTCTACTACGACAGTACCGTTGCCTTCGTCGGCGCACAGCTGGCCCTGCGGTTCAGCGAAATTCAGGCGGTGACACGCCTGCAAGGCGACAACGCGACCCTCAGGCATGCGAACGTGGAGGCGCACGAGCCCGTCTACTGGGCGGATCCGAATGCCTTCGCGGTTTTGCCACTGCCGGTGGTCGCAGGCGATCTGAAATCGGCGCTCGCGCGCCCCGACAGCATCGTCCTGTCCAGAAGCATCGCGCGCAAGTACTTCGGCCGCGACACGCCCCTGGGCGAGACGCTCGTCATGACAGTAGATGGGAGTGCGCAGACTCACGCGCTGTCCGTGGCGGCGGTGTTCGAGGACCTGCCGCCGAGCGGCACGCATCTGACGGCAGGGATATTCGTGTCCTCCCTGGCGCCGTGGACGCAGCTGCACCAGCAGGACGCCGTTCCCGCGAGTGAGGCCCGCACGGAACTCGGCGTCGGCACCCACACCTACGTGAAACTCGCGCCCCACGCTTCCAGCCAGCGCGTGCTGCAGGCGATGCCCACGATGGCTCAGGCTGTGTTCGCCGGGCCGCCCAAGGGCTGGGCGCTGGCCCTGAAGCTGGTGCGCCTGGATCGACTGGACGCGGACCCCTGGCTCAACCCCGGGTTTTCCAGCAGGTTGCTCATGCTCATCATCGTGGGCTTCGGCATTCTGCTCATCGCCGGCATCAACTTCGTCAACCTGCTCACAGCGCGCTCCGCAAGGCGTGCGAAAGAAGTGAGCATTCGCAAGCTGGCAGGCGCACGGCGGCGCGTGCTGGCACTGCAGTTCCTGACGGAGACGATCGCCTACGTGCTCGTCGCGTCGCTGGTGGCCGTCGCGCTGACCGAACTGCTGCTGCCCTATGCGAATGTTTTTCTCATCGCGGGCGCCACGTTCAGGTATTGGCAGGAGCCGGCGCTCATCGGTGCCATCGCGGTCGTCACGCCGCTGCTCGGAGCGCTCGCGGGCACCTATCCGGCGTTGGTCTTGTCGGCCCTCCGTCCGTTGCGCGTCCTGACGGGGGAGACCCGGCAGTCGCGCCGTGCGGGACTGATGCGACAGATCCTGGTGACGGCGCAGTTCGCGATCTTGATTGGACTGATCATTGCTGCCGCCGTGGTGTATCAGCAGCGACAGTTCGCCACCCAGGACGCGCTGCGCATCGACACCGACCAGATGCTGCTGATCCGCTCCCCCTGTAACACGGCGTTCACGTCGCAGGTGCGCGCGCTGCCCGGCGTTCGCGGCCTGGCCTGTTCGTCGTCCGTCCTGGTGAATCACGGGGGCGTGAACGTCATGCTCGTGAAAGACAAGGTCGGTGCGCAGCAACTGCTCTACCCGATTTCCGTGGAACCCTCATTGCCCGACCTTTACGGCATCAAGACCGTCGCTGGCCGCAATTCTGGGAGTGAAGGTGGCACCTACTACCTGCTGAATGAAACGGCGGCCCGGCAGCTGGGCTTCGCCAGTCCCGCAGATGCCATCGGCTACATACTGCCAACGCACGATGGCATCACCCTCCACAACGCGCCCGTCATCGGTGTGGTTCCGGATTTCTCACTGGATTCCGTGGAGCACAGGATTGAAGCGCAGGGATTCCTGGTCTCTGCCAAGGATCCGCTCTTCGATCTCATCAGCGTCAAGTTGACCGGTCACCAGATCCCCGAGACGCTGCGCGCCATCGACGGTGCGTGGAAGGCGACGGGTTCGCACGGTCCAATCAATCGGGTCTTTCTCAAGGAGCATATCCAGACCATGTACCTCGCCATGCTGCGCGAGGCACAGCTGTTCGGCGTCTTTGCCGCGGTCGCCGTCGTACTTGCGTGTCTGGGTCTGCTGGGACTGGCGGCGTCGATTGCCGAGCGACGCACACGCGAGATCGGAATCCGCAAGGCTTTGGGGGCAGATACCGGCGACATCATCGGTCTGCTGCTGCGGCAGTTCGCCACGCCCGTGCTGTGGGCGAATCTCATC
>DATHOA010000123.1:0-23823 GCA_035485475.1 Steroidobacteraceae bacterium | reverse complement strand
GGCTCGAGCCCGTCGCCACCGCCGTCTGCTCCATTATCAGGAGGTCGGGTTTTCCGTCGCCGTTGAGATCAGTGATTCCGACCACGTTGTAGGTGAACTGGGTCGGAGAACTCCCGCTGTAGAGCACTAGAGTCTGAGGCGCCTGGAAGGTCCCATCGCCGTTCCCGAGCTGCACGGCCACTCCGCTGTAGTAGACACCGGGAGCTACGGTGTAGTCCTCATCGACATAGTTGAAAACCAGATCTGCCTTACCGTCACCATTTACATCGATCAGCCGGATGTTCGAGAGCGTTGGATTCGCATCGACATCGTTGCCCGGCACGAAGTGGCCGGAAGGAATAAAGGTCGGAGCCGCAAAATTGCCGGCGCCATCGCCGACCGACATAAGGATCCCCGGCGTATCGAAGCCGGTGAGGGGGCGCACGTCCAAACCCGTCGCTAAAAACACCAGATCCGGTTTGCCGTCACCGTTCACGTCCGCGATCCCGAAAGAGTCGATGCCGTTCAGGCTATACGGGTTGTTCTGCGCGTTGCTGAAAGTGAGCGAGGCGACGGACAGCGTGCTTTTCGCCGCGAAGTTACCCTGTCCGTTTCCGAAATACGTGGTGAAGGTCAGCCGCGAGGCGGCAGTGAGTCCGGTACCGACACCCAAGGCATCCAGCTTTCCGTCACCGGTCAGATCCACCAGATTGGTGCCCGTATAGACGAACGGCAGATAGGGCGCTCCCTGGAAGGTGCCGTCGCCATTGCCCATCAGGGCGTAGGATTTATTCGCATCAAACTGGTCCCCGGAGAACAGACCGCCGTTCGCCAGGCCCACATAAAGATCGGAATTGCCGTCGCCGTCGAGATCGGTCGCGGTGAGGTAACCGACCTCGGAGTTGGAGGCATAGGTACTGCCAACGCTGAATGTGCCGTCGGCATTGCCCAGGTAGATGTGCACGGCCTGGCCGTCATCCATCGCCAGGTCAAGCTTGCCATCCTTGTTGAAATCACCAGTCGACAGATTGGGACCGAAGTCAGACGTCCCCACCGTCGGCGTAAATGCCGGCGTTCCAGCCGCGAATATTCCCCCGCCATTATTCAGCAGCACCACGCCATTTGCGCCGACCAGATCGACGGTATTGTTGCTGCGAATGTCTGCCGCAATCAGGTTGCCGAGGTAGGCGGCGGAACCGTCCATCGTCGTGGGCGTTGCGACGTCGGCACACTGTGCCGCATTGAGCTGCCCGTTGCCGAGCCCGGTCAGAACGCACAGGTGCTCCTGCTGCGGCGCAGAGCCACCATCGCGCGTCGCCACAATGACGTCGGCTTTGCCATCGCCATTCACATCGGCGACCGTAGCGCCCTCCGTAGTGGTGCCGGGCAAGGCGTAGGTAGTCGGAGCCGAAAGGGAGCCGTTCGACTGGGCAAGGTAGACATGGATTGCGCCGGTACTTTCATCGACACCGACGACGTCGGCCAGGCCATCGCCATTCAAATCGCCAAAGGCCAGTGACACAATCCCAGGTTCCGTGGCATCGGAATCGGAAGCGGACAACGTCGCTGTCTGAGTGGCCGTCGAGACTGGGTTGATGAGACCAAAGTAGACCGAGTTACCGGTGGCGCCGTTGTAGCCCGTTCCGGCAAGGAACCAATCGCTCTGCGTCGTTCCCAAAAAGCCCGCTCGGCGCGACCCGACGCCGAGCGTGGACTGCGTGCATCCGCCGGCAAAGACATTCGGCCTGGTCGTCAATCCCGCTTCGCTGTGCAGAACCTGCTCGTAATGCGGTGTCGTCTGGGTGAACTGCGCCGTGGCGGTCGGATTGATAAAGCTGTAGTCGCCGTCGTACAGCGTCAGCGAACAATCGCCCAGGCGTTGCAGTCCGAGGAAATTCCCCGAGTTGTTGAGGAGGACGGTCTGATTGCCGATGAACGGCGCAATTGTCGGCGCAACCGCGGAGCTGCTGGCCTTCTGCCGCAGCTGGCGCCTCGCGACCCGGACGATGTGCTGGATTCGATCCCCGGTCGACAGGTTTTTCCACTGCGGGTGGTGTTCGGACCGCAGCTCCTGCACGATCGCCGCGCGTTGCTCGACGGTAAACTTCGGATGCAGTGCTGCGACAGCCGCGACCCGGGCCCGATTCAGGTCGCTCGAACTGCCCACCCATGCGACGGCCGCTATCGCTGGAACCACCAACACTGCAACGACCGCTATGGCGGCATGAGATGCGCGTACATTCATGGAGACCCTCGTTCAGTCCGTCAGCCGGACGCCAATTTCTCATAGGTAATTTATGATCTGCGCAGCGCAGGGTGACAATGCAACCCAAATCCAACAACCCCACCTTTGAGGGGGTTGTTGTTCCAGTACCCTGTAGTTAGCTGTAGGGACAGAATTCGTCCTGAGTCGAGATTGCACGGGGTAGCTTCATGAAAATACTGCTGGTGGATGATCACGCCCTGTTTCGTGCGGGACTGCGATTGTTGTTGCGCACAATGCGGCCGAACGCCGAGATTCTGGAGGCTGCGACTCTCGAGGAGTCATTTGCGCTGTGCCAGTCGCACCCAGATCTACAGGTATGTTTGCTGGACTTGGCGTTGCGTACCGAGAATGGCCTCGGTGCGTTGACGGGCCTGAAGGAGCGAGCGCCCGAAATGATTGTCGTGGTGGTCTCCGGTGCCGAGGATATCGGTACGATCCGCAAATGCATCGAAGGCGGAGCGATGAGCTATATCCCGAAGAGCCTGCCTCCGGAAGTGCTTACGGAGGCCTTGAACAACGTGCTTCGCGGGCAGCTCTACCTCCCGGAGCAGGTCCTGGAGCTTGATCGCCGGGCGCCCGCGCCGACCTTGACACCACGGCAGCTGGAGGTACTGCGGTACCTGAGTCGCGGTTGGCCGACCAAGGCGATTTGCCGCGAAATGGACCTCTCCGAGCACACCGTCAAGGAACACATCACCTCGATCTTCCAGGCACTGGGTGTTCACAACCGAACCGAAGCGGTCATCAAGGCCGCCTCGCTGGCGATTCCCTCGTTGAGCTTCGGTGCCGGATCCGCGTGAATTCGTCCGACCGCGAGGTGCTCACGGAGCTGAATGCGCTGCATGCGCAAGCGTTGCAACGCATGCCAATCATATTGGCCGTGGTAATGACGAGCATTGGCCTGTTCATGTTCACGCCGGCGATGGCCTGGTCGTTCACCGTTTGGGCGGTGCTGGTGGTTGCCGTCGAAATCGTCCGCGCCGTTTATGCGACCGCCGTGCTGCGGCGAGCCGAGACGCCGAATCCTCGTAGCGTGCATCGTTCGATGGCGGCGCTCGCGGCTGTGGCCGGTGCCACGGTGGGCGTCGGGGCCGCATATTTCATCCCGGCCCTGTCTTTGCTGGCACAGGCCCAGCTGTGCATTTTCCTGTTCGTCATGCCGGCGGCGGGAGTGACCGTATCCCAATCGTCACGCTATGTCGTCGCCGCCTATTCGGTCACCTTGCTGCTACCGGCGACCATTGTATGGATGCATATTCATCCGTCGCTGTTCTGGACGGTCGCAGTCGGTTCGCCGATATTTTGCCTATTGATGATTCTGCTGGCGGCCGATGGCGATAAGCTGCTGCGGCGCTCGGTGCTCATCCGCCACGAACGTGATCGCCTGATACAGGATCTGGAACGCAAGAATGCCGAAGTCCAGGTTGCGGTCGCGAAGGCCGAAGCCGCGGCGCTCGCGCGGGCGCGGGTACTGGCGGCCGCCAGTCATGATCTGCGGCAGCCCCTGCATGCTCTTTCGGTGTATAGCGCCGTGTTGACCGCGCAACCGGAGCCGGCGGTGCTGGCCGAAGTCGGCGGCCACATTGTGGAAATGGTGCGCTCCCTGGGCAGCGTGCTCAATGGTTTGCTGGATCTGTCACGCCTGTCGAGCGGCTACTACGTGCCGGAGCGCCAGCCGGTCGCATTGGATCAGGTTCTCGCGCGGGTATGTGCAGAATTCGTCGCGGCCGCACGGGCCAAGGGACTTGAATTGCAGCTCGACCTGCAACCTGCGGTGGTGCAATCCGACCCGGTGGCCATGGCGCGCATTACCCGTAATCTCATCGACAACGCCATCAAGTACACCGAGCGCGGCACCGTCCGAGTCACGACCCGGATTGCCCCCGCAGTCGGCGGGCCGCTTGCCGTACTGGCGGTGACCGATACCGGCAAGGGAATTGACGCCGAAGACCAGCAGCGGATATTTGAGGAGTTCTATCAGATCGGCAATCCGGGCCGCGATCGCAGTCAAGGCGTCGGTTTGGGTCTTGCCATCGTACAACGACTTGCCGAGTTGCTGGATGCGACGATCTCGGTGGATTCAACGCCCGGTGTCGGTTCGACCTTTACGATGAGCCTGGCGGCGCTTGTCGGTGCCGAGGCGCACACGCCGGCAGTGCGCTCAACGCAGGCATCGGTCGATCTGCGCGGCAGGCGAGTTTACGTCATCGATGATGAGCTGGATGTGCTGCGCGGCACGCGCGCGCTCCTCGAATTGTGGAATCTCGAAGTCCACGGCGCCAGTTCCGCGGCCGCCGCCGAGCAACTGTGTGCCGAACGGGGACCGCCGGATCTCATGATCGCGGACCTGCGCCTCGGCGAGGGGGAGCACGGGGCGCAGCTTGCAGCGCGCCTGCAACAGTCCTTCGGGCAGTTCCCGGTACTGATCATCAGTGGCGAGACCTCATCGGCTGCGCTTAGGCAGATCAGTCTGGGCTCGTTCCCATTACTGCACAAACCCGTGACGCCGGAAGCGTTTCGAGCGGCGGTTGCGCGCGCATTGACCCAAAGCTGATTGGAGCACAATCGTCTAGCGCAGGCGGTGGACTCGAATCGACCTGCCTTCCTGGGTCTTGAGAAAAAATGCGCCCAGAACTCCCGGCCTGATCGACACCGTTTCATGTGAACCCAGGAGTAGATCGGCTTCGGAGTCGGTCGATTCCCACACCTGCCCGTTATCGAGCTCAAAATAATACAGATGGCCAGGTCGCGGCTTCAGACTGGCGATAGCCGCCACCATTGGCTTCACCACCTCGGGTTGAATGCCTTCCTGTTTGCGTTTGATGCTGAGTTGTTTGCCATCGAGGCCGACCGTGTCATCAGGCGTGGCCGCTATGGGGTGCGAGGCCGTAGCCCCAGCCGCTTTCGCTGCAGCGTTGTGACGCCGCTGCATCTCCTGATCGAAACAGGCGTGCCGCTGGTCGGCGTCTGCCATGCGGTAGCACACCTCCATCGGATCCGTGGTGTCCTGCGCCAACACCGTTGCTGAAAATTGCCCCAACAACGGCAAGCAAAATGGGATCCCGAATTTGCGGAACGGGATCCATGTTGTGTCATGGAGTTTACGGACAACGCCGATCGCCATGGTGCTGACCTTGAGCTGATGCATTGCGTGGACTCTTTGCAAATGGGACATCTCAAATAGGGACGTCGTGCTTGTCTGTGACTGACGAACTCAGTTGTGGTCGTTCAAACATATACGAATCATAAGCTTTGCCTGTTGTTAACGGTATTTGGTGTTGCTAGGATTTCGCGCCCGGTCTGGCAGTTGCAAAGAAGCGTTGATGCGTTCAAACATCTGATCGAAAAAATCCTGGGGGGATCATGAGCCGTAAAACGACCACAAAGGCGCGCGGCCGCGGAATCAATACTTTCACAGTGCGGGCGACAGTCGCTACGCTGCTGTGTCTGTCCGCCGGCATGCCCGCGTTTGCCGATGATGCGGTCCAGCATCAGTTCACGATTCCTGCGCAATCGCTGCCGACGGCGCTTGAGGAGTTCGCTAGGCAATCCGGATTAGAGATCGTGTTGTCGCCCCAGGTCGCAAGCGGCTACAGCGCATCGGTCCTGGACGGCCGCTATACCTCGACACGAGCCTTGGAGGTGCTGCTCGCCGGCACGGGGCTGACCTCCCGTCAGCTCAATGACAAAATCATCGAGGTACAGGCCGCCTCCGCCCAGTTCGTTCGTACCGCGGATGTCCCGGCGCAAAGTCCCGCCGCTAACCCGATCCTTTTGGCGCAGAACACCGGGACGGCCCAGGGTCCGCCAAGTCCCGCGGCCGCTCCCGGCGAAGCTCCGCTGCAGGAAGTCATCGTCACCGGTTCGCGCATCGCCCGCCAGGATTTCACCTCGCTCAGCCCCATCGTCACGGTGGATTCCGCTGCCATCGAGAACCGCTCCGAGCCGGGGATCGTGAATGCGCTGCAGGATCTGCCGCAATTCACTGTGGCGGGCAACAGCAACAACTTAAGTGCCGCCTCGAATCCATTCCCCTCGGCGACGGGGGCGGCTCCCGGTGCGGCGACCGTGGACCTGCGTGGCCTCGGAACCAATCGCACTCTGGTCATGCTGGACGGCCGGCGTGCCCAGCCGGTCGACGCGTTGCTGGACATCGACCTCAATACGATTCCGCCCGACGCGGTCGCGAGCATCGAGACGATCACGGGCGGTGCGGCGTCCACCTATGGCGCAGATGCCATCGCGGGCGTCGTCAACATCAAGCTCAAGCAGAATTTCCAGGGGTTCGAGGTGGATGCCCAACAGGGCCTCAGCCAGTACGGCGATGCGGCTACCACCACGCTCGGCGCCCTCATGGGTGGCAACTTTGGCGACAACAAGGGCAACGTGATGCTGGTGCTCGACTACTCCAAGGTGGGCGAGGCCAATCAGACCAAGCGCGGGTGGTTCCAGGCCGGCGAGCTCGCTCCGGGCACACCCGGAGGCGCGTTGTACAATGGACCGAACCTGCCGGAATATTTCTATGACGCCACCAACATGCCCACCGGCGTGGGCGCTTACAGCACTCCCGCCACCGGCACTCTGGTGGATTCCAATGGCCATGTGTTCAACCAGTATTCGCCGCTCACCACGGGCTACAGCGGCCCCCTTGGCCTGGGCACCGGCTACAAGATCAACCCGGACGGGGAGCTGGGCTACAACAATCAGATTCCCAACCTGACGATTCCCCAGACTCGATGGCAGTCACTGGCCACGGCGCATTACAACATCACCGACTCGATCACCGCGTACATGCAGGCGCAGTTCTCGAAGACCTACACCGAGGCGGAGGGCCCTCCGTCGGGCCTGTTCAGTGTCTGGGAGCTCAGTATTCCCTACGGATCCTGGGATAATCCGAGTTCCCCGAACTTCGGCTCGCCACCGGCCGGCTCGACGTTCAATCCGGTTCCCCAGGGGCTTGCAAATCTGCTCAGCTCCCGGCCGAAGCCCAACGCCCCCTGGTCATATGGTGGCAGCAACAGCTACTTCGGCCCTTACTCGACGGATACGACGAGCTCCGTCTATCAGCTGACCACCGGCCTGCGCGGTGAGATTCCGGCCTTCACCTTCACCAAGGACTGGACCTGGGACGTCTACGGTTCCACGGGCGATTCGAATATCAATGCCCAGCTCAACGGCTTCCCGAATCTGAGCCGGCTGCAGACGCTGGCCAGCGCGAACCTGTACGGCCAGAACTGGACCAACTCGCAATATCCGATCTCGGTCGGCGGCAGCTGCACCTCGGGGTTGCCGATCTTTACGGCGACCGGTGGCGCTTACCCGCTTGGGACGCAGGCTTCGGCGAATTGCAATGCCTACGCCGATCCGGCCTTGAACAACATCACGACGATCGAGCAGAACGTGTACGAAGGCGATCTTCAGGGCAGCCTGGTCGACATGCCGTTCCATGCCGGAAGACTGCGCTTCGCACTGGGCGCGGATTATCGGGAGGAACAGTACACTTTCACGCCAGATTCGGGTTACACCGCACTGCAGGCGTATCCGGAAGTCGATCAGAACATTGCCTTGCCCACGGCGGTCGCCGGTAAGACAGGCGTCGAGGAAGTCTATACCGAGTTTGCCATTCCGATCGTCAAGGACCTGCCCTTTGCCAAGTCCATCGAGCTCGATCCGGGTATCCGTTTTTCGGATTACAACGAGTCCTCTCCCGGAACAACCATTGCCAGCTCAGGCCATGACGTCAAGACCTGGAAACTGCTCGGTAACTGGGTGATGAACGACTGGATAAATGTCCGCGGAGGCCTTGAGGTTGCCAACCGCGCGCCGAACATCGCCGAACTGTTTACCCCGTTGGGCGGAAGCGCGCTGTCCGTGGGCGCCGATCCTTGCGCGGTGTACCCCGGGACAACGCCTTCCTACGGCAACGTCGCCGGCAATCCCAATCGCTACAATGTGCAGGAGGCCTGCCAGTATCTGATCACGCGGCAGGGTGGGCCGGCCTCGATCATGGTGCCGGGCGCCAGCGCCAACAACTACCAGTACAATGTTTTCGGACCTTCACCGGCGCCGTTTCCGTTCGTGCTGGGTCTGAACTCCGGTAATCCGAACCTGCAGTCGGAGACTGCGCGGACCGTCACCGCGGGCGTGGTCATCAACTCGCCCTTCAGTAATGCTTACACCCAGCGCCTGCGCATGTCGGTGGACTGGTACCAGATCCAGATCAACGGCGCGATCGGTGTACCAACATTTGGGCAGGTGTATCAGGAGTGTCTGGATGCCCAGTACAACAGCCTGATCGGCTCGGCTCCGGGCCAATATACCGGCGCACAGTTGGTGGCCGGCAATCCCTATTGCCAATACATCAACCGTGAGTATGCACCGGCAGCCGGGGACTTCTACGGCGCTCCCCGCAACTACATCGCTCCCTATGTAAATCAGGGTGGCATCCAGTCACGCGGAATCGACCTGGAACTGGACTGGGGCCTGCGCTTCGACGACACCGATCTGTTCAAGGCGGTGCCGGGTGGCATCAGTGTCAACATCGTGGCCAATTACCTGGATCGCTACGCCGTGTCACCCTTCCAGGGCGCGGCCTACATCAACTACACGGGGACGATCACCAACAATTCGTACCGGGATAAGGTGCTGAGCACATTTGCCTATTCGGTCGGCCCGGCGTCCCTCGGCTTCCGCTGGGAGCATCTGCCTGCGGCAGGACCGGATCCGAGCACGCCGGGCACGCAGGGTGCCGAAAATGCGTACAACGAGGTGGACTTCTTCACCAGCTATGCGATTACCGATGCCATCACGCTGCGCGGTGGTATCGACAACCTGATCAACGCCTGGCCGGTGTGGGTGGGTGCCAACGCCTCGACCACGGCAATCGGCGCGACCGACGCGAACTATGACACCATCGGTCGCCGCTTCTATCTGGGCGCGAAGGTCAAGCTGTAAGGACGCAGGGCAGTCCGCGCCGCCTCAGCTTGAGGTCGGCGCGGGCTCCAGCGCCGATATCAGGCCAGGTATGACTTGCGCTTCATTTTGCGGTGCGCCGTTTCCAGCGGATAGATCGGGCAGTGAGCCAGGATCTGTTCGGCCTTGGCACGGTCCGGAGGCGGTGCCTCATCGGGTACCGAGGCCATGAAGGCATCGAAGCGCTCCTGCATGCCATCGCGGAATTCGGGATGACTGAAGATGAACAGGTCGTTGTTGCGGACCCCGTTCAACACCCGCTCTCCGGCCTCCAGCGGATCCATCATGATTGACGGACGCCGCGGCGGTGCTCCCGGTGGCGGCGGCTTCTTGTGGCCTTCGGGACGGTTGTCCGTGATGACCCCGCCGGGGCAGAACGCCGAGGTGCCGATGTTGGTGCCCTCGAGCTCGACCCGCAGCGCCTCCATGAGGCCCACCGCCGCGATTTTGGTTGCGGTGTACACCCCGGCCAGAACGCCCGGGACGACGCCGCTCATGGAGGCGGTCGTCACGATCTGAGCGCCCTCACCGTGCGCCTTGAAGTGCGGCAGGCAGGCCGCGACGCCGTTATAAATCGCCGTGAAATTCACGGCGACCGCGTTGTCCCACACATCGGGCTTGGCGTCATTCGCCTGCGCGAGCGTCTTCGCGCCGGCGTTGTTCACCAGCAGATGCAGATTGCCGAACTTGTCGTTTATTTCCTTGAGCAGGTGGGTCCACCCGTCGCGGTCGGTGACGTCGTGTTTGATGGCGTGCACGCCCGCATTGCCCGGTTTGAACAGCGGCAGCGCTTCCGCCAGCCGTGCCTCGTTGCGGTAGCCGATGACGACCTTCATGCCCGCGTTCGAACACGCGCGCGCGATGCCCAAGCCGATGCCATCCGATGAGGCCGTGATATACGCCGTCTTGCCGGCCACGTCTTTCAATGGGGGTGGCTGCGCGACGGTCGGCGCCGGCGGTATGGACAGCGCTGAGCGCGGTGACGGAGCCGAGGATGACTGCGCGCGCGCGCTGCCGCTTCCCCCCACCCCGGCCAGAAACGCAATGGCTCCGGCACTGAGTGCCATTCCTTCCAGAAACTGGCGCCGGCCCTGTGCATCGACCTGCGCAGCGCCGACCGCTCGAACGGATTTCTTCTTCGACATGATGGCCCCCTCGTTTGGACTGATTTCATCATGCCGCCGCGAGGCCCCGTGCAGCAAGCCGCGTCCCCGCTGCCCTCCCCACACGGCATAGCTCTCTTTCCAGCCGCCAGGGCATTGAGGCACCTCAACGGTCGTCAGGATGAGCCATAAAATGCCGGATCCGTACAAGAATGGCTGCAGGCACGAGGGCTAACGTTTCCGGCATGATCGGAGGCATGTCATGGACAGCGATGAAAGCAATCTTGAGTTCGCAGAAACCATCAGCCCGGTCCCGAACTGGATCATGCGCCTGCGATTCCGTTTGGCCGACGACCTCGGATTGAAGCGTTGGTTCCTGGAGTCGGACCCCAGCGCCGATTCCTCGACCACGCGATTCGCAGACGGCGAGGATGAGGATGACGACGAGGACCACTTGTTCGCGGCCTCGATGGCGGCGGCGGGGGTGCTGGCGTTGTTCGTAATTCTAGCCGTCGCCTGCGCCGTCATTCTGGCAGCACGTCTGCTCACTGACTGAACGGAGCTGCCGTGGATCATCCGTGCTGGGCACTTTGCTGTCGCTGCCAGCGATAAGGTGCGTTACCTCACGGGCCAGAGCGTCTCGGTCGACGGCGGCTATACCACCCAATAACGGGTCTGCGTGGGTTCGCTAGGCTGTTAGATCAATGGCTTACGCATCTGATTCAACCGGAATGCAGTCATTGACTCCGAAATGTACGCACAGCGCGTCAGCCGGGCCCGTGCCGCCGGGCAGACGATCTCCATGGCTGACGGCCAGATCGCCGCCATCGCCGCGGTGCGTGGGTTCACGGTGGCCACGGGCGATATTGCCCCTTTTGTCGCGGCTGGCGTGCCGGTGGTGAATCCCTGGGAGGGGGGAGCTGCACCGCATGCCACAGCCCCATAGTGTAGATTACGAAGGCTAGGGGGCCGGGGTTGGCATGACACAAGAAAAGGTATCGCGGCGGCAGACGCTGCAAGGGCTGGCGACGGCGGCGCTGCCCCTAGGTATGTTCGGCTGCGCCAAGGCCGACGCCGACTCATTGGTGGTCGGTGGCTTGCCGGTGACCTGCAATCTCACGCTGCCGGTTGCCTGTGTGGCCAAAGGCATCAGCAACAAGTCGGCTCCCGCGGGCGCAAAGAATTTCCAGTTCCAGTACAGCAAGTTCAACGGCTGGCCGGAAATCAAGGAATCGCTCATGGCGGGTCGCATCCAGGCGGGATATATGATTGCGCCGCTGGTCATGGACCTAGCGGACAAAGGCATTCCGCTGAAAATCGTCTCCCTCGGCCACCGCTCCGGCGCCGTCATCATGGTGCGCACGGATTCTGCGTATCAGCACTTCCGGCAGCTCGCGGGAAAACGCATCGCGGTGCCGAGCCGTTTTGCGGTCGATTTTCTGTTTCTGCGGCGCATGCTGGCCCAGGAAAGCATGAACATCGCGGACGTGCAGGTAGTCGAAATGGCCCCGCCGGATATGCCGGCCGCACTGTATGCCAACGCCGTCGACGCTTATTGCACGGGTGAACCGTTCGGCGCCGCCGCGCAGAGCGCGGGCTATGCCCGGCCGCTGCGCATGACGCGCGATGAATGGCCGAAATACATTTGTTGCGTGCTCACGGTCCGCGGCGAGCTGATCGAGCGCAATCCGGCGCTGGTGCAGGACCTGGTCAACCAGGTGCTGGGTGCCGGGACCTGGCTGGATCGTGGTCCGCAGAACCGTGAGAAGGCCGTGCAAATCGCCGCGGGTGCGGATTTCTTCAATCAGGACCCGAAGATCATCCGCTTCGTCATGCAGAATCCTACCGATCGGGTGACCTACGGGGATCTGCGCATGATCCGCACGGAGTTCGAGGAGCTGATGCAGCTGTCGCTGGCGGCTGGAACCATCAAGCATCCGATCCCTTATGAGACCTATGTGGATGAACGCTTTGCCCGCAACGCGCAGCCGGCTGCGATTCCATTATGAGACAAGGCGGCGCCGCATGACCGGCCGAAGCTTGCGCAAACTGGCGCTGGCAGCAGTGCTGAGCGCATGCGTTGCCGCGGCGGCCGCCGCCGCACCGGCATTGAAGGCGGGCGTATTCGACCCGCCGCGTCAAGCACCGGATTTCTCGCTGCAGGGTTCGAACGGACAGCCGCTGCAACTCAGTCAGTATCGCGGCAAGGCGGTGCTGCTCGCGTTCGGTTACTCACACTGCCTGTCCGTGTGTCCGATCACGCTGCACACCTTCGCGCAGACCCTGCGTCAGTTGGGTACGGCTGCCGCGGGTGTCCAGGTTGTGTACGTGACTGTCGACCCGCAACGCGACACCGCCGCGAAGCTGCAGGCCTTCGTGAGCGGTTTCGATCCGCGGATCCTCGGGGGGACCGGAACCGACCAGCAGCTTGCGCAGGTACGCAAAGACTACGGCGTCACTGCGACCCGGATCCCGGACGGAAATAGCTACATGTACGATCACTCCTCATCGATCTATCTGATCGATCGTGTCGGGCGCCTGCGGGCGCTGATGCCCTACGGGCACCCGTCCGATGACTTCGTACACGACCTGCGCATCCTGCTGGGAGAATGACGCGTGCGCATTCGTACGTGGGTCCTGACAGCGGTAGCGGCGGGCTCGATGGTAGCGCTCACATGGGCGGCGGTAACACCGCTGCGCAGCGCCTCGCGCGAACACATCTTCGTGATTCCCAAGGGCACCTGGGCGCGCCGCATGGCCGGTCAGAATGTCGCGATCCTGCCCGACCACATTCATCTGACGCTGGGGCTGCACGACATCCTCGTTCTCAAGAACCACGATGATGTGCCGCAGATCTTCGGGCCGACGCTGATGATGCCGGGGCAGAGTTTCACACTGCCGTTCGACCGGCCCGCACAATACCAGTTCGCCTGCACGGCGCACGCCAGCGGTCAGATGACCATCGTCGTCGAAGCGTTCCCGGGCACGCCGCTGGCGCGAATCGCCTGGCGCGCCCGCGCGCTGGTGCGCGCGCTCTGATAGCGTTGCCATTCCACCCAAGCATTCCGGACATCCCGACACCATGCAGCGTCTGAAGGACCTCTTGCCCGCCGTGGCCGTACTTGCCGTGCTGATCGGCGCCTGGTGGCTGGCGGTCCGGGGTACCCACAGCGTGATCTTCCCCACGCCCTGGGATGTCGTCACAGGAACGGTGCAACTGATTCGGGACGGCAGCTTGTGGCGACACATCGGCGCATCACTGCTGCGGGTTGCGAGCGGCTTCGGATTGGCCGTGTGCGTCGCCGTTCCGCTTGGACTGTGGATGGGGTGGGTAGGTGGGGCCTATCGGATGCTCAATCCGCTCTTTCAGATTCTGCGGCCCATATCCCCGATTGCGTGGATTCCGATCGCCATTCTGTGGTTCGGAGTGGGCGACGCCTCACCCATCTTCCTGATCTTCATCTCCTCCGTGTTTCCGATGATCGTGCAGACGGTCGTGGGGGTGCACACCATCGAGAAACGCTACCTGCGTGCGGCCGAGAATTTCGGCGTTTCACATCGCACGCTGTTCATGCGAGTCGTGATTCCCGCCGTGCTGCCGCAGATCCTGGTCGGCATGCGCATCGGGCTCGGTGTCGCCTGGCTGGTGGTCGTGGCGGCCGAAATGATCGCGCTGCACTCGGGCCTCGGATACATGATCATGGACTCGCGCAATGCCGGTAACCGCTACGACCTGGTGGTCGCCGGCATGATCATCATCGGCCTGATTGGTCTGCTGCTCGATGGCTTCATGCGCATGCTCGAAGGCGTTCCCTGGGTGCGGTGGCGATATGCGCACTAAAATCGAAGTCCGCGACTTACAGAAGAGTTTCTCCTCGGATCGAGGCCGGCTGCCGGTCATCGAAAATGTCAGTTTCAGCGTGGGGGATGGTGAATTTGTCGCCATCGTCGGCCCCTCCGGGTGCGGGAAGTCGACCCTGCTGAACGTGCTGGCGGGCTTCATCCGCCCGGATGCGGGTCTGGTGGCCGTCGATGGCAAGCCGCGCTCGAAACCTGACCCGAAAGGGATTCTGATCTCGCAGCAGGGGTCGGTGTTCCCCTGGCTTACGGTGCGAGAGAACCTGAAGTTCGGACTCAATGGCAGTGCGCAAGCCGATCACTCGCAGCTGGCGGATCACTATGCCGCCATCGTCGGCCTGCAGGGCTTCGAGGACAGTTACCCCTACGAGCTGTCAGGCGGGATGCTGAAGCGGGCGGAGCTGGCGCGGGCGTTGGTGGTCAAGCCGGAAATCCTGTACATGGACGAGCCGTTCTCCGCGCTCGATGCCCTGATGAGTCTGCGGGTGCGCAACGAGCTGCTGCGCATTCTGCGTACGGAGCGCCACACGGTCATTCTGGTCACGCACGATGTGGAGGAGGCGATTCACCTGGCGGACCGAATTCACGTGCTCTCGGCGCGACCGACCAGGATCCAGGCCACCTTCGAAGTGCCCTTCGCGCATCCGCGCAGACTGTCCAGCCCGCAGGCGCAGCAGCTGCGCATCGCGATTTTGAGCGAACTGGGAGTGGAGCTGGACGAGCGCGGCTGAAGGAGCGCGCGGGATGTCAGAACTGCGCGTGAAACCGCACCGCAAATACCGATACCGGTCCGCGATCCAGGTTGTAGGCCGGGTGATCTATCCATTGGTAGTCGAGGGTTAGCTGTATCGGCGGGGATAGCGTTGCCTCATAGTAGGTTTCGATGATTTCCTCGGGCCCGGGATGCGGCAGTTGCCCATCACCCACCAGAATGCCAAGGCCGCCGGCGGCCAGAAAACGCTCGCGCGCGGCGGAGATGCCGTTGTCGATGCCCGCTACGCCCACCGTGTCGTGCGCGCGGTGCCAGAGGCTTCCCTTGAGGGAAAGTCCCGCCGCAACCGAGCGGTCGATGTCGCTGAACTCGTAGGCTTCGACATTGCCGGCCGCTTTGCCCACCCGCGCGAACAGTCCCAGATCATTCGTGAGTTGCTGCTCGAGATTGAGGCTCGCACCTAACCGACCGCGGTATTGGCGCACGGCAGCGATGTCCACCGGTTGTCCGGTCGCCTCGGCCAGTTCAACGGCCGAATCGAGCAGTCCCATGCGCCCACGACTGTCGAACAGCGTGACCATCACTTTGCCGGGGCGATTGAGAATCGTGTGGCGCTTCTCGAGTTCGGCAACCATCTGAAATTCATGGAAGCCTGGATCCAGATGTACGCTGTTCGGAACGTTCGACAGATCAAACACGCCCATCCGCATCGTCCAGGCGCCCTGGTACCACTCGGCGGCGGCGCCGACCGTATAGCCCCACGCGTCCGCCGCGTAATCAAACGAGCCGGCATCGACGGCGGCCCAGTTCAGAAAGTCCGCGCGCGGATCGTGTGCGTACTGATTGCTGTCGAAGATGTCAGTGACACTCAACTTGCCGACGGTGAACACCCAGCGGTTGACGCTGCGCTCGCCGCCCAGCTGGTTGGCATTGGGCTCGATCGTTTCGCGATCACCGGCAAGATCCACCGCAGCGCGTATGAACAGGCGCGGTAAGCGGAAATACGGCTGGTTCTTGCCGATTTTGTAGGCTTCCCCGCTCGGAAATCCGGCGACACCGAGCGTGTCATGCAGGCCAAATCCCTGGTCGAGCTCCGGATTGATCCAGATTTCCGCCCCGCGCCACAGCCGCGCTCCCAAGAACAGCGTGGCATCGGTGGTCTCACGCCCCTGATCCGGGCTGAGGCTATTCGTCCCCGAGTAGGGCGCCGTGAACGAATCGGTCTCTTGCTCCACATAGGTAAATTGGCCGTGAATCGCTAAGCGCTCGGCGACGACCGGCGGCTCGGGGCCGGCCTGGGATTCATCAGCTGCCGGCGCGGTCGGCGCACACCCACAGGCAAGCACGAGTACCAGCACCAGCTCCCTCACGAATGAAAACCGGAAAACGCAGCCATGATTCCTTTAACTTAAGCTTGGCCGTATCGTTCTTTACGCAACCCGGCAGGTCGTGCGTCTATATTACGGGGACACAGGAATAAGGAGAGCCGTGGAAGCGGCGCGGAAGCAACAGCTCGATGACCTGTGCCGTCGATTCCGGCCGGCGCTGATCGCGTATTTTCTGCGTCGCGTGCCCAATCCCGCCGAGGCGGAGGACCTGGCCCACGACGTATTTCTGCGCTTGGCGGGCGTTCCTCTCGACCAGCTGCGCAGCGCCGACGCCTATATCTTTCAGGTTGCGGCCAATCTGCTCCGGGATCGGGCCAGGCGTTGGAAGGTCCGCTACGCTTACGCCGCTGACCAAGTGGCCGCGGCTGAGGTGGATGAGCTTGAAACCCATGCCTCGGATCCGGAACGGATCGAGGTGGCACGCCGCTCTTTGGCGACGCTCGTCGCTCAGCTTATGGAGCTGCCGAAGCGTACGCGGGAGATTTTCATCCTCTATCGCGTTGAAAACGTCGCGCGACGCGACATTGCGCAGGCCTATGGCCTCTCCCTGAGTTCAGTGGAGAAGGAAGTCGCGCGGGCCACCGCTTATCTCATGCTGCATCGGGAGTACCCGCGGTGACAGTGCCCGATCCGCAATTACCGCAATTGGCGCTGGCAGAGGAGGCCGCACGCTGGTGTGTGCGGCTGTGTGAGGGCGAAATGACGAGCAGTCTTCGAGCTCAATTCACCCGCTGGCTGACGAGCGATCCGGCCCATCGCGCCGCGTTTGATCAGGCGGTTGAGGCCTGGCAGGAAGTCGGTGCTGCCGAAGGAACTTCCGAAATTCTTGCGCTACGGGTCGAGGCACTCGAGAGTCTGCGCCGGGCCCAGCGAGCCGGAGCCGGCCGGCAAGTGTTCGGCATCAAAACCCGGTGGGTGCTGGCGGCGTCGGTGGTGGTCGCGCTGCTATTCGGGATAGTGGCGGGGAGGTATCCCAGTTCCCAGCTGTATTCGAGCGGAACCGGGCAGCGTCGCAACGTCACTTTGGCCGATGGCTCATCGATGAGCCTGGATGCATCCTCTGAGGTACTGGTTCGATACTCTGCGGCGCAGCGGACGCTACAGTTACTACGGGGCCGTGCGAAGTTCCAGGTGGCGAGGGATCCGGGGCGGCCCTTCCTGGTGCGCGCCGCAGACCGGCAGGTTGTGGCGACGGGGACGATGTTCTCGGTCGAGATCGTGCAAAAAGAAGTCCAGGTCATCCTGTATCAGGGGCACGTCTCGGTAACGGGGCCAGACCGCATGCCTACGGCGCTCGTGGCCGGAGACGAGTTGATCGCCCCGATTTCGTTGGCGCAGGTGCACATTGAGACTGCGAATGTTGCTCGCTCATTGAGTTGGGAGAGCGATCAGCTCGAGTTCGTCGACGAGTCTCTCGCATCGGCGGTGGAGCGTGTGAACCGTTACGCTCGCACACCCATTGCGATCGGGGATGCCGCAGCCGCGAGCGAGCGCATCTCGGGTGTATTCACCGCCGGCGACACGCGCGCGTTCATCGAGGGGATCACCGCGGTGTCCGCATTGAAAGCCGAGGAGCACAACGGCCAGGAGGTCCTGTGGATTTCCGGGCGTGCGACGCATTGACGTGGGGGTGTGAGGTGCGCTGTTGCGAATGATTCGCGCGTTGCTCATGGTGGGTATGGCCACGATGGCGCGGCTCGTGCTGGCTGCGGGTCCCGATACCCATTTGATCAGCATTCCAGTCGAGGACCTCGGTACGGCGCTACTCAGCCTTGCGGCGGTCACTCATCAGCAGATTGCCTTCGACTACAAGTCGGTGGAGGGCTACAAGAGCACCGCGCTGTCTGGCACTTATACGGCCGCCGAAGGACTTCGCGTCCTCATTGGCGCGGCGCCATTTTTAGTCCGCGCTACGCCATCCGGCGTTCTGACCGTAGCCGCCAAACAGGCGCCAATCTCTGCGGAGGCGAGCACGGGCACGGATCGGCCGTCTTTTCCCGGCGAGCGTACCGCATCGGCCAGCGGAGCCCTCCAGGACGAAGTGATCATAAGCGCCTCGCGTACGCAGCTCGCGCCGAAGGTAAGTGCATTCGTGAACGCGATATCGGTTCCCGCGCAGGGGGAAGGGCTCGCCCGATGGCACATGCCGGTGTGCCCGCAGGTAACCGGTCTGCAACGGGAGGACGGCGAGTTCGTTCTGTGGCGAATCTCGGAGGTTGCACGCGCAGCGGGAGTACCACTCGCCGGCGAACATTGCGACCCAAATCTCATTGTGTTCCTCACACTCGACCCGAAGCAGCTTCTGATGGATATGGAGAAGCGGCAGCGCGCCGTGACCTTCGGGCACGCCGCACCGGTCGAGATCGATGAGTTCATCGCGACGCCGCGGGTCGTGAGGGTCTGGTACAACTCCGCCGTCGAATCGCCCGATAATTTTACCCCCGCACACGGGTTTCCGCCCTTCGCACAGATGACCGGACAGGGCTTGGTGGGCAACGTCACGACTGATTGGGAGAAAGCGAGTCGTGTCACGCGGACCGTGGTGCGGGCATTCACGCGCGTCTGCATCGTCGTCGACAAGGGTCACTTGCAGGGGGTGACCCTGGGACAGCTCGCCGCGTACATTGCAATGGTCGGCCTCGCACAAATCAAGCCCGATGCGCAATTGAGCGATGCGCCGACCATTCTCAGACTGTTCGACGGCACTCCACAGGGCGCACTGCCCGGCATGAGCGACTGGGACCTGGCTTTCATCAAGTCGATGTATGCGACCGAACAGACAGTGGCGGTGCAGAGGGGTGAGATCGCGCGCGGCATGCTGCGTGAAATCGTCCGCTGATGACGCCGGAGATTATGTGTTTGACGCGCACGTGCGTCTTTACCTTAGCAAGAGCGCGATCTTCATCGTGCCAAGGAGCCTCAGTATGCGTACTCCATTCCTGACACTCATTGCGGCCGTCGCTCTCGTCGCATTCGCAGCAGCAGATCGCCAGGCCACGGCGCAGCAGCCTCCTGCATCTGCCGATGCATCATCTTCCTCCAGCGCGCCGGCCGGCGAAGTCAGGCGCACGCCCGAGGTCACAATCACAGGACAGCGCGAATTGGCGACCAGGATAACCGGCTTCGTAAACCAGCTCACGGCCTTCGATTATAGCGATTCGAACAAGGGACTGGCCCGATGGCAGGATCCGATCTGCCCTCTTGTCACAGGCCTGCCGCGGGACATGGCTGAATACATCCTGCTGCGCCTTTCGGAGATCGCGCGGGCAGCCGGTGCGCCGCTTGCCGGAGAGAAGTGTCTCCACCCGCAGCTGTTCATCATTGTTACCAAGAACCCGGAGGCATATCTTCGCGAACAGGAGAGGCGGCACGGTGCGGAAGTATTCAGCGGAGCGGCGCCAATGCTCATCAATGAGTTCATTGCGACGCCGCGACCGGTAAGGACCTGGTATGACACGGTGGAGAGGACGCCTGAGGGCTTGGCGATGATGAACATGGGGTTTCCAGGCATAAGTGAGACGACAGCAGCAGCGGGGCCGGGGGGGACTACCGTGGCGGTCCCGGTGCGTCCGGAATCCCCTGACGTCATGTTGACCAACCCCTGGTCCCAAGCGAGCCATCTCGTGCTCAATGTCGTCTGGGCGATCAAGAAGGTCTATGTGGTAGTCGATCCCACGAGGTTCAAGGGAGTGAAGCTCGGACAACTCGCGGACTATGTCGCCATGGCCGGGCTTGCACAGATCAAGCTTGATCCTCACTTGGGTGATGATCCGACGATTCTTTCGCTGTTCAACAAACCCCCTGAGACGGCGAGTCCCGGACTGACCGACTGGGATCAGGCCTTCTTGAAGTCCGTGTACGCGGCCGAGCAGAAGTCCGTCGTGGCGCGCAGTGCGATTGCCCACGACATGGTCCGTGAAATTGCCCCCTGATGGAGTATCACCGCTCGGGACAACGCCATTTGTGCTACGGCTAGTGCTCCTGGGTGGGCTCGCGGCTCATCAATTGGAGGTGCAGCGCCTCGGTGGCTTCGTCCACCGGAAACAGGCATTCGATCCGCAGCTCCTGTGCCGCGATGGTTTGCGGTGTTCCGACGGTGGTCACCATGGAGAAATAGCGCAGCGTCGCCCCGTCGTGCTTGAAGCCCAGCGGAATCACCGGCAAGACCGGGGCTGCGGCGAGGGCCTTCGGGGCCTTCCATTCGGCGTTGACACCGGGGTAACTCAAAAGCGATGTGATCAGTTCCTGGGTCTTCGGATCCTTGACTCGCCCGACCGATTCCCGACTGATACGCTGAATCAGCGCCGGCGCGACTTGATCCCAGTCGGCGACGTGTGGGCGCATCCCTTCGGGATCAAACATCAAGTGCAGCAAGTTGCGCGGAGCAGGACGTTTCGCCATATCAATGAAGCAATTGAAGAAACGCGGGGCCGCCTCATTGGCTATGAGGACATTCCAATAGCGGTCCATGACGACCGCGGGAAAGGGTTCGTGCTGGCGCAGCATCCGCTCGAGCGCGTGCGTCACCCCGTGCATCTCGGCGGCGTTCCACGGCGCTTCCGAATAGATCGGGGCGTAGCCGGCCGCCAGCAACAGGACATTGCGCTCCCGTAAGGGCACATCCAGCGCCTGGGCGATGTCCATCAGGGTCTGACGACTCGGGCTACTGCGGCCGCTTTCGATGAAACTGATATGGCGCTGCGAGACACCCGAGTGGCTCGACAGCGCCAATTGGCTGGTTGCGCGCAGATCACGCCAGTGGCGCAGCAACGAGCCCAGCTCCCGGGATGCCGCAACGCTGTTGGGATTGCGTGGTTCCATGATTTCTCAGAACTGCACCGGCCCCACCGAGCCATACCAGTGGGCCACCTTGGTGGGATCCTTTTCGTCCATGTAGAAGAAATGCGTCATCGCGGGCCGTACGGGCTTCTGGGCCGGATCGTTGGGTGTCATCGTGACGAATCCACGAAACACCTTGAGAAACCCGCCATCCCAGAATTCCACGACATCATGATGGGCCGTAAACCCTTTGTCGACAAACGTGCGCAGGTTCTCGCGGATGGCCTCGCGCCCATGCCAGTCGCTGACACCGAGATTGGCTACGGCGTTCGGGGCGAAGCAATCAAAGCCTTTGCCCCAGGTCTTGTCATCGATTTCCTTCCAGAATGCCAGCAGCCAGGCGGGAGGGGCGGTTTTGGTAAACGTATGCGAGTTCATTGGTGTGTTCATAGGGCCTCCAGGCAACGAGTCAGTGAGGGGTCTTGCTACAAGACCCGTTGCTTGCATATTAGTGAGTGCAAGGCGGTCGGCAATTACGCGCGAGGTAATCGTTCGCCGTTTCACTGTCCCCGGTTCTGGGGCTACTGGGCCGCGGTCACATCGCGCGCCGCGCGAACGCGAGTGCGTAGACCTCCGCCCTGATGGTCGGCAATCTATCGTCCGACAGCTCGATTCCGTCGATGAGATGGGTCGGCAGGAACAGCAGCTTTTGCTGCGCCTCCAGGCTGTCGGCAACGGGCTTGTCGAGGGTCAGCACACCCAACTCCACCACCTTGCGATCATCGGGCCAGGGCCGGCTCGGGTCCTGGGTCTGATCGGTGGCCGCGGCCAGCTGGGCCTTGAGATGGAACACGACCGGGTGCTTTGCAATGCGCTGCGGCAGGTCGTCGACCAGAAAATCGGGAGGCTTGCTGGCGGCCTCTTCGGCAGTCAAACGCACGGCGTTTTCCGGGGTCATGATGTAGCGCACGGCCTGCCGGTGTCCGGCCTTGTCGACGAAGATGAAGGCGTCGATCCCGTGGTACTCCTGGTCGGCAAAGCTGTCAGGAGTGGGCGCGGAGCCGAAGGACGCGGGGAATGTGGGGTGGCTGGCGGCGAATTGATCCAGCTTGGTCGGCTTGGGGGCACCGGCGGGACTGTCGCTGATGGCCACCAGCAGATCGCGAAACTCCTCGGCCGTGGCCACCGGGAAGAACTTCACCGCCAGGATCACCATGTCCACGTCGGAGCCGTCAGGCAGGTGGAACTTGATGGCCATGCCCTTGGGATTGGAGGGGGCGCCATCCGGGACGGACGGAAAGCCGCCGTCGTTGGAAAAGCGCACGGTAACGGGAATTCTGCTGCCATCGAAGAGCGCCGCGCGGCTCAGAGCCGATGCGGCCGGCGTTGCGACAAAGCTGCCTTCCGCGACCACGCCCTTGGCGTGGTTCACGCGGAAGCCCGGATGGGTTCCGTATATCTTGTAGAAGGTGTCCACGATCTGAGTCGTGAGCGCGGTGTCGTCCGCACGAGCTGCCGCGCAGATCAACAGGCCTGCCGCCGCCACGGCGACCGCCAGCGGACTTTGGTACTTGAACATGATGCGTCAATCCTTAGGTTGGTCGCGCCGCGGCTATTGATCGAGGGTGCCGGTGTAGTACGGCAGGCGGTTCTCGACGTCGGGCTTGGTCTGCAGGCCCATCTGCATCAGGCGTTTGAGGTTCTGCTGGGCCTGTGGGCGGTTCGCCGAGTCCAGGAACGCGGCCCATTCGGCGCCGATCTCGATGTCAGATGGCAGGGTCGGGATGTCGACCAGGCGCTTGATGGCCGCGATGGACTGCTTGTCGAATCCGGCGATCCGCCGGGCCAGCGTCTCGACAAATGGGTCGAGCTCGGCGTCGGGCAGGGCGCGATTGACATAGCCGTAACGCTCGGCGAGATCGGCGGAGATGTCCTCGCCGCTGAGCAACATTTCCAGCGCGCGGCCGCGCCCGATCAGACGCGGCAGGCGGGCCATGGGCCCGCCACCGGGCACCAACCCGGCGCCGATTTCCCATTGCGACAGCACCGCCTTCTCACGGCTGGCAAAGCGCATGTCACTCGCCAGGGACAGTTCGCCGCCGACGCCGGTAGTGCGACCGCGGATCGACACGATCGATACGACCGGCGCGCGGCTCAGGCGCACCAGCATGTCCGGTAACGCCGGCAGGCCGGTCACGCCCGGCGCAATGCCGGTGGTCGCCGACAGCGGCGGAACGAAGTCGAAGTGGGTGAGGAAGAAACCGGGGACCGCGCTTTGGAACACAACGACCTTGACCTTGGGATCGGTCTCGATCTGGGTGATGACCGCGTTCAGCTGCGGAATGGTTTCGGGCCCGAAGATGTTGAACGGCGGGTTGTCCAGTGTGACCCGCCAGTATTCCGGCGTAAGCCGCTCGAGCCGGATCTCCTGCCTCGGCGACCCGTTACTCCTGATGCCGGTTGGCTGCGCCGTTTCAGCGGCGAAAGCGGGATAGATGCCGGCCATTGCGGCAGCTGCGAGCATTGCGACAAGAATGTGTGTTTTCATTGTGTCTCCAGGTAGTCACCGAGGCGAGTCTCTGCATCGCCGGGTGTGACCAACCGCTTCGCGCACAGCTAAATGCCGTGTGCTGCAGGATTCTTGCGGCGAAATTGGCGCGGCGCCAGTAGACGAAGGTATCGCCGCAGGCGGGTAGCGATACCAAGGTGGGCGCGCGCCGAGGGGAATCTTCGAGAGTTACACGATGCCCCGGTAGCGCTTCGACA
>DATHOA010000122.1:0-15345 GCA_035485475.1 Steroidobacteraceae bacterium | reverse complement strand
CAGCTACATCTACACCACGGCACTGCCGCAGCCGGTCGCGGCCGCGGCGCGCGCGGCGCTGGCGGTCGCGAGCGCGGAGAGCTGGCGCCGGGAGCGGGTGCTGGCGCTGGCCGCCCGGCTGCGGCGCGGCGCGGCGCAGGCCGGCATACCGCTGCTGCCTTCGGTTTCGCCCATCCAGCCGGTGGTGCTGGGCGACAGTGCGCGCGCCTCGTTGGTCAGCGAACACCTGTTCGAGGCGGGATTCTGGGTCGCGGCCATCCGTCCGCCCACCGTGCCGCGCGCGTCGGCGCGACTGCGCATCACCTTATCGGCGGCCCACAGCGAGCAGCAGGTCGACGCGCTGCTCGAGGCCCTCACGGCGGCGCTGCGCGCCACGCCCGAATTGCCGCATGCAGCCGCCTGATCCCTTTGTCCTGGACCGACGCGCGGTACGCGCGTCCTTCGATCGCGCCAGCGCCACCTACGATACGGCCGCGGTGCTGCAGGCGCGCGTGCGTGATGAGCTGCTGTCACGGCTGGACCTGATCCGCATCACCCCCGAGGTGATCGTCGATGTGGGCTGCGGCACCGGGCACGGCGCCCGCAAATTGAAGGACCGCTATCGGCCCGCGATGGTCATCGCACTGGATCCGGCCCTGGGTATGCTGCGCGAAACACGGCGCCGCGGCAGCTGGCTGCGGCCCCTGCAGCGCATCTGCGGTGATGTGTTCCAGCTGCCCTTCCGGGACGGTGCGGTCGACCTGGTATTCAGCAGCCTGGTGCTGCAATGGTGTGATGACCTCGACGCGGCGCTGCGCGAAATCCGGCGCGTCCTGTCACCGTCCGGCTTTTTCGCCTTCACGAGCTTCGGTCCGGATACCCTGCGCGAGCTGCGCACGGCCTGGGCGGCGGCCGACGGTGGCACCCATGTCAGCGGCTTTCGCGATATGCATGACATCGGCGATGCCGTGACGCGCGCCGGGCTGTCGGAGCCGGTCATGGACGTGGAGCGCTTGACCATGGTCTATCCGGACGTCGCCGCGATCAGCCGGGATCTGAAGGTCATCGGGGCGCGCAACGCCACGGCGGCACGCGCCCGGGGCCTCACCGGCAAGGGACGCTGGCGCGCCATGACCGCAGCCTACGAATCCCAGCGCCAACCCTCGGGCCTGCTGCCGGCGACCTATGAAGTGGTCTATGGCGCGGCATGGGGCGCACGCGGTCGTCCCGCCGCCGTGGCCACTCACGGTGAGGTGCGCATCCCGGTCCATGCCATCCGCCGTCGGGAACCTTGATGTCGGGCGGGCTGTTCATTACCGGCACCGACACCGAAGTCGGCAAGACCGTCATCGCCCGACTGGTGGTGCGCTCGCTGGTCGCCACCGGTGTTCGCGTGGCGGTCATGAAGCCCGTGGCCGCCGGCAGCTTCATGACGGCGCAGGGCCTGCGCAATGCGGACGCCCTGGGTCTGATCGCGGACAGCAACGTGGTCATGCCGTACGAGACGGTCAATCCCTACTGCCTGGCCACGCCGGTGTCGCCCCATCTGGCGGCCCGCACGGCCGGCGTGAGCATCGAGCTGCAGCGGATCCGCGAAAACTACGCAAAACTGCGCGCCGCCGCGGACTGCGTGATCGTGGAAGGCGCGGGGGGATGGCTTGCGCCCCTGAACGACACCCAATTCATCGCCGATCTGGCCGCGGCGCTCGAATTACCGGTGCTGCTGGTGGTGGGCCTGCGACTGGGCTGCCTGAATCACGCGCTGCTGACCGTCGCAGCGATTCGGCAGCGGCGCCAGCGCCTGGCCGGCTGGATCGCCAACCAGATCGACCCCGACTTTGCCTGCATGCCGGAAAACCTGGCGACCCTGCGGCGCCATATCGGCATGCCGCCGCTGACCACCGTGGCCTATGATAAGGCGGCACCGGGGGCGGTGCCCCTGAGTGCTGCCGAAGTCACGGTCCTGGTTGACTCAGCTGCGCCTAAGCGGTTGACTTGAAAGTGGAAACCCATGGAGTCAGCGCACGCCTGCATCGTGATAACGCCGAACTGCTCGCTCAGCGTGCGGGGTGCGGTGATTTTTTTTCTCACGGCCTGCGCGCCGTGCTTTGGCATTGCCGGGGTCCTGACTTTTCTGGGATTCTGGCCGGTGCTGCCCTTTGCCGGGCTGGAAATGCTGCTTCTCGGCGCGGCACTGCGCATCAGCTTGCGCCGCCGTCATCATCACCAGACCATCGTCATTTCCGAGTCGGATGTCATCATTCAGTCGAATATCGGCAAGATCCCCAGTGAGGTTGTGTTTCCGCGGCACTGGGCACAGGTTAAACTGCGCCGCTCAAAGTCGCGCCTGCATCCGAGCCGCCTCGTGATCGAATCGCATGGACGACAGTGCGCAGTGGGTGACTTCCTGACGGAGGACGAACGCCGCGGCCTCTACGGTAAGCTCGTAGGGCTCATCGGTCGTGTCAACGAGTCGCCGACTCTAGGTTTTGCAGGTGAGGCTCGAGGTTTTTGATGGCCGCAGGCCATGAGATACACATAAAATGATGCGTAAATTCCTGTCCCCCCTCGCCACCGTCGTGGCACTGGCCTTGAGCCTGTCGCCGGCGGCGTATGCCGAATCCGGCTGGGGCCAGCTGAACATGACTCAGGGCGTGACCGCGATGTCGCGCCAGATCTACGGCCTGCACATGCTGATGTTCTGGCTGTGCGTCGGAATCGCGGCGGTCGTCTTTGGCGTGATGGCCTATTCGATCTTCGCCTTCCGCAAATCCCGCGGCGCCGTTGCCGACACCACCCTGGTCCACAGCACCACGGTCGAGATCATCTGGACCATCGTGCCGATCGCCATCCTGGTCGCCACCGCCGTCCCGGCCGCCACCACCCTGATCAAGACCGAAGACCTGCGCAACTCGCAGCTGACCATCAAAGTCACCGGCTTCCAGTGGGGCTGGAACTATGAGTACCTGAACAATGGCGTCAGCTACTTTTCGCGCCTGGATCGCGAAAGCGACGCGGCCCGGCAGCTCGGTTCAGGCATCGATGTGCGCACGGTGCCGCACTACCTGCTGAACGTGGACAACCCGCTGGTCGTGCCGGTCGGCACCAAGGTGCGCATGCTGGTCACGGCGAACGATGTAATTCATTCCTGGTGGGTGCCGGCGTTCGGTGTCAAGAAGGACGCCATCCCGGGCTTCGTCAACGAGGCCTGGTTCAACGTCGATGCCGACAAGGCCGGCGTGTACCGCGGCAACTGCGCGGAGCTGTGTGGCCGTGATCACGGCTTCATGCCCATCGTGGTGAACGTTCTTTCCAAGGATGACTTCGCGACCTGGCTGAAGGCCAAACAGCTCGAGCAAAATCCGCCGGCTGCCGCCGACGCCTCGGCTCCGGCCGCTGCGGCTGCCGCTTCGGCTCCGGCGCCGGTCGCCAAGTAAGCAACAGATATCAAATAGAGACACGAACATGGCCTACGACTCGCACGTTGCTACCGACCTCGACCATGACGGGCATGATCACAAGCCGCAAGGCTGGCGCCGCTGGGTGTACGCCACCAATCACAAGGACATCGGCACGATGTACCTGGTGTTTGCCGGCATCAGCTTCTTCATCGGCGGCACCATGGCCATGCTCATCCGCCTGGAGCTGTTCAAGCCCGGCATGCAGTTCATGGATCCGCTGTTCTTCAACAGCATGACCACCATGCATGCGCTGGAGATGATCTTCGGCGCGGTCATGCCCGCCTGGACGGGCCTGGCAAACTGGATGATCCCGATGCAGGTGGGCGCGCCGGACATGGCGCTGCCGCGTCTGAATAATTTCAGCTTCTGGATCCTGCCCTTCGCGTTCACGCTGCTGCTGGCGACCCTGTTCGTGCCCGGCGGCGGCCCGGCCGGCGGCTGGACCATGTATCCGCCGCTGATGCTGCAGGGTGGCGCGTCCTTCCCGATGACCATCTTCGCGATCCACATGATGGGTATCTCCTCCATCCTGGGCGCGATCAACGTCGTCGTAACCATCATGAACCTGCGTGCACCGGGCATGACGCTGCTGCGCATGCCGCTGTTCGTGTGGACCTGGCTCATCACGGCCTACCTGCTGATCGCGGTGATGCCGGTGCTCGCGGGCGCCGTCACCATGCTGCTGACCGACCATTTCTTCGGCACGACGTTCTTCACCGCGGCCGGCGGCGGCGACCCGGTCATGTTCCAGCACATCTTCTGGTTCTTTGGCCATCCGGAGGTGTACATCCTCATCCTGCCGGCGTTCGGTGTGGTCTCGGAAATCATCCCGACCTTCTCGCGCAAGCCGCTGTTCGGTTATGAGGCCATGGTGTATGCCACCGCCTCCATCGCCTTCCTGTCCTTCATCGTCTGGGCCCACCACATGTTCACGGTGGGCATGCCGCTGGCCGGGCAGCTGTTCTTCATGCTCTCGACCATGCTGATCGCGATCCCGACCGGCGTGAAGGTGTTCAACTGGACGGCGACCATGTACAAGGGCTCGCTCAGCTTCGAGCCGCCGATGCTGTTCGCGCTGTCGTTCCTGTTCCTGTTCACGATCGGCGGTCTGTCCGGTCTGATGCTGGCCATCGTGCCGGCGGACTACCAGTACCAGGACACCTACTTCGTGGTGGCGCACTTCCACTATGTGCTGGTCCCGGGCGCGATCTTCGCCATCATGGGTGCCGTTTACTACTGGCTGCCGAAATGGACCGGCAACATGTATGACCAGACCCTGGGCAAGTGGCATTTCTGGCTGTCGACCATTTTCGTGAACGTACTGTTCTTCCCGCAGCACTTCCTGGGACTGGCGGGCATGCCGCGCCGGATTCCGGATTACGCCGTGCAGTTCACCGACTGGAACATGGTCTCCTCGATCGGTGGCTTCTGCTTCGGCCTGTCGCAGTTTTTGTTTCCCTACATCATCTGGAAGTGCGTGCGCGGTGGCGAACGTGTCGGTAACCGTGCCTGGGAAGGCGCGCATGGCCTGGAGTGGGAGCTGCCCTCTCCGCCGCCGTTCCACTCCTGGACGGAGCCGCCGTCGGATGCGCTGATCAACCGCGGCGCGGCGCATTGATGGCACTTGGTGTGCCTACCCTGACGGATCAACGCCGGCGCGGCGTGCGCCGCACGGCGCTGCTGCTGGGCTTTATCGCGGCCGCGTTCTATGTGGGCTTCATGGCCATGATGATCTGGCGCGGCTCACGATGAGACTGGAGCGCGACAAGCCCGGCAAGACCAACCGCTCGCTGGCCGCGAAGCTGTTCATCTTCGCGCTCGGCAGCTTTGGCTTCGGGTTCGCGCTCGTGCCGCTCTACAACGTACTGTGCGCGGTGACGGGCCAGGGCGACCAGTCATCGCTGGCGCGCGCTGCCACGGTCAGCGAACACCCGGATCTGAACCGCATGGTGACCGTGGACTTCCTCACCAACCTGCCGGCGAATGGCAACTGGGAGTTCCACCCGATGGTCAAGACCATGCAGGTGCATCCCGGCCAGCTGTACCTGACACACTTCTATGCACACAACCTGATGGGCCATGACACGGTGGCCCAGGCCGTGCCGGATATCTCACCGTCAAAGGCCGTGGCCTGGTTTCGCAAGACCGAGTGCTTCTGCTTCTCGCCACAGCACTTCGACGTGAACCAGGAGCGGGTGATGCCGGTGCGCTTCTTCGTTGACCCGGCGCTCCCCAAGTACATCGATCGTTTGACGCTGACTTACACGTTCTACGATTCCACGACAATGATCAAACCCGAGAAATGACCATGGCACAGGCGCACGCCCCGGACAGCAGTCACTACTACGTCCCGCATCACAGCCTCTGGCCAATCGTCGGGTCGGTATCGCTGTTCTCGATCATGTTGGGGTTGGTGACCTACTTCAATGACTGGGCAGGCCCCTGGGCGCTCGCGCCCGGCTTCGCCCTCATCGCCTGCACCTTCTTCGGCTGGTTCTACTCCGTCATCGGCGAAGACCAGCACGGCATCTTCAACAGCCAGGTCGATCGCTCGTTCCGCATGGGAATGATGTGGTTCATCTTCTCCGAAGTGATGTTCTTTGCGGCCTTCTTCGGCGCGCTGTTCTATGCACGCACGCTGTCGACGGCGTGGCTGGGCGGTCGCGGGGTCAAGATCTTCACGAACATCCTGTTGTGGCCCCATTACGACGGCACCTGGCCGACGAATGGTCCGGCGCACGTGGGCGGTCATGCGGGCGGCGTCTTCGAAACCGTGCCGGCGTTCGGCCTGCCGGCCATCAACACCCTGATCCTGCTGACCAGCGGCGTCACGGTCACCATCGCGCACCATGCGCTGCGCACGGGTAAGCGCGGCGTGCTGAAGGTGTTCCTGGCCCTGACCTTCATCCTGGGGTTCAGCTTCGTGGCGCTGCAGGCCCATGAATACGGCGAAGCCTATCGTGAGCTGGGTCTGAAACTGAGCACCGGCATCTATGGCTCCACCTTCTTCATGCTGACCGGCTTTCACGGTCTGCACGTCACCATCGGCGCCATCATGCTCACGGTGGTATGGCTGCGGGTGCTGCGCGGGCACTTCACGCCCGACAAGCACTTCGCCTTCGAGGCGGTGGCCTGGTACTGGCACTTCGTCGATGTGGTGTGGCTGGGCCTGTTCGTATTCGTGTACTGGCTGTAGGAGCCAAGCGGGCGATCACAGCCCGTGTGGCCTGATCAGCCCGAGCGACCAGGCCACCATCAGCAGGATGAACAGGCCTACGGACAGTCCGACGCGCAGGGCCAGGGAGCGGAACATCTTGCGCGAGTCGCCCTGGGCGCGGGATAGATGAAACAGCGCCGAGCCGAGGCTCGCGACGATGGCCACCAGCATCAGGATGATCAGGACCTTCAGTGCCATCGGTCGATTATAGATCCGAATCTCCCCATGCCCATCGTGAGTTTCCCCATCGGCCGACGCCGTTTCGCCCCCTCCTGGTCGATGACACTGCTGACGCTCGCGCTGTGCGTGGTATTCGTGCGCCTGGGCGAGTGGCAATGGCAACGCGGGGAGCGGCGCCAGGCCGAGTGGGATGCCTTCGCGCGCGGCGCGGATGCGGCGCTGCCACTGGGTACGCAGGATGTGGGTTCACTACCCCGATTCAGCCGCATCACCGTCACCGGTACCTGGGACGCCGGCCACCAGTTCCTGATCGACAACCAGTCGCATGGCGGCCTGCCGGGCTATGCGGTGCTGACGCCCCTGCACCTGGGCGATGGCCGGGTGCTGATCATCAACCGGGGCTGGGTGCCCTTCACCGGTTCGCGCGCCCGCTTGCCGCAGATCGGGCTCGATGATGCACACGCCGTGCTGCTGACGGGGCGCCTGGACAACCTGCCCGTGGGTGGCCTGGCATTGGGCCACGCGGCGCCGGCCGTCACCGGATCCTGGCCCAAGGTCACCGGCTTTCCCACGCTTGCCGATCTGGCCACGGCCCTGCATCAGAAACTGGAACCGTGGACCGTCCTGCTCGATCCGGGGAGCGGCGCCGGTTATGTCAGGGACTGGCAGCCCCCGGGGCTGTCACCCCTGCGCCACTGGTCCTATGCCATTCAATGGTGGGGATTCGCGGTGACGCTGCTGATCATCTGGGGGATCATGAGCGCACGGCGGCAGGAGCCGAAAATTTCATGAGCAGCGTCATCGACCCGGAACTGCATCGCCGCAATTTCCGCACCGTGTTTGCCCTGGGCGGCCTGTTTGCGTTGCCGCTGTTGCTCGCCTTCTGGCTGTACTACGGCCTGCACTGGCATCCCCTGGGCACGACCAATCATGGCGAACTCATCGAACCGCTCCGGTCCCTGCCCGATGTGACACTGGCCGATGCCGCAGGTGTCGCCCAGCCCCACCTGTTCCGCGGACAGTGGAGCCTGGTGTACATCGGCGATGGCGCCTGCAATGGGGACTGCCGCACGACACTGTTCTTCATGCGCCAGACGCGCCTGTCCTTGAACAATGACATGCACCGCGTGCAGCGCGTGTTCCTCGCGCCAACCCACTGCTGCGACCAAAGCTTCCTGGCGCGCGAACATCCCGGGCTGCGCGTGCTCGATGCCTCCGCAGCGGCGGCGCAGCCACTGCTGGCGCAATTTCCCAGCGACGGGCGTGCCCGGGCGCTGTACATCGTCGATCCGTTGGGAAACCTCATGATGCGCTACGATGCACGCCTGCCGCCGAAGGGTCTGCTCGAGGACCTGAAACGCCTGCTGCAGCTGTCTCATATTGGCTGAACTCATGCTTCGGGATCCGGATACCACTGTCACCTGGATGCGCCGCGTCGCCTTTGTCGCGGTGCTGCTGGCCTTCGCCGTGGTCGTACTCGGCGCCTATGTGCGTCTGACCACCGCGGGCCTGGGCTGCCCGGACTGGCCCGGCTGTTACGGTCATATCGCGCCCACCGGCACCGCCGCCGACGTGGGCAAGGCCTGGCGCGAGATGATCCATCGCTACTGCGCGGGCTCGCTGGTCATCCTCACCCTGATCCTTGCCGTGATGGCGTTCTCCCAGAAGCGCAGTCGCTCAGCCGCGGGCGCCAGCGTGCCGCTCACGCTCGCGGTGGTGGCCACGATTGTCGTCCAGGCGCTGCTGGGTATGCTGACCGTGACCTGGCAGGTCGCCCCGCAGATCGTCACGCTGCATCTGCTGTTCGGCATGACGACCCTCGCGCTGCTGTGGTGGCTGTGGCTGACGCTCGATGCGCGCATCCCCCGCACCAGCAGTCCCTCGCTGGGACGCAGTCCGCCGGTAGGTTGGGCGCACTCCAATACCGTCAGCCGCCGGCTGGCGCTCATCGGTCTGCTCGCGCTGGCGTTGCAGATCGCGCTGGGCGGCTGGACCAGCACCAACTATGCGGCGACCGCCTGCCCGGATTTCCCGACCTGCCAGGCCTCGTGGTGGCCGCGCATGGACTTTGGCAACGCCTTCGTACTGTGGCACTCGCCCACCATGAACTACGAGGGCGGTGTGCTCGGCAACAGCGCGCGTGTTGCCATTCACTTCACGCATCGACTCGGTGCGCTCGTGGCCACCGCGGCCTTGAGTCTGGCCGCCATCTGGATATTGCGTGACCGCGCGCTGGTGCGCGCGCACCTGCCCGCCAGCGCCGTGCTGGTGGCCCTGGGGCTGCAGCTGGCGATCGGCATCACGATGGTCATGAAGGGCTTCCCGCTATGGCTGGCCACGGCACACAATGGCGGGGCCGCCCTGCTGCTGCTGGCGACCGTGGCACTCAATCATCGGCTGATCGCTGCGGGCCTGCGCAGCTGATGGAGCAGTGAGCGCACTTGGCTACATCCTCCGGATACGCACTGCCGCAGGCGCATTGGCGCCTGTACCTGGCGTTGACCAAGCCGCGCGTGGTCGCGCTCATCGTGTTCACGGCCATCGTGGGCACGTTGATGTCGACACCCGGAATGCCGCCGCTGTCGGCCATGCTGTGGGGCAACCTCGGCATCGCCCTGGCCTCGGCCAGCGCGGCCGCCATCAATCATGTGCTGGACCGACGCATCGATGCGCAGATGTCGCGGACCCGCGGCCGGCCGCTGCCTACCGGCGGTCTCAACGAGCGGCAGGCGTTGATTTTCGCGGGCGCCCTCGGCTTTGTCTCGATGGCCGTGCTGGGCCTGCTCGTGAATCTGCTCACGGCCGTGCTGACCTTTGCCTCACTGATCGGTTACGCCATCATCTATACGGCATGGTTGAAACGCGCCACCTCCCAGAACATCGTGATCGGCGGTGCCGCCGGTGCCGCACCGCCGGTGCTGGGCTGGACGGCCGTGACCGGCCATGTCGATGCCGACGCGCTGCTGCTGTTCCTGATCATCTTTGCCTGGACGCCACCGCACTTCTGGGCGCTGGCCATCGCGCGTCGCGATGAGTACGCCCGGGCCGGAATTCCGATGCTCCCGGTCACGCATGGCGTGGCACACACGCGCCTGCACGTGCTGCTGTACACGGTGCTGCTGGTGCTGGTCACGCTGCTGCCATTCATGACGCGCATGAGTGGCCTGATCTATCTGGCCGCCGCGCTCATTCTCGATGCGATGTTTCTCTACCACGCCCTGATCCTGAAGATTTCGGCACGCCAGGATCTGCCGATGCGGGTGTTCCGCTTTTCGGTCAACTATCTGATGTGGATGTTTGCGGCGCTGCTCGTGGATCACTACCTGCCCACGACCCAGCATCTGCTCTGAACAGAGGGTTGCGCGCATGCTGATCGAACGCGTCTGGGCAGCCAATGATTTGCGCAACTTCCACTACCTGGTGGCCTGCCCGGAAACGGGCGAGGCACTGGCGATCGATCCGCTGCAGTGGAGCCTGTGCCTGGCGGCCGCCCGCCGGCGCGGCTGGACCATCACCCAGATCCTGAACACGCACGAACATTGGGATCACACGGGCGGCAACGTCGGTCTGGTCGGCGCGACCGGGGCCCGCGTGCTGGCGCACGCACAGGCGGCGGCCGCGATCGGCGGGGTGGATCGCGGCCTCGAGCGCGGTGATGTGATCCGCATCGGACGCAGCGTCGAGCTGGAGTGCCTGGATACCCCGGGCCACACCCTGGCGCACATCTGCCTCTTCGCCCATGGCAATGCCCCCGCGCTGTTCTCCGGCGACACGCTGTTCAACGCCGGCGCCGGCAATTGCCACAGCACGGGGCGGCCCGAGCTGCTCTACGACACCTTTGTCACGCAGCTGGCGCGGCTGCCGGATGCGACGCGCCTGTTCCCGGGTCACGAATACCTGGTCCGCAACCTCGAGTTCACGCTGGATCGGGAGCCGGACAACGAGGAGGCGGCGCAGATGCTCACCGTGACGCGCGGCGCGGCCGCGCAGGATGCGCCCGTGACCACGTTGGCGCAGGAAAAGCGCGTCAATACCTTCTTCAGGCTGCAGAACCCGCGCATCATCGCCCGCCTGCGCGAGCAGTTCACGGATCTGGGCGAGAACCCGGATGCGAAGGCGGTGTTCCTGAAACTGCGCGCCCTGCGTAATACCTGGTAATTGCGACCCACGGAGAGTAAGTCCATGCGCATTCGAGCCATTCTGCTGCTGACCTCAACCGCGCTGCTGGCGGCGCCGCTGGCCTGGTCAATCCCCGGCGCCTCGCTCGATGACGGCGGCTCCGCCCCGCAGGCGGCGGCATCGCCGCAGGATGAAAAGGTCTACAACGACGCGCTGACCCTGATGAAGAAGGGCGACGCGCTCACGGATCAGACGGGCGCCAGGGAGGCCTACGCCAGCGCGCGCACCAAGCTGCAGTCGCTCGTCGGGCGCTCACCGCAGTTGGCGCAAGCCTGGAATTCGCTGGGCTATACCCAGCGCAAGCTCGGCGCCTACGATGACGCGCTGGCCTCGTACGCGAAAGCCCTGGAGCTCGTGCCCGGCCTTCCCGAAGCGCTGGAGTATCGCGGTGAGGCGTATCTGCGCCTGAATCGCCTTCACGATGCGAAGCAGGCCTATCTGGATCTGTTTGCCAGCAACCGCAAGATCGCGGCGACGCTGCTCGAATCGATGAAGGTGTGGATCAAGACCCAGCAGGGCGCGCACGCCGTCGATGCCAGTGAGGTGACGGATCTGCAGCAGTGGGTGCAGGAGCGCAGCCAGATCGCGACCCAGACCGCGGCGCTGACGCGCGAGGGTGCGGCCGCAAGCTGGCGTTAGCGGATTGGCACGGCGGTTGTGGTCGCTGCTGCTGGCCGCGCTGCCGTCGCTGGTTGGCGCGCAGGTCACCACCGCATCTTTCGACTGGCGGCTGCCACGCGGCTTTCCAACACCGTTCGTGCCGGCGGACAATCCGATGTCGGTGGCGAAAGTCGCGCTGGGGCAGCGCCTCTTCTTTGAATCGCGGCTATCGGTCACCGGCCACTACAGCTGCGCGAGCTGTCACGATCCGGCGCGCAGCTACACCGACGGCCGCGCCCGCGCGGTGGGTGCGACCGGAGCCGTCATGGCGCATGGCTCGATGGCGCTGATCAATGTCGCCTACAACCTGTCCTACGGCTGGCAGCATCCGGAAATTTCCTCGCTGGAAGCGCAGATGCGGCAGCCGCTGTTCAATCGTCATCCCATCGAAATCGGCCTGGCCGGTCGCGAGCGCGCGGTGCGCAGGGCGCTGGCCGCGGATGCGACCTATCCCCAGCAGTTTGCCGCCGCATTTGGCGGCGCGATCAGCACGGCGCGCATCATCGAGGCCATCGCCGCCTTCGAGCGCACCCTCATCGATGGCCACTCGGCCTTTGATGCCTACGTGTTCGCGGGGGAGCATGCGGCCCTGTCGCCGGCGGCCAAGCGCGGCATGGCGCTGTTCTTCTCCAGCCGCATCGGCTGCGCGGGCTGTCATTCCGGTTTCAATTTTTCCGGCAACTGGCGCGATCGTGCGGGAGCTACGGGCAAAGCCGGCTTCGCCGACGACGGTCTGGGAGTCGGGCGCGTGCGCATCCCCACGCTGCGCAATATCGCCCTGACCGCCCCCTATATGCACGATGGACGCTTCGCGACGCTGGATGCAGTACTCGACCACTACCAGCGGGTCGGAAGACTTCCCTCCAGCGCCCACGGCGGGCAGCGTGATCCGCGCCTGAAAACCTTTACCCTGACGCAGAACGAACGTGAGGAGCTGACGGCCTTTCTGGGCAGCCTCACCGAGCAGGTCGGCAGCCCGCCGTAGCGCTCGCCGCGCAGCTGCAATCCGGTTAGGCTCGCTACCGTGGAACGCTACTCCCCCTTCTACCGCGGCACCTTCACCCTGGTCGCCTTGGGCTTGCTGGGCTATCTGCTGCTGCGGATGGCCGCACCCCTGGCCGGGGCCCTCACTGCGGCGACGGTGCTGGCGTTCCTGCTGTTTCCCGTGCAGGTGCGGCTGTCGCGTGCCCTGAAGCACCGGCCGGGCCTGTCGGCCGGAATCATCACGGTGCTGACGCCATTTGTGATCATCGCGCCGCTGAGCATCCTGGGGCTGATGTTCGCGCGCCAGGTAGGCAGTCTCATCGCCAGTGTCAAACAGGGCAGCTGGTACGTGCCCGGCCTGGGCGGCGACCCGGGAAGCTATCCGGTGATCGGTCCGGTGCTGCGCCTGATCCAGGAGAGCCTGCCGATCAGTGCCGCGCAGGTTCAGGACTGGGCAACGCAGACCGCGCACGCGGCCCTGCAGGCGGCCGCCGCCATGAGCGGCGACTTTGTCATGGGCGTCGCGGGCACCTTCATCCAGTTCGTGCTGATGCTGTTTCTGCTGTTCTTCCTGCTGCTGGACGGCCGCACCATCATGCGGCATCTGGCCCGGCTGATACCGGTAGACAGCGATATGAGCGACCTGCTGATCAACAACCTGATCTCGGTCATGCGCGCCGTGGTCTATGGCACGACCATGACGGCGCTGCTGCAGGGAATACTCATCGGCATCGGCTTCGCCATCATCGGCCTGCCCTCGCCCGTGGTATTCGGCGCACTCGCCGGCGCCGCCTCCTTCATCCCGGCGGTCGGCAGCGCCGTGGTGCTGGTGCCGGCCATCCTGTACCTGATCGCCGTCGGCCGTTGGGGGGCCGCGATCTTTCTGCTGGTGTGGTGGGGACTGCTGGCGCTAGGCGAGCAGTTCCTGCGCCCCATGCTGACCTCCCGCCATGCGCAGGTCTCGGCCCTGGCGGTGTTTGTCGGCGCCATCGGCGGCGTCAGCGCCTTTGGCTTCATCGGCATCGTGATCGGACCGGTGCTGATCAGCCTGGTGGTGGAGATCGTACGGTCATTCACCGACGTCCCGACCCATCGGTCTTGATCGGGCAGCCGTGGTATAGAATGCGCGTCCCATGGATCTGTCTCCCATCCTAGCGTCGCTGAACGACGCGCAGCGCGCAGCCGTCACTGCTCCCGTTGGCCCGGTACTGGTGCTCGCCGGTGCCGGCAGCGGCAAGACCCGCGTGCTCATCCATCGGCTGGCATGGCTGTGCCAGGTCGAGAATGTCTCACCGCACAGCATTCTGGCCGTGACCTTCACGAACAAGGCGGCCGGGGAAATGCGCGGGCGCATCGAGACCCTGCTGGGTTACTCGGCCGCGGCGCTGTGGATCGGCACCTTCCACGGCATTGCGCACCGGCTGTTGCGGCTGCACTGGCGCGAGGCGGGGCTGGTGCAGGGCTTCCAGATCCTGGACTCGGAGGATCAGTTGCGCGTGATCAAGAAACTCATCAAGGCGCAGGGCCTGGATGAGAGCCGCTGGGTACCGCGCGAGGTGCAGGGGTTCATCAATTCGAACAAGGACGAGGGCCACCGGCCCAAGCACCTCAAGGACGGCAACGATCCGACGCGCCGCCAGCTGATCCGTCTGTACACGGACTATGAGGAGGCCTGCGCGCGCGCCGGTGTGGTCGATTTCGCGGAGCTGCTGCTGCGCGCGTTCGAACTGTGGCGCGACCAGCCGGCGCTGCTGGATCACTATCGCCATCGCTTCCGGCACGTGCTGATCGATGAGTTCCAGGACACCAATGCCATCCAGTACGGCTGGATGAAGCTGCTGGCGGGCAGCACCGTGCAGCCCTTCGCGGTGGGCGATGATGACCAGTCCATCTATCGCTGGCGCGGCGCACGCGTGGAGAATCTGCATCAGTTCCGCCGCGATTTCCCGCATGCGAAGCTGTTTCGCCTGGAACAGAATTACCGCTCGACGGCCACTATCCTCAATGGCGCGAATGCGCTGATCGCGAACAACTCCGGGCGGCTGGGCAAGACGCTGTGGACGGACGGCGAGCGCGGGGATCCGATTCACCTGTACGCGGCCTTCAATGAACGCGACGAGGCGGAGTTTGTGTTGCAGCGGATCCGTGACTGGACGCAGCGTGGCGGTCAGCGCAGCCAGGTGGCCATCCTGTATCGCTCCAACGCGCAATCGCGGGTGTTTGAAGAGGCCTTTCTCTCGGCACGGATGCCCTACAAGGTGTACGGGGGCCTGCGGTTCTTCGAACGCGCCGAAATCAAGGACGCGCTCGCCTACCTGCGCCTGATCTCGAACCGCCTCGACGATGCCTCGTTCGAACGGGTGGTGAACCTGCCCACCCGCGGCATCGGCGCGAAGAGCCTGGACATCATCCGTGAGACCGCCAAGGGCTCCGGACAAAGCCTGTGGGATGCGGCCGGTGCCTGCATCACGGACGCACTGGGCCCGAAGGCCGCGACGGCGGTGCACGGCTTCATGCAGCTGATCGAACGGCTGGAGCGCGAGATCCAGGGTCTTGCGCTGCATGAGCAGGTCGATCATGTCATCAACCACAGCGGTCTGATCGATCATCACCGGCGCGAGAAGGCCGATCGCGGCGAAGCGCGCGTGGAGAACCTCGAGGAACTGGTCAGCGCGGCGCGCGGTT